>JAGBBM010000045.1 GCA_017938485.1 Lachnospiraceae bacterium
ACCTTCCTTAACATTAAGAGTAAGCTTACAAGCACCCTGCTGTGGTGCACACCAGCCTACACCGTGTGTTAAACCAGAAATGTCTTTTACTTCTTTTGCCTTTACCCACTTTGCTTCTTCAGGGATTGGTGCACAACCATGGTTAACACCCTGAGCAACTGGGCACATGTTCTCTACCTCATGTGAATAAATCATTTTGAGACTCCTTTCAAATATAAATATTTTATATAGGACATTTTTTTATATTAAAAAACATCATCGGGTATATTCTCTCATAAAACGTCAAAATAGTCTACCTTTTTTGAAAATTTTTATCAAGTTTTTTGACAAAAAAATAAAAAGAGTACTTATGAAAATACTCTTTTTATCGTTTAGGAAAAAACTACTTTTCTTCTTCCTCTTCCTCGTCCTTAACAACTGCTGAGCCAGCCTTTTCAACCTCGGCAATAGCATTCTTGTGCATAGGAATTCTACAGTTCTTATTGTTACCAAACTCAACAATTACAGTTGTATCATCAACAATATCAAGAAGAGTTCCGTAAAAACCACCAGTAGTCATAATGCTATCTCCTGGCTCCATAGAACGGTTGAGCTCATCTCTTTGCTTTTGCTGTTTCTTCTGTGGTCTAATCAACATAAAGTAGAATACCGCTAACCATAAAACTATAATTAAAATAGTCATCATTGCGCTTCCACCGCCTGAAGCACCGCCACCTGTTCCTTCTGCTAAAAACATAATATATCCTCCTGATTATTTATTATTAAAGCCTTCCAGTTTACGTCGCTTGTACTGGGCAAAGCGATGTTCCTCTATAGCCTCTCTAATCTCCTCCATCATATTATTATAAAAATACAAATTATGCAATACACAAAATCTCATTCCAAGCATTTCTTTTGCCTTGAGGAGATGTCTAATATACGCTCTGGAATACTTTTTACAAGCCGGGCATCCACATCCTTCTTCGATAGGTCTATCATCAGTTTCATACTGCGCATTAAAGAGATTTAGCTTGCCTTGATTAGTATATACATGACCATGTCTACCATTTCTTGATGGATATACGCAGTCGAAGAAATCTACTCCTCGCTCCACTGCCTCAAGTATATTGGCCGGAGTTCCTACTCCCATAAGATAAGTTGGCTTATTCTGAGGCAAGTATGGTACTGTAGCTTCAATTATACGATACATCTCCTCATGACTTTCGCCAACCGCAAGACCACCTATAGCATATCCATCTAAATCAAGCTCTGTAATCTGTTTTGCATGTTCTATACGGATATCCTCAAATATACCGCCTTGATTGATACCAAATAGCATCTGTTTTTTATTGATAGTATCTTCAAGACTGTTAAGTCTTGCCATCTCATCCTTACATCTTTTAAGCCATCTTGTAGTTCTATCTACAGAAGGCTGAATATAACTTCTTTCCGCTGTAGCAGGTGGACACTCATCAAATGCCATGGCAATGGTTGATGCCAAATTAGACTGTATCTGCATACTTTCCTCCGGCCCCATAAATATCTTCCTGCCATCAATATGAGAGTTAAAATACACTCCCTCTTCTTTTATCTTTCTAAGTCCAGCAAGGGAAAAAACCTGAAATCCGCCCGAATCTGTTAAGATAGGCTTGTCCCACACCATAAACTTATGAAGTCCGCCCAATTTTTTAACTATCTCATCTCCTGGTCTAACATGAAGATGATAAGTATTTGATAACTGTACCTGTGTTTTTATAGTTTGTAAATCTTCTGTAGACACAGCACCCTTAATCGCCGCTATAGTTCCTACATTCATAAACACTGGTGTCTGTATAACTCCATGAGGAGTGGTAAATTCACCTCTTTTTGCATTTCCGTCTGTTGTAATTAATTTATACATATATCACCTTTAACTTATTATAATAGTTTTATCTTAATGATTATAACATACCTTAATATATTTTCAAGTTGGTACAAACTCTATAAAATATATTTTCCAAACATTATTTTTTTATTGAAGAAACTTTCCTCCATATATATAATATACACTATAAAATCATTCTACGCGAGGTTGGATATGTTTCGAATCTGGGGCAAACTAATTAAAGACAATAAATTATTAAGAGATCATACCGTTTGTATCGAGGATTACACTATGACAAGAACTGCTAAGGTTTATCAAGCCTTAGACGAACTCTGTTATGAATTTGATTTATCAAAACCCATATGGCTTGATATAAACAAAAAAGATTTTATCATGCATTCACGAACTAGATTTACTCAGGATAGCTTTATAGATGAAATCGACTTCGATTATCTAGACTTTTGGGTTATTGAAGAGGAGTACTAAAAAAAGAGGCACAACTAATATGTTGTGTCTCTTTTTCTAGGAATTACTACTCTTCTTCCTCTACAGATTCTTCTTCGTATTCCTCTTCCTCAGTATACTCATCTTCCTCTGCAGGTTCCTCCTCGTATTCCTCTTCTTCAGTATACTCATCTTCCTCTACAGGTTCTTCCTCGTATTCCTCTTCCTCTGCAGGTTCTTCTTCGTATTCCTCTTCTTCGGTATACTCTTCTTCCTCTACAGGCTCTTCCTCGTATTCCTCTTCCTCGGTATACTCATCTTCCTCTACAGGTTCTTCTTCGTATTCCTCTTCCTCGGCATACTCATCTTCCTCTACAGGTTCTTCCTCGTATTCCTCTTCCTCGGCGTACTCTTCTTCCTCTGCAGATTCTTCCTCGTATTCCTCTTCCTCAGTATACTCGTCTTCCTCTACAGGTTCCTCTTCGTATTCCTCTTCCTCAGTATACTCGTCTTCCTCTACAAATTCTTCTTCGTATTCCTCTTCCTCAGCGTACTCTTCTTCCTCTGCAGGTTCTTCGTCATACTCATCTTCCTCGGCGTACTCATCTTCCTCTACAGATTCCTCTTCTGTAGGTTCATCATCTTCATCAGCAAAATATGCAGAATAATCTGTATCGTCTTCTGGCTCTTCTTCCTCAATCTCAACAGCTGTCTCTTCGAGAACTTGATTCATCTCCTCGATGTTACCATCCTTAAGACTTCCGATAATCTTAGCAATCTGATTAAGCTCCTCGATTACGTTGTTAAGCTCATTTAAGTTTGACTCACAAAGGTCTGCTGATGACTGAGCATTAGCAGCAATCTCTTCACTGGCAGCCTGCTGATTAGCAAGACCATCAATAATAGAGTTGTTGGAAGCGTCAAGATTACCACTGATTTTATCGAGCTCTTCCATATCACCGTGAAGCTCATCTACTACCCCAGCAATAGCCTGGAATGAGCTGTCCGCTGCATCTATGTATTTAGCCTGTTCCTCAACAGCCATAACACTCTTTTTAACCATCTCTGATGTATAATTTGCAAGTTCTGTAACTCCACGAAGAAGTTCAGTTATACTATCAATAGAACTTCTTGTATCGTCAGCAAGCTTACGAATCTCATCTGCAACAACTGCAAATCCTCTTCCCTGCTCTCCAGCACGTGCAGCCTCAATAGAAGCATTTAAAGCAAGAAGATTTGTCTGACTTGAAATCTGATATATAATCTGTGTAATCTGTTCTGCTGACTCAATCTTTTCACAAAGCTCAGCAGAAACTCTTGTAACATCTTCGTTTGCTACATTTATATCATCTGACCTAACCTTAAGTCCTTCGATAATCTCAAGACCATCCTTTACAGACTCAATAGCCTTCTTTGTAGACTCCACTGTATGATCCTTAACATCAATAAGGTTGTCAATTATATCCTGAATCTGCTGAGTCATAGATGTTGAAGTTTCCATATTCTCAGCTGTATCTGTAACACCAAGAGATATGGCATCTACTGACTTAGTAACTTCCTCTGTTGCCGCCTGAAACACATCAAGCTTTGACTGAAGCTGTTCGATATGGGCGTTACCATTATCCACAACCTTAACCATATTCTCTGTAATCTCTTCCTGATATGCAACGTGATACTCAATCTCCTGCTTATCAGTCTCCTGATCACGAAGAATAATATTACAAGCCATAACAATACCAAATGTAAAAAGTACTGCCAAGAGGAATATCTCTATCCAAAGGGCTGATGCCACAAAACCATCAAGGGCAATTCTAAGAATCATACCAATAAGTGTACCAACTAAAGAAACTCCACTGGTTACCTTTATATGAAATGGTTCCATATAAACAATACACATACCCATAGCAATAAATACAGGTAGAACATCAATTAGTTCAAATGACATAAAGAAATTGATTGTAACAAGCAATGCAAACAAGGTTATACTTATGTACTTTGTGAGTTCACTTCTATCGTTTATTATATTAAACACCACGTTGCCCACAGCAAACAATGCAAAAAGCACAAGCAACAGCACAAAATTCTCCTGTTTCTTATGATTTATAATAAGTACTAAAATCTTTGCAACAGCAAATGCAACCATAACTTTTACAGCCAGCGCATTCTTTTTTGCCAATCTAATTCCGTTCATATAGTCACCTCTTATTTATCTTAGTATTGTATGTACACATATCTAGACTAAATTATATCAAAACCCAAGTTCAAAGTCTACATTTATAATTCATTTTTCTTGTACTTTATCAATAAAAATGTTATCTTATTATATACTTATTAAGAACAAAAAAGGAGCAATTATGTTTCAGATAAATAACATTTCAAAAAACTATGGCAAAAAGCAGATATTGAACAACATTTCTTTGGAAGCTTCCGCTGGAGATGCTATCGGTATACTTGGCATAAACGGTTCAGGTAAATCCACACTCCTCACCTGTATTGCCTCATATTTTGCCAACGACACATCCGTAAACACTGGATATGTTCCTCAGGAAAATCCTTTGTTCGACGAATTAAAGCCTGTAGACAACATTAAGATGTGGACAAAGCTTTCAAAAAAACAAATTATGGATAAGCTAAACAATCCACCTCTTCTCGATATGGGCATAATAGACTTTTTAGACACACCTGTAAAAAAGATGTCAGGTGGTATGAAAAAACGTCTTTCTCTTGCCACTGTTTTAATTAATGAGCCAACTCTTTTACTGTTAGATGAGCCATTTGCAGCATTAGACCTTCCTGCCAAGCAGGATATATTAAGCTATATGGCCTCTTTCAGAGCAAATCAGGGAACAATTATAATTGCTTCCCACGATGAAGATGTATTTAATTTTTGTAACAAGGTATATCTCCTAAAAAACAAGGAGCTTATAGATACGGACGAATTACATTCTAAAGGTATTAGTTATGCCGACATTCTAAGGAGTTAATATGTATAACAATAAGTTTTTTTTGAATCTTACGGTTGCCAACCTTAAACGTTTAAAAAATTACATATTGCCAATTTTCATATCCATTGTGATTATTCTTTCTATATGTGCCGGTGCTGGTATAATTATTTCGAAAAATATCTACAAAGCCGGTGTAAGTAGCAAAGTTAGTATAGCCTACTATCTTCCTGATGATGAAGACAAAAAAGCGAATAACTTTGGTTTAAATATCATAAAGGAAATGGAAAGCACCAAGGAAGTCGTGAATCTCATACAGGTAGATAATATAGATGATGGCTACGAATTACTTGAAAAAGGTGATGTTCTTTATTATATCATTGTACCTGAAAGCTTCTTTTCCGGCATAATGGACAGTACTAATCCAGAACTTACCATACTGTTTAGGGACAACTCCCAGATAACTGCATATATATCTAACGAACTTTTCTGTTCTTACGCAAGATATCTTGGTGTAGCACAGGCTGGCGTATATAGCGCTCTTGACACCCTTAGAATTCATGAGACCGACAGTGACGAACGTAAATCTATACAAAAACTCGTGAATATGTCTTATCTTGACCGTTCTTTGAATAAAGATGCCTATTTTGATAAGATAGAAGCCACTGCAGAAGGCAATCACAGTCTCCTAGAACACTATATGGCTTCAGCAGTTATGCTCAGTTTGTTTTTTATAGCTTTTGTTATGATGCCATACCTACAAGGTTACAATAAGGGATTAATTACCAAACTAAACACATATAAGACAAATAGTTTCCACATTTTTGCAAGCAACTTCATTGCATCTATCCCAGCAGTTTATGTGGCATTTGTACCCTGTTTTATAATAATTAGCATTATCACAAAAAGCTTTAATCCACTTGGTCTAATATGGATTTTACCTTCTATATTGATTATAAGCCTTTTGATTAATATTATATCTTCACTATGCAACAATCAATTCACTGCCAATATGGCTGTACTTGTTTTTACACTTATTATTGCATATGTAGGTGGCGGTATCTTGCCTCAAGCTATGCTTCCCGAGGCAGTAAATGATTTTTCCACTTTCCTTCCAGGAGAGTACATTATAACTAACATTGCCAATTCATTATTTGGTTTATAAAAAGGAGTAACTATGAATTTCTTTAATCGTTTTTTTGTATTTACAAAAAGAATTTTTTCTAGAAAATCATATATTATAATGCTTTTAACCATCATAGCTCTAACCACAGTTTACACCTGTTTACCAGAAAAGAAGCAATCCTCACAGATAAGAGTTGCCATATACTGTGATTATGACACAGATTATATGGAAGAAACTTTTAGATGCTTAGATGACATAAATACTATGTACGATTTCTATATAACATCCGATATGGACCATCTTCTTACAGATGTAAAATCAGGTTACGCACATTGTGGTTTTTACATCCCTGATATGTTTTTTGAAAACTACATTACCGGTCTGCCTGATTCACCTATGATTATGTATGACACTCCGTCTTCTACAATGTCCTCTGCCATATCAGAAAGTTTATTTAGCTGTATTCTCAAGGTATGCTCACCTGAAATCTTAACAGTAGTTGTAGATAAGCCTGAATACAATCAGGAATTAATAAATGGTATTACCAGCTATCTTTACGGAGACGAAGTATTCACAATTGAATCACTCACAGGCGGAGAATATAATTACAAAGACGAAACTTACAAAATCAACATACCTGTCTACGAGACAAGTCTCATTTTAATATTTTTTTCTTCACTACTAGGCTTACTTATATTTATGCAGGATTCCGAGAAAAATATATATGTTGCCCTATCTGTTAAAGAAACTTTCACAATCAAGTTCACAAATATACTGACCGCTGTATTACCAATTACAGGTACAGGTATGATTTGTCTTCTTGTCATGAATAGTTTACCTCAGATTTTAAGCCTTTTTGTCTTTAGTATTGTAGCTATTTTAGGTAGTTTACTAATAAATATTTTCATAAGAAAAAGCACCCTTCTTTTAAAGGTGCTTCCTCTTATAATGCTTATTTTAATCGTATTCGTATTCTTAAATAGTCTGATATAATATTATCCAAATATCTCATCATGTATATCGAAGACTGCTCTTGCTCCTGTAGCCTCGGTTATATCCGCCAATATCTTATTACTCATATGGGCTGGGAGCTCCACCTTAAAGGTGACATCCTCTGCAAAATCCGTATTAACAATATTAACCTCTGCTGTATTAAGTATATACTGAATCTTACCCATGTCTGTATAATTAGTCTTGATATCCACAGGTACTATTCGTTGCATAAGCTTGATTTCACAATTTTTCAGAGCCTCCTTGCTTGCATCAGTATAGGCTCTTACCAAGCCGCCTGTACCAAGAAGTGTTCCGCCAAAATATCTCGTAACTACTATGCATATGTTGTGAACACCTGAACCATTTATAACTTCCAAAATAGGCTTTCCCGCTGTTCCCTGAGGTTCTCCATCATCAGAAAATCTTAACAGAGGCATATCCTCACCTATGGAAAAGGCAAAGCAATTGTGTCTGGCATCATAGTGTTTTTTCTTAATACGCTCAATAAAAGCATAGGCTTCTTCCTCACTGGTTACTGGTTCAATCTGACCGATAAATCGAGACTTCTTCTCTACAATCTCGCCTTCTCCACCCTTAACCAGATTTAAATAACTGTCTAGCATACAGATCTCCTATTACTTGTTATCCAAGAGTTTTTTAAGCTCACTCATAAATGTATTAACATCCTTGAACTCTCTATAAACAGATGCAAATCTAACATAGGCTACCTGGTCTAAATCCTTTAACTGATCCATTACTATCTCACCAATTTGCTTACTCTCGATTTCTTTGACTTCTAAATTGAAAATCTTGTTTTCAATTTCATCAATGCATCTTTCAATATCATCTACAGAAACTGGTCTCTTGTGACAGGATCTTACAACACCTGACTCAATTTTAGCTCTATCATAAGTTTCTCTGTTTTTATCCTTCTTTATTACTATGAGTGGTATAGTCTCTACCTTCTCATAAGTGGTAAATCTCTTGCCACACTCATCACACTGTCTTCTTCTTCTAATGGCCTGATTCTCATCAGCTGGTCTAGAATCGATAACTCTGGTATTATCATCTCCACAAAATGGACATCTCATAATATTATCTCCTTTGCATTATCACATATATGTGATTAATCTCCTGTAACCTTACGAATATCGCAAGCATCAATATCAACCAATACTATATCAGGTCCTATACGAACAATATCGCAAAACCTTATATAGTATTCTGTACAAGTCCCGAAACAGGAAAAGAGTTTTCCTGGTCCCGGCACTATTATAGCACATATATTTCCCGAACATGGATCAAAATCCACATCAGCTACATATCCTAATCTTCGGCAATCCTTACAATTAATAACCTCTTTTTCCTTTAATTCAAGAAAACGCATATAGGATCCCCAAATCTTTTATATTAGTATATTCACTAAGCAGATTATTTGATTATCTTAACTGGACATTTTTCTTTACAAGTTCCGCATCCTGTACACTTGTCGTAATCAACCTTGGCAAGATAATTATCAACAGTTATGGCGTTCTGTGGGCAATTCTTAGCACATATACCACAGCCTATACAACCACTCTGACAAACCGCCTTTACATCCTTACCAAAATCCTTTGAATTACACTCTACTATAGCACCTGCATCATATGGCACCATCTCGATAATATGGCGTGGACATTCTGCCACACACATACCACAGGATTTACATTTATCCTTATCAATTACAGCAATGCCATCAACTATACTAATAGCACCAAACTGACAAACTGCCTGACATGAGCCATAGCCCATACAACCATATGAACATGCCTTTGGTCCACCTCCTGGTGCATTAGCTGCAATCTTACAATTCTTAGGTCCTACATAATCGTAAGCATCCTTAGCCTTGTTACAATCACCAGCACACTTTACATGGGCAACCATCTTAACAGTTGAGGCTTCCCCACCAACTATCTCAGCAATCTTTTTGGCAACTTCTTCTCCTCCTACAGGACACCCACTAGGTGAAGCTTCGCCCTTTGCAATAGCACATGCAAGACCATCACATCCAGGATATCCACAACCACCACAATTGTTACCTGGAAGAATCTCACGTATTGCGATTTCTTTTTCGTCTACATCTACCTTGAATTTCTCACTGGCAACGCCAAGGAGAATTCCAGCAAAAATACCAACCACACTTACAACCGCTGCTGCGATTACAATTGACATTATATCCATAGATTCCTCCTTATATTAATCCTGAAAAACCAGTGAACGCCATAGCCATAAGTCCCGCCGCTATAAGAACACTTGGCGCACCTTTGAAGCTTTCTGGAATATCACTATGTTCAAGTTTTTCTCTAATTCCTGCCAGAATAATAATTGCCACAGCAAAACCTACTGCAGAAAACATACCATTAACCACTGACTCTAAAATATTGTAATTCTTCTGCACATTTGATAATGCAATACCAAGAACTGCACAGTTAGTTGTTATAAGAGGAAGATACACTCCCAATGCTTCGTAAAGTGATGGTACAGATTTTTTGAGGAACATCTCAACGAATTGCACCAATGCTGCTATTACTAAAATGAACACTATTGTGTTTAAGTAATCAAGTTCAAATGGTACCAATACAAATTTGTATATTAAGCTAGTAACCGCAGAAGCAATGGTCATAACAAATATAACTGCTCCTCCCATACCCGCTGCTGTACTTATCTTTTTAGATACTCCAAGGAATGGACAAATACCCATGAATTGACTAAGTACTACATTATTAACAAAGGCTGCTGATATAGCTAAAAGTATAATATTCATGAATTAGTCCTCCTTTCTCTTTCCCTGACACATAACATTTTCACATGCTGCACAATCTGCCAACTTACATACGTTAGGAGTTGTACCCTCTTTCTTAGCCTTCTTGATATTGCGATGATTAATAAATGCAATAAGGAAAGCTAATACAAAGAATGCACCTGGCGCTGATGTAAATATATTTATTGTACTAAATGAATCAGAGCTCACTATACCATTTAATACAGGAACCTCATTATCCTGAATGAGTTTCACTATGTCAATGTCAAATATTTTTCCTTTTCCAAAAAATTCTCTTATGATAGCAATAAATGTAAGTCCTACTGTAAAACCAAGTCCCATACCGATACCGTCAAAGATTGATGGTAAAGGCTTATTCTTAGAAGCATATGCTTCTGCTCGACCAAGTATAATACAGTTTACTACAATAAGCGGTATAAAAAGTCCCAAGCTATCATTTAACTCTGGCAAATACGCCTGCATTATAAACTGAATGATAGTAACAAAGGATGCTATAACAACTATATACGCAGGTATTCTAACCTTATCTGGAATAGCTTTTCTCAGTATAGATATAACTAAGTTACTCATTGTAAGTATTACTGTTGTGGCAAGGCCCATACCTAAACCATTTATAGCTGCTGTTGTAACAGCAAGGGTAGGACACATACCAAGCATCTGCACGAAGGTAGGATTTTCTTTAACTATACCATTGTATAATCGTTCTGTAATTTTTCCCATTACTGTCCACCTCCTAACAACACAGTTAATACAAGAGCTGCATTGACTGTATCTACAACTGCCGATGTAGTGATTGTAGCTCCTGATATAGCATCTACTACGTTATCTGAAGTAGAACCTGTCTTAGTATACTGGAATTCAAGAACCTCGTGTTTTCCTACAAACTGATTCTTAAACTCGGGATTTGCAGCCTCCTCACCAAATCCTGGTGATTCGCTGTGTGCCAAAATCTCTATCCCTTGTATCACACATTTTTGATTTATACCCAGCATAATTTGTATATCTCCGCCATATCCCTGGCTGTGTGTTACAGTTATAACATATCCTATCTGATTTCCATTTTCATCTACTGCGATTCCCAATTCATCTAAAGTAACATTTGGGTCAATTCCCTGATGCATAATATCATTAGCCTGAGTATAATCTGCATCTGGGTTTGTAATAATATCATATGCTGTAGGATATACCTTTTCATAAGCTTCTAACTTTGCCTTTTCTTGAGCTTCCTTGATTGGTTCCTTTGTCAAATTATACACTAAGCCTAACGCAGCACCCATAATAATTGTTATAGTAAAGATAGCTGCAATCGCCTTAACAACAGACTTTGTATCAAACTTAGACTTTTCTTCTTTATCTGAGTCTTTCTTTTCTTCTGAGTCGCTAACATCTTTCTTTGACTCTTTCTTAGTCTTTTTATCTTCCTTTGATATCTCTGCTCCCTGACCGAAAGATTTTGGTGCAGTAGCCTTTTCAATCAATGGTACTAAAAGATTACAGAAAATAATAGCATAGGATACACCCTCTGTAGAACTTCCGAATATTCTAAGCACAAAGGTAAGTAAACCTAACAATATACCAAATACAATCTTACCATTTGGAGTAATAGGTGATGTAGCGTAATCTGTTGCCATAAACCATGCACCAAGCATTAATCCACCACTACACAAATGTATAAGTGTATACTCAAGCACATCAAAGTCCTTTATTGTTGCATATATAGCAATACATATTGCAAATGTACCTATGTATGCCACAGGAATTCTTGGACTTATTACCTTTTTAATCAAGAGGTAAATTCCACCAATCAAAAGTGCTGCCGCTGATGTCTCACCTATAGTTCCCGCTGTAAATCCAAGAAACATATTCTTTATATCAGAAAAATCCAAAGGAAGTCCTAATCTCAATGTAGTAAGTGGGGTTGCTCTTGTAACACCATCCACAACAAAATTAGTCATAAAGCTTCCAAAGGCCATAACCAAAAAACATCTACCACCAAGGGCAGGGTTCATAAAGTTCTGTCCTAAACCGCCAAAAAGCTGCTTAACTATAATAATAGCAAAGGCAGAACCAACAACAGCCATCCATATAGGAAGGGTTGGTGGCAAGTTAAGAGCTAAGAGCAAACCTGTAACCACAGCTGACCAATCACTTATGGTTACTTTCTTTTTCATTCCCCACTGGTAAAGTGCCTCAAATCCAACACAAGAAAGAATGCAGGCAAGTACCAAAAAAGCTGCTGATTTGCCGAAGTGATAAATTCCAAATACTGTGGCTGGCACCAAAGCTATAATCACATCGAACATTATATCTGAAGTAGTGTCCTTGCTCCTCACATGAGGCGAAGCAGACACTTTCAAATTCATATCTTCCATTACTACTTCCTCCTATTTCTTACGACTAGCAAGAACTAACTTTCTAGCTCCAGCAATGGTCTGAGTCAAATGTCTCTTGGCAGGACATATGTATGAGCAACAACCGCACTCGCAACATTCCATACCATTCAACTTTACAAATTCATCAAACTGGTTCTTTTCCACAAGGGTAGCCAAGGTATTTGGCATAACTCCTCCTGGACACACAGACACACAACGTCCGCATCTGATACAAGGACCTTCCTCATATTCTGAAACCTCATCCTTAGTCATACAAAGAATAGCTGAGGATGACTTTGTAGCAGGAATATCTGTGGTATAAAGCGCTTTACCCATCATAGGTCCACCAGCAATAATCTTTTCAGGTGTTTCTTTAAATCCTCCTGCTGCCTCAATGAGCTCTGCATAATTGGTACCCATCTTAGTAAGAATATTGCAAGGCTCCTCCACAGCATCACCTGACACTGTAACTAATCTATCAATAAGAGGTCTTCCTTCTCTAACTGCTTCGTAAATAGCGTAAACTGTATCAACATTATGAACAATGCAGCCTGCATCTGCCGGAAGCATCTTTGAATTGATATATCTTCCTGTATTGGCAAAAATAAGCTGACGCTCAGCTCCCTCAGGATATTTTGTTTTGAGAGAGTTAACAACTATGTCATCATCTCCTGCAAGCTTTTCTTTGAGAAGTTTAATAGCCTTTGGCTTATTATTTTCGATACCAATAATACCCTTAGCACCAGGGAACAACTTAAGTACAATTTTAAGACCACCGATAACCTTATCTGCCTCATCCATAATTCTTCTGTAATCAGAAGTAAGATATGGTTCGCACTCAGATGCATTAACAATGATGGTGTCAATCTTATCTGGCTCCTTAGGAGAAAGCTTAACATGAGTAGGGAAACCTGCTCCACCCATACCAACTACGCCGGCTTCCTTGATGGCATCAAGAATCTCCTCTTTAGTAAGTTCCTCAAGAGGTTTATCGTTGGCTTTAAACTCCACAGCCTCATATAAATTGTCATTTTCAATTACTATGGAATTCATTTTAGAACCGGAGGATGTAAGGCGCATCTCAATGGCCTTCACTGTTCCGGAAACAGACGAATGAATATTCGCCGAAACGAATCCACCAGCCTTAGCTATAAGCTGTCCCACCAGTACTCTGTCACCTTTTTTTACGACAGGCTCTGCAGGTGCACCAATATGCTGACTTAGTGGATAAACCATATCTCCTTTAGGGAGATATTCTTTTACTTCTTTATCCATAGTGAGTTCTTTACCCTCATATGGATGAATACCACCTTTAAATGTAAACTTCATTATACTGACCCCGCTAAATAATAATTTTTATCAATATTATAATATATAAAGTTCTTTTTCTCAACAAAATAAAAGGAAAATACACAAGTTTTTAACAATGCATATCTTCCTGTTTTATCTGATTAAATTAATATGTTTTGTCCCTTTATCCTATGACTACTCACATATTAAAATCTAATGTTTTTTAATATAATTCCTGACAGTATTCCGATAGCTGTTCCCGCAAGTGCACCTATAGCTGCAAGAACAAGCATGTAGTACATAATATTAGCATTTTCGAGTATAAGAGCAGCCACTATAATTTGACCAAAATTATGGGCTACAGCTCCACAGATGCTCACTCCTGTCACTGTAAATATTTTTATTTTCTTAACAATATACATAACAAGTATACTCAAAAAAGCTCCTGCTAAACTGTATATTATAACTGTAACGTTGCCAAATAACACACCAGACAACACAATTCGTCCAATACTAATCACAATAGTTGGTTTGAGTCCAAGCTTAAACAGAGAAACTATAGTCACCAAATTTGCCAAGCCAAGCTTAACCCCTGGCACTGCCACATTTATAGGTATTAAATTCTCTAAATAAGATAAAATCATTGCAAGCGCAATAAACACTCCACTCAAAGCCGTTATCTTGTTTTGACTTACTGAATTCACCTTGTTCTCTGACATACAAAACTACTCCACTATCTCAATCACCAACTTATGAGGCAAACATATAATAGTCTCCCCCGTCATTGATATCGGTTTATGATTGACACATACTTTATCTGGACAATCCGCTTCCTTTACGGTGACTTGTCCATCTTCTATAACCACCAAATTGGTTCCTCTATCTGTTACAACCTCGTATTCCGCATCCTTTTTTAGTTCCATTGTCTTTACTACTTCACCATCTGAAACAATCTCTACCTCGAGACCATCTTCTCTACTTGTCACAAGTAAAACTGTGACTACCACACATAGAAGTATTACTGTTGCAAGCAAAACTATGTCTCCAATAGAAATTAATTTTTCTTTTTCAGGTTTCATATATGCACCCCGATTATAATATTTTAAACCATCTGCTTAATCTGTTGAATGAGTTCTAAATCTTCTCTTGTCACCCTCATATTAGTACAAAGTGTTTTTCCCTCAGCAGTAGTAACATTTATCTCAATAATACTGCCTTCACCTATAGATTGTGCCGCCGACTTAAAAAACATAGGTACCTTTGGATGATTACTCTGGAATTTATCAAACATTCCTTTAATTTTCATAAGTGCCATTGGATTCATAACATTTCTCCTTTACTCTGTAAACAATACCTGTTCTGCAATAAGTGCCGCATCCCTTATACAATCCGCACAAGGTCTAAGAACTTTCCCTGTGTCCACTCCCTTTAAAGTCTTACACACAACAGACTGATTCTTCGTTTCAAACCTATCTACAATCTCTCTTGATAGTCTATATGACTCTGCCTTGCTATTTGGAGCATCCAAATTACCTGTACTGCGTTTCATACCTGCTAACACGCAAGCTCCTGTAACTGCACCACAGGTACCTGCCATACCACCCATGCCAAGGCCTAGTGCCTCGGTCATCTTAAACATAGTCTCCTCATCTACACCTACCATATCACAGTAAGTGCAAGCAACCGCCTGTGCACAATTGTATCCTTTATCATGTCTTTTTATTGTTTCTTCCACTCGTGTGTTCATAGTATATTCTCCTTGACTAGTATATAAAATTCAAATTTCTATTCCAACACAAATTATATAAATATGTCTGAATAAATTCAAGGACTTTATTTTAACTACAATTATATGTTTATGTTTGAAAAAAATAATTTATGGAAAAATAATATAAATTAATTTAATTTCCGAAATATAATTGAATTAACATATTCTGTATGATAAATTGTATTAAGGTGTATATTTAGTCCATAATTACTATGTAAGGAGAATTCTATGACAACTCTTTTTTTAGATAAAGAAAAACTCATAAACAACATAGATATAACAAAAAAGCTTGCTGGTTCTTCAAAGGTTATTGCTGTTATAAAAGGCAACGCCTACGGACATGGGCTTCTTGGTTTTGCGTCTCTTCTTGTTGAAAGAGGTATAGAAACCTTAGCTGTGGTTGAACTTGAAGATGCCATTTTACTCAGAGAAGAAGGTTTTGAATGTGAGATAATCAATCTTTCTCCTGTATATTCCGAGTCTGATATTAAGGCATCTTTAAAAAATAATATAGTCCTGAGCATTACAACTGCTGAGTGTGGTCAGCGCACAGAGAAAGTCGCTAATGATATTGGTATTCAGGCAAAAGCTCACATCTGCGTAGACACAGGTCTTGGAAGACACGGATTTCTTGCCAAAAACACTGATGAAATAGCTAACTTAATAAGCAGTATGGAACACGTAAAAATAACAGGAATATATTCACACTTTTCAACTGCTGCTTATAAAAAGGATACCAACACAGACAAGCAATTTAAACTATTTACAGACCTTTGTGATATCCTTACTGAAAAAGGTATTAATATCGGTTGTCGTCACATAGCTGCAACCAGCGCATTTCTTAGATATCCTGAGACAAAACTAGAT
This sequence comes from Lachnospiraceae bacterium, assembly GCA_017938485.1. Classification (GTDB taxonomy): domain Bacteria; phylum Bacillota; class Clostridia; order Lachnospirales; family Lachnospiraceae; genus Coprococcus_C. Next base: position 16,467 of record JAGBBM010000045.1, read on the forward strand.
GCCGTTAGAGTAGGCTCAGCCCTTTTAGGTCGAGTTCCCCTTGCCAACAATTATGGATATCAACCAACTGGTCAGCTTGAAGCACCTATTGAAGACATAAATATCATTCCTGCGGGAGAGAATATAGGTTATGGTTATGCCTACACCACTAAAAAAGAGACTAAAATAGCCATAGTTCCTATTGGTTACTCTCATGGACTTGGAATTCAACAGATAAATGACTGTACAAAATTCTCACAGGTCCCTAGATTTATATTCAAGCTTTTGAAGAGTGTCAAATCACCTAGAGTATTTTATGCAAACCATGCTGGAAAGAATTATCCTGTACTAGGATTTATAGGTCTTACTTCTCTTATGATAGATATAACCGATTCTGATATCCAAATTGGAGACATTGTAAGCTTCCCTATCAACCCAATATTTGTAGATAGCGGAATAAAAAGAAGATATGAATAATAAAAAAACCACTTCATTAAGAAGTGGTTTTTTATTACTGTAATATAGGTGCATCTACAAATTCTTCATCGTCTACTAATTCATATCCATTCCCTGCAACAAATTGAATAAGGCATCCATAATTATAATACTGTGCAAACAAAACCGTACCATCTTCACCATACACAACTATAACACCGGGACAACCATACTGTCCTGAAAAAGACGCACAATTATATCCCAATGGTTCATCCTCATCTCCAGTAAAGTTAAAAAAAGCATAATCGCTTCCATCTTCAGCATTTAATTCTGACAAAACCTGCTCTGCAGAATAGTATTCTAGCTTTTTGTCATCAGTTATTTCACTTTCACTATCATTCTGAGCTCTACTTAAAATCCAATTGGTTATAACACCACATGGATGACTTCTACCATCCTCATCAGTATATACCATGTCTATATCCAACTCATACTTTTCCGCATAAGTGGAAACTAAACCCGTCTCAACTGCCGTAACTATAGTTCTTAGCTCTTCAGTTGCTCTAGAAGCTCTAGCCTTACGTATATACCTTATAACTGATGGCGCAATCACACCTGCCAAAACTGCCATAATAGCAATAACAATAATAAGCTCTACCAAAGAGAAACCCTTATTGCCAAGAAATCTTTTTTTCATAAAAATCCCCTTTTCATTAAAAAAAATGAAACCTCTAAATCCTCTAATCGCATCATAACACGATAGTGAATGTAAATCAAATACATTTACAACAAAATAATTATATTTTTTGAACAATAAAATTTTTATCGTAGCTATTTTTCATCTTTTGCCCAGTTAAAAGAATATGATACAGCCCTCTTCCATCCACGGAGTCTTTTTTCTCTCTCATCTTCCATTAAATCAGGAATATATTCTCTATCAATCTGTCGATTTTTCTTTATCTCTTCCTGATTATCCCAAAAACCAACAGCAAGGCCGGCAAGGTATGCAGCGCCTAAAGCTGTAGACTCTATGCATGAAGGTCTAACCACTGCCACATCTATAATATCCGCCTGAGTCTGCATAAGATAGTTATTTGCACTAGCACCACCATCTACATTAAGTGTTGTGAGGTTTATACCAGAATCCTCTCTCATCGCCATAAGTACATCATAAACTTGGTATGCTATTGAATCTAAAGTAGCTCTAACAATATGATTTTTATTAACTCCTCGGGTAAGTCCTAGAATAGTTCCTCTTGCATACTGATCCCAATATGGTGCTCCTAATCCTGTAAAGGCAGGCACAACATAACAACCATTAGTATCCGTAACTTTAAGAGCACATTCTTCAGTTTCCGATGCGTTATCAACAAACCCCATCTCATCTCTTAGCCACTGAACTGCTGCTCCCGCAACAAATATTGAACCCTCTAAGGCATAAGTTATCTTATCATCAATTCCCCAAGCAATAGTAGTAACCAAACCGTTCTTAGAAAAAATAGGCTCATCTCCAGTATTCATAAGCAAGAAGCAACCTGTTCCATATGTATTCTTAGCGCTTCCTGTTTCAAAACAGTTCTGACCAAAAAGTGCCGCTTGCTGGTCTCCTGCTGCTCCGGCAATAGGAATCTCGCCTCCCATAATTGATGCTTTAGTGTAGCCATACAATTGACTACTAGGTCTAACTTCAGGCAACATGGATTCTTCGATATCGAGTATTTTCAAAATATCCTTATCCCAACACAACTCTTTAATATTAAACATCATAGTTCGGGATGCATTAGAGTAATCTGTTATATGAAGATTTCCACCTGTAAGCTTCCATATAAGCCAAGTTTCTACAGTTCCAAAAAGAAGTTCACCTCTTTTTGCCTTTTCTCTCGCCCCTTCCACATTATCTAATATCCATTTGATCTTAGTTGCTGAAAAATATGCATCTATTACAAGTCCAGTCTTATTTCTTATTAGTTCTTGTATACTATCCTCTCCAGGCAAACCATATTCTTTTGCTGTAGCATTTTTCAGTAAATCACAAAATTTTGATGTTCTTCTACACTGCCACACGATTGCATTATAAATAGGTTTTCCCGTATATTTATCCCAAACAATAGTAGTCTCTCTCTGATTAGTTATACCTATAGAAGCAATATCTTCAGGGGTAGCACCAACTTTAGACATAGCTTCCACTGCTACACCTAACTGAGTGGACCAAATTTCATCTCCATCATGTTCAACCCAACCTGGATTAGGGAAAATTTGTGTAAACTCTTTTTGAGCCAAACTAACTATATTGCCAGCCTTATCAAAAAGAATACATCTATTACTTGTTGTGCCTGAATCAAGTGCCATCACATATTTTTTGTCATTTGCCATATCCTATCTCCTATTAAACAATCAACTATTACCAAAAATTCGCTGATATCCATAATTAAGCTTTGAATTATCTGAGCGAGTTCTATAGCCACAATCTAAATTAGTACATTTATCACATATTCTCTCACAAGCCTTTGTGGGATTATCAGATAACATGGCATAGAACACAACTGTCTTTTGGGGTGTTATAACACCATACTCGTTGGACTTTATCTCATAATTCTCCAAATCTCTTTCTTGTACCTTTACAAGAAGCTCTCTCATTCTCGAAAGTGGAATCTCATCGCCCACAAAAATATACCCAGCCACATACCTTCTATGAAGCCTACTATACGCCTTGTTAAATTCATCATACATACGAAGAAGCAGCTCATTTGCAATACACTCCACCATATAGGCTTCCTGAAGCTTTCCGTCATCTGTATAAGTATTTTGAAGGACATCTACCCCTTTACCTAAAGTTATAACAACTAAGGCCGCTTGATTATCGTCAATTTGTTTAACCCCTGTAATCCATTGATTAATCTTATAAATAGCGTAGGGTGTGGCATTTTTCATTAACTCGTCATACACTGTAACCAAATCTGACATATCCTTTTTTTCAAAGTGGTATTTGTTCATAATGTAATTTATGAATTCATCTGTATTAGGTTGCACAGCAGTCATTCGAAGTCTCATACAATATCCTCTATATTACTCTATTATAAAATCATATATATCTTTATATACCCTACTTTTATCTCTTTCATTCAACACTTCATGTCTCATACCACCGTAAAGATTGGCAGTTACATTTTCATAGCCCACCTCTTTTAAAGCGTGAACACTCTTGCCAAATAGCTCTGGCTTAATTGCACAAGGATCTTCCTTTCCAGAAAAAAATCTTATAGCCAAGTCCTTATTATTAAACTTCCATCCTTTTTTACTATAGGTATTTATCATAAGCTTAAGCAGTGCCGTATATCCTGATATAGTAAATGTAAACTGACATTTTGGATTTTCGTTAAAATCATAAACAACTCTTCTGTCAGAGGAAAGCCAAGAATGGGGTAATTTTTCGTGTTTAAATCTTTTTTCATATATCGAGTTACATACGATATAGTCAAGCAACTTTGAATGTTTCTTTTTTCCAAAAATCACTTCCATTAGTTTGCACAACAAAAGACATGGTTCAACACCGAACGCCTTGGAAGGACTTCCTAACAATATCAGCTTATCTATTTCATCATCATGTTTTTTTATTAAACATCTGGCTATCATAGAACCCATACTATGTCCTATCATAATATAAGGAACATCACTTATCTTCTCTTTTACAAGTTTAAGCATCTGATAAGCATCACTAATAAGACCTACATCCCCTGACTTATAAAAGAATCCATAGTCATCTTTGGACATAATACTCTCACCATGTCCCCTATTATCATGGATTACAGAAAGATATCCCTTATTGGCAAGATAGTCCATAAAATCATAGTATCTTTCCTTATGCTCACACATACCATGAATTATTAATACCACACCTTTTATATCCCCAGCGGGAACAACAGCCATAGCATCTATAGTCAAATTATCAAGCTTTGACTTAAAATTAAAACCAATATGTTTTACTGACATATAAATTCCCCCAATCTACTTTTTATGATATACTAATTATAACTAATTTAACCATTATAATCAATTAAAAGGACTATGTGATATGAGATATTTACTTTCCGCTATAAATGCAAAATATATACACTCAAATCCTGGCGTATACAGTCTAAAAGAATATTCCATGGATAAATGTAACAAAGAAGGTCTTATTCCGCCTTCCATCAAAATATTAGAACACACTATAAACAATCAAGTAGACGAAATTCTCGAGGATATATATCAGGAAAAACCTGATTTTATTGGTTTTTCCTGCTACATATGGAATATCCATTATGTAGATAAACTTATTGTTGAGCTTCACAAGCTACTTCCTCATACCAAAATCTGGGTTGGTGGCCCAGAGGTTTCATACAGAGCTTTAGAATACCTTAACTTAATGCCTATGGTTGATGGAGTTATCATTGGAGAAGGCGAAGAAACCTTTTATCAGCTAATTAAAAGCTACGAGGATAATACTAAAAATGATTTATCAAATATAAAAGGTATTTTTTATAGAGATGGGCGAAGCATAACCGACAATGGCTTTGCCACACCTATAGATATAAATACTATTCCTTTTTTATATAACAGTTTAGATAACTTTGAAAATAGAATTATATATTATGAAAGTAGTCGTGGATGTCCATTCTCTTGCAGCTACTGCCTAAGTTCTATAGATAAGCATATCAGGTATCGTGATATAGAGCTTGTAAAGGAAGAACTATTATTCTTTTTAAACAACAAAGTTCCACAGGTAAAATTTATTGACAGAACCTTTAATTGCAACCCCAATAGAGCAACTGACATTTGGAGGTTTATTCACGAAAACGACAACAATATAACTAATTTTCACTTTGAGATTGCAGGGGATTTACTTACTGAGGAACAAATACAACTTGTGAGCACCTTTAGACCAGGACTCATTCAGTTTGAGATAGGAGTTCAATCCACAAACGAAACCACCCTAAAAGAAATCCGAAGAGTATCTAACCTAGATAAACTTTCATCCAATGTCACCATGGTGAGAAAGCAAGGTAACATCCATCAGCACTTAGACCTAATTGCAGGCCTTCCTTACGAGGATATAACTTCCTTTAAAAATTCCTTTAATCAGGTTTATGCCATGAGGCCAGACCAGTTGCAGCTAGGGTTTCTAAAAATTCTATCTGGCTCATATATGAATGAGCAAACTATAGAATACCAGATAGATTACCGTTCCTACCCACCATATGAGGTTCTCAGCACAAAATGGTTAAGCCACGATGACATACTAACCCTTAAACACATAGAAAATGTTGTGGAAATATATTATAACTCAGGACAATTTACTACTACTATGGAATATCTCTTAACCTATTTTGACAGTGCCTACGATATGTATCACAGTCTAGGTGAATATTACTACACTCACTATAACACAAAAGCCAAGCATTCACGTATATCAAGATATTACCTGTTACTTGATTTTTTTAATAACAAAGTTTGTGATTCAATAATAAGCTTTGATACCCCCGAAAAATTCAAGCAGATATTAACCTACGATATATACCTTAGAGAAAACATAAAAACAAGACCTGGTTTTGCCAAGGATTTAACTAATTATCACAAAACCATAACCGATTTAAAGAAGGAAAATGATTTACCAAACAAAGCTCATATCGAAGTATTCACAGAAGAAGGGCATGATATATTCGTATATTTTGACTACGAAAACTGTCATCCTCTTACCAAATCGGCAAAGGTAATTAAACTAGTATAATAAAAAAGGCTAAATGCGAATTTACATCTAACGCATTTAGCCTTTTACTTTTATAACGTCACTTGTTTAATTACATCGTTACAAATATAAACTTACATACGAAGAGAGCTGCAATAATAGTAACAACTACATCTTTCTTAGTATACTTGCCTGTAAAAAGGGCAATGATAACATATGCAATAGCACCGATACCAATACCATTTGAGATAGAGTAGGTAAGTGGCATCATAACAAGAGCAAGGAATGCTGGCACTGCTGAAAGCATATCATCCATATCAACCTTAGCAAAGTTCTTAGCCATAAGAACACCTACAAATACAAGAGCCGGAGCTGTTGCACAGCTTGGAACTATACTTGCAAGTGGGCTTAAGAAAAGACACACTGCAAAGCAGGCTGCTGTAATAATACTAGCAAAACCAGTTCTACCGCCAGCACTTACACCTGAAGCTGACTCTACAAATGTTGTACAAGTTGAAGTACCAAGCAAAGCACCTGAAACTGTACCGATAGAATCACACATCATTGACTTGTTGATATTGATTGGGTCACCATTTTCATCTAACATATCAGCCTGTGAAGCTGTACCATAGATAGTTCCAACTGTATCAAACATATCAACAAGACAGAATACTATAATAAGCATAACTGCGGAAAATACACCACCAATATGTGAACCATTAAAGGCTGCATCCCAAGCATCTCCATTGAAAAGGCCAAGGAAACCAATCTCACCAAAGTCCTTAAATGACTGGCCAATTCCACTTACATCAAAGCTTGGAAGATCCCACATAAATACATAATAAAGAACGGTTGATGCAACGATTCCTATTATAACATTACCCTTTACATTAAACTTAGCAAGAATAGCGATAATAAGGATACCGATAAGTGCTATAAGCACTGGAACTATACTGTGCCATACTTCAGTACCTGTAATAGTATGTCCATCTGCTGCCACAGTACCAATTGACTCAATTCTTCCGTGGAAGTCAAAGAACTGTACAAATGTATACTGATTTGCCTCTATGATACCTGCATTCTTAAATCCAATAAGTGCTATGAAAAGACCAATACCTGCTGGTATTGCTTTCTTTAAGCACTCTGGCATAGCCTTTGCCACATATTCTCTAAGTCCTGTAATAGAAAGGACAAGGAATACTACACCTGATAAGAAGATGATTACAAGACCTGACTGATAACCTGTAATCACATCTACACCTGAAACGAATGCTCCTGAAACGAACATTGTACAGAAGAATGAGTTAAGACCCATTCCACAAGCCTGCGCAAATGGCATATTTGCATATAAAGCCATAAGCAAGGTACCTATTACAGCTACAAGGATAGATGCAATATAAACCGCGTTCCATATCTGTCCTAATGGAGCTGGATTTCCACCATTTGCAACAATTTCAGCTGCTAACCATCCGTTTGCGCCCTCAGCAGCAACCTGATTAGGGTTTACAAATATAATGTAAGCCATTGCAAAAAATGTAGTAATTCCCGCAAAAATCTCAGTCTTTACTGTAGAACCCCTCTCACTAATCTTGAAAAACTTTTCCACAATTAAATCCTCCTTTTGTAATATTTATTCACTCTTTGTCCTTGGAACAAAGACACGTGACACAATTTTTTCTTCTGTCTTAGAAGCATTCATGGCCTGTTTACAGAAGAAGTCCTGAGCAATAAGCTTATCTCTTCCCCTTAAGTTCTGTTTCTCGTAAGAACCGTCTGGCTGCATGATATGAGCTTTAAGAGTATCCGCAAGCTGTACCTGTAGTATTTCCATAACTTTGTTTTTTAAGTCACTATCCTCTACAGGGAAGGTTATCTCAACTCTCTTGTCAAGATTTCTAGGCATCCAGTCCGCACTGCCCATATACACTTCCTCAAAACCATCATTGTAGAAGTAGAAGATACGTGAGTGTTCAAGAAAATTACCAACTATAGAACGTACAGTAATATTTTCGCTCAAATCCTTCACACCTGTCTTGAGGCAACATATACCTCTTATGATAAGCTCTATCTTGACTCCCGCATTGGAAGCCTCATAAAGTGCCTTGATAATAACCGGGTCACAAAGAGAATTCATCTTAGCAACAATACGTGCCTCTTTACCCTGACGAGCATTCTCAGTTTCTCTTGCTATAAGGCTCACAAACTTATTCTTCATCCAGATAGGTGCAACAATAAGCTTGTTCCAGGTTGGTGGTTCTGAATAACCTGAAAGCATATTAAATACTGCTGTAGCATCCTCGCCTATTGCATCTGACGCGGTAAGCATACCCATATCTGTATAAAGCTTTGCTGTTATATCATTGTAATTACCAGTTCCAAGATGAACATATCTCTTGATACCCTCTTCCTCACGTCTAACTACAAGAGCTATCTTGGAGTGGGTTTTAAGTCCCACAAGTCCATAGATAACGTGGCAGCCTGCTTTCTCAAGTTTCTTAGCCCAGATAATATTGTTCTCCTCGTCAAATCTTGCCTTAAGCTCTACAAGAACTGTAACCTGCTTACCATTTTCAGCAGCCTTGGCAAGGGCTGCAACTATAGGTGAGTTACCGCTGACACGATAAAGGGTCTGTTTTATTGCAAGGACATTAGGGTCTACTGCTGCCTGTCTAATAAAATCAATTACAGGAGTGAACTCATCATAAGGGTGATGAAGCAATATATCCTTTCTCTTAATCTGGTCAAATATATTCTCTTCGTTATTAAGAGCCTTTACAGGCTGAGGAATGTATTTCTTGTTCTTTAAATGTTCAAATCCCTCTAATCCATTAACTTTCATGAGGAATGTTAAATCAAGCGGACCATTAATATGATAAACCGCCTCTCCAGAAACCTGAAGTTGTTTCTTAAGCTCCTTAAGAAGTCGTTTATCCATATCAGATTCTACCTCAAGCTTAATTACCTCTCCCCAGGCTCTCTTCTTAATTTGTTTTTCGATTTCCTTAAGTAAGTCTGCTGCATCATCCTCATCAATGGTAAGGTCTGCATTTCTCATAATACGATATGGATGAGCACAAACTATCTCATAGTTAAGGAATAGCTTACCTAAGTTCTTCTCAATAATCTCCTCTAAGAGTATAATCTCTCTACCTTCTCCCTCAGATGGAAGCTCTACCACTCTAGGAAGAACTGATGGAACCTGAACTGTAGCAATATCTATAACATCCTTCTTCTTATCATGAATAAGAGCTCCTATGTTAAGAGTCTTATTGCTGATAAGAGGAAATGGTCTGGAAGAATCTACAGCCATAGGTGTAAGTACCGGATATACATCCTTCTCAAAATACTTATCTACAAATTTTGCCTGCTTCTCATTTAAATCCTCATAATGTTTAACTATCTTAAGTCCATTGGACTCTAAGGCTGGCATAAGGGAACGATTTAAGGTCACATACTGACTATTCATCATCTCTTTAGTCTCAGGAATAATAAGAGAAAGCTGTTCACTAGGAGTAAGGCCTGCAATATCCTTTTTCTTCACACCCGCGTGAACCAAATCGATTAAGGATGCAACTCTAATCATAAAGAATTCATCTAAGTTTGAGGCAGTTATACTTAAGAATTTAATTCTCTCAAAAAGAGGTATAGTCTTATCCTTTGCCTCGTTAAGAATTCTGTAATTAAACTTGAGCCAGCTTAGCTCTCTATTATAATAATTTTCTGGTTTGTCTAATAATTTCTTCTCCAACATACTATACACCTCTTCTCAATCTAAGCACTGGTCTAATACCATAAACTTTCTCAAAGAAATCTGCTCTTGCCTCAAAAAGACCTGCCTCTAAGGAAATATCCTCGTAGGTCTTAGCAGATATAATAAGCTGTTCATCTTTTATTGTTATACTAACATCCTCAATCTTTTGGGTATGACTCTTGTCAAGTATATTTGCCAGTCTAAGTATGGATGTAAGCTTTGCAATAGTCATATAATCACAGCCATCCAACTCGGCTGAAATCTTCTCCTTAGAAGGAAGGTAAAGCACATTGTATTTGATTATATTGGCAACCTCCATACGCTCTTTATGAGACAGTCCTATAATCTCTGTATTTTCTACAATATAAGCCGAATTAACCGCACCATTTTGCATACTTATATAGTTACCGCACTCATGTAAAAGTGAAGCAATATGAAGCTGAAGTCTCTCCTTCTTTCCTAAACCATAGGTCTTTTTTACTGCATCAAATATCTTTAACGCATACTCTGCAGTCTTTTCAATATGATTTCTGTTGCTCTTGTATTTCTTGCTTATAGCCTGGGCAGATGCAATAATATCATCTTCAAAATTGTGTTCAAATACTGTCCTACTTCCCTCATCCATATATGACGCCAAAATACCATCACAAAAATCAACCTTTGGCACATATATCTCCTCAGCCTTACAGTTGTTGAGGAAGGACTGATATATGATTATGTTAGGAAGCATAAGGGTTGCTCTCTCATATGGTATACCATATCGTTCAGAAAGCTCCTGAGGGGGCATACTCACAATACGATTATAAATAGCATCAAACTGTTCCCTCTTAATCTTGTCATCTATGTTAAGCTCAGGAACAATCTTTTTGACTGCATTGGCAACCTCTCCCACTGCAACAATATTCTTAATCTCTTTATCATTTAAGTATATGTTTCTAAATGTAACAATATCATTTTCAACGTAATCAGAAATAACCTTATCAAGTCGTCCCGACTTATTACCCATAATGGATACATAATCTCTTACTCTTACTGCACCTATGTGCATATTCTCTGTAACCACCATGTTATTCTTGTCAAAAAGAGATACCTGAACACTTCCGGCACCGACATCTATAAATGCTGTGTTCTTGCTCACCACCTGATGGAAGTTTTCATATCTTGCAACCATGCCCTTGAAGTTAATATATCTTTGCTCTGAATTGGAAAGAACACTTACTTCTATGTTAGTTGTACGCTTAATTGCATCTAGTACAATCTCTGAATTTTCCGCTTCACGAACTGCACTTGTAGCATAAGCTCTATATTCTGTTATCTGGTATTCTTTGAGTTTTTTCTTGAAACCATTTAGAATTTCACAAACCTGCTTGATAGACTCCGTAGTAAGATATCCCTTACTATAAGTATCCTTTCCAAGTTCGATAATCTTACTGATATAATCGATTTGCTTGAAATTTTTCTTACTGCTAATCTGATAAACCTTAAGGGCAATCTCACTAGACCCAACATATATTGCAGCAAAGGTCTTATATGCCATAACTCCACCTCCTAGTTACATTTACACATTTATCTAATCAGTCTCCAATATATCTGAAACATCTACATCTCCCTTTAATATATCATAAAGCTCCATAACCGTCTTATTAAATCCTGGATGATATGCAAAAGGAGCTATCTCACATAGAGGCTTTAATACAAACTCTCTCTTTGACATCTCTATATGTGGAATAATAAGCTTTTCTTCCATAATTATCTCTCTGTCATAAAGGAGTATATCTATATCCAAGGTTCTTGGTCCCCAATGAATAAGCCTCTTTCGACCTGCACCTTGCTCTATATCGCTAATTACTGAAAGTAGTTCTTGTGGAGTATATAGGGTCTCTATCTCCAGACACCCGTTAAGAAAATCATCCTGTTCCACATTACCATAAGGCTTTGTAGTTATATATGAGGATACCTTGTTAACCTTTATATAATCATCCTTGCCAAGCTGATCCACCGCGTAATCAAGATAGCTTTCCTTATCCCCAAGATTAGAGCCTATTCCAAGATACACAATATGCTTATGCCTTGTTATATCCACACACACGGTGTCAAAATTCATAGGTATAGGTGCCTCTGGCTTGCTCAGTACAATTCGCACAGATTTAATAAGCTCATACTTAAGAAGTATGGTATCAGCCACACTTTCCGCCACCGCTTCTATCAAATCGAATTTGCTACCAGTCACAACCTGATATATGTCTTGACAAACCTCAGCGTAGTTTACAGTTTTCTTAAGGTCATCCATAATGCCAGATTCTCTTAAATCAAGAAACAATTCTGCACTTAGTATAAAGTTCTGACCCTTAGCCTTTTCCTCTGGAAGTACACCGTGATATGCATATATCTCCAAATCTTTTATGATAATTTTATCCATAAATATATCCCCACAAAAAATAAAATTATTCTCTATATACTAACTTTATAATTATAACATAACCGCAAAAAATATACTATAAATAAAAAGAAAATAAGAGGTTAAATTGATTTCAATTTAACCTCTTATTTTTCTTCATTCAATATAGCCCATGCCATAGAAAGAGCACGGTAATTTGCCTTCACATTATGAACTCTAAAAAAGCTACAACCCTTCATAAGACCCATAACAGACGTAGCTATAGTTCCCTCTTCTCTTTCCTCTACAGGTAGATTTAAAACGTTTCCAATCATAGACTTCCTTGAAGTGCCTAGAAGAACCGGAAAATCAAGCTCAAGTAATTTATCTAAATTATTCATAAGCTTAAGGTTCTCTCTATGCTCCTTGGCAAAACCAATGCCAGGGTCAATCATAATTTTATCCCTTGATACACCTGCATCTAAGGCAATAGAAATACTATCTGACAAATCGTTTACAACGTCCGGAATAAAATCATCATATGAATCAAAGCTTCTATTATGCATAAGACAACAAGCAACCCCTGACTCAGCCACAATAGTTGCCATCTTCTTGCTCTGTTTAAATCCCCAAATATCATTTATCATATCTGCCCCGGCCAAAATACCAGCCTGAGCCACCTGCCATTTGTAGGTATCGAGTGAAACTGGTATGTTATAATTTTCCTTGATTGCCTCTATAACAAAACAAGTTCTTTCTATCTCCTCAGCAATAGATATAGGAGTATGTCCCGGTCTGGTAGACTCTCCTCCCACATCAATTATATCAACGCCTTCATCCATCATCTGCTTAACCTGTTTTAAGGCTTTTTCTATATCTGTATACTTTCCACCATCAGAAAATGAATCCGGTGTTACATTTAAAATACCCATGATATATGGTTTTTTTCCTATGGCAAATTCTCTCATACCAATGCGCATATATTCTGTCATACGACACCTCCTACTTAGTAGGTAATTGTTTTATTTTTTAAGTCTTCTTTCCAATAGCACTCATCGTAAACCTTGCAATCAAAGCAATTTCTCGATAGCTTATCCGCCTTAAACAAAATGTATCTCAAATCTTTTTTTGCCCCATTTAATTGCTTGTGATGAGCTATTGCATCTGCTATAAGAGCTACATCCTCCTGGCAAAATCCTGCTTCCTCAAGTATTTGTCTTGCAATACCCACTCCCACTTCGTGATGGGGAATTCCTTCTTTATATTCCACACTTCTTCCTATATCGTGCAAGAGAGCCATAGCATATACCAAGTCTTTTTCATACCCAAGACCTTCTTCTAAATTAATGATATAGCTAATCCTTGCCACATCCAAACTGTGATTAATTCCATGGAGGCAAAATCTTCTTGACACCTCGGAATCCTCTATGTCTTTCATATAGCTTTGATATGTGAAATTTTTAAGTATGTTATCTATCTTAACCATATTGTTTCCCAAACCTACTAATCTTCTTCATCATATTGTAGATAATCTAAAATAAAAGAAAGTGAACCAGAAACCAGGATAACGCTGTCTTTATCCGCCTTTTTCTTTGCAAGCTCTATAGCCATTTTTGAACTTTTGGCACAGTCAACTTCTATTCCACACTGAGCAATAAGTTTTGCCAGAATTTCCTTAGAAAGACCTCTAGGAGTATTAGGCGTTACAGTAATCACATAGTCCATAGTATCTTTTAATATATCTACCATGCGAGTATATTCTTTATCTTTCAATACACCTATTATATAGATTATTTTCTTATTTGTAAAATACTTGTTTACTGCCTCTTTAAGAAAAAGCCAAGCTGCCTCATTGTGAGCACCATCAACATATATTGGTGGATTCTCAGAAACCCTAGTCAGTCTACCCAACCATTTTGTTTCTTTAAGACCATCATATATATCTTCATACTCTATCTTCACCTCATTTATTGCAGAAAGCTTTTCAAGAACTTCTATAGCAACTATGGCATTATATATCTGATGTTCACCCAAAAGACTAATATCATATTCTTTTTCCTTATACAAGAATTTACTTCCTTCTATATCCATAGATAAAATCTTAAGAGCATCTGTACTTGCATAATACATCTTTGCACAGAGGTTCTTACTTATCTCGTCAAGTACCTTACTTACAACCTCTTCCTGAGCATAAGATACACAATGTCCATTAGGCTTTATTATCCCTGCTTTGTTAGCGGCAATTTCTTCAAGACTATCTCCAAGAAACTGCATATGGTCCATACTAATAGATGCGAATACCGTAAGAAGGGGATTATCGATGACATTGGTTGCGTCCAAGAGACCACCCATACCACATTCAACAAGGACAAAATCCACATTTTCCTCATAAAAGTACTGAAATGCGATAGCAGTTTCTATCTCAAAAGCTGTAGGGTCATATCCCCCTTCGAAAACCATGTCATCTACTATCTTTGATACCTTTTCAAGTAATTCACAAAATCTTTTTTCGGATATATATTCTTTATTAATCTGAAATCTTTCTCTATAGTCAAATATAGTTGGAGAAATATATCTTGCCACCTTATAACCTGCCTTAATCAAAGCCTCTTGAACAAACGCAAATATAGAGCCCTTACCATTTGTTCCTGCTATATGAAGACAAGCACATTTATTTTGAGGATTGTCAAGTCGTAAAAGAAGTTCCTTTACATTAACTAAGCCCGGCACAGTGCCGAGCTTATTTTTATCCTCTATATAATTCATTGCCACAGTATACTCCATGACTTTCACCTCATCGTCTACTCTTCAATTATGTATGTAACGTGCTGAACTGGTTCAGTATACTCATCAATAGGGCATATCTCATAACCCTCTTCAATAAGTGTATCTATAAGTTCAGGAAGTGCCTCAACCGTATTATAATTATTCTTAAGATCATGCATCAAAACTATGGAATCACCTGGATTATTTCTTACATATCCCATAACATTTGCATTTAACTGTTCTGGGGAAAGGTAAGCGTCCACAGCATCTCCTGAAAGAGAATTCCAATCATAATAGGTATATCCTTCTTCATAAAGATACTCCATAAGAAGTTGCATATCTACCCTTGATACGGTGTTAGAGCTACCACCAGGAAATCTATAATAGGTACTATCTACACCTGTTTGTTCATATATAAAATCATGAATCATAGTAACATCATACCTAAATGCTGCTAAATCCTTATACATAACATCATACATATGTGTATAAGAATGCATACCGAGTGTATGACCATCCTCAACTATGCTACTATACTCATCCCACAAATCCTCGTCCTCAGTATAAACAACAAAAAACGTTGCCTTAACACCTTTTTCACGAAGAATTTCAAGAATCTCGTCAGTGTATATACTAGGGCCATCATCAAAAGTGAGATAGACTTTTTTTCCATTAAGGTGTCGTGTATCACTTTCTGCCGCAGAAAGAACACCACCATCCTCAGTAGTGTTTTTTTCTATGTCATCAGAGGCAGCCTCATCCAAAGCTAAAAGTTCATCATCCGACATAATATCTTCATCCTGCTCACTGAGCTCATATATAACAGCTTCCTTCTCATCAATTGCTTTCTCTAATTCCTCTACTTGCTTATCCATACTGCTGAGCTTTCCAGCAAGATGAATACACAAAAATACAGGAACCATACACAATAGACAAAAAGCAACAACTATAGCTCTCTTGATGGCATCCACATTCTTCCTATTATAAGACTCTGCATCAGCCAAGGAATTATCTATATCATATTCATTTTTTTCTTTTTTTAAATCTTCCATAAATAATCCTTTACATATCCATATATTGTGGTATAATTACCTTATAATACAAATTGTTTGGTAGCAGTCTTTTTAAATTCTCAAAAAAAGGCCGCTATTTTTCATTTTATGTATTTTTTCAATTTATGTCAAGTTTTTTTATCTTTTCTTTACACTTTTATAGTATAGTTCTCGCCACTTTTTCCCCTCATTTTGTATATCTTTAGTGAATTTTTCAAGCTCTTCATACTGCTTTTTATAGTTTCGCTCCACATAATTTAAATCTACTTTTAACCTATTTTCATAATCCTTTTCTAACTTTTGCAACTGGATTTTGTAATTCTCTTTCTCTTTTTTCATATCATTTCTCAAAGCTATAAAATCCTCTTTTTCAAGAAAAATATGTTCTTTTATATCGATATCACTGTTACCTTCTCTTCTTAGAAAAAAATATCTGGAGTCTTTATTTTCTTTCAGGTCACAACAAAGAAACATGCCTTCTTTACCTTCAAAAAAAACATATTTCTCCACATTACTTTTATCTGCAAGTAACACTTTAATCTTTTTATTATCTTCAGGAAAAATATATCTTATCTCCACATTTTCTGTGACTGGATTTTTCACCTGAAAAAAAATAGTAGGACATCCATCCATATCTATAGCTTTTAAATCTTCCATATTCCACAGTTCATTTCCATCTGCAAAAAGAATCAGTCTTTGGTCAGTGGTTACATTCTGCCACACCAACTCTCTTGCCACAGTTATATATGCACAAAATATATCATTTTTATATTGCATACAGCTAAGACCTATATGATAATCCTTTGCCACCTGCTTTGTCTGTAGGATTTTATTTCCAAGGACTATACTATAGTAAATGTTGTTACCTATAGAATAAAGAATCACTTTATTATTTCCAGCAGAAAAAATATACTCCATAATACCTATACCTAAATACCTTTTTACAATATATGGAACAAAAAGAACAAAAATTCCCAAAGGGAATATAATATTGTAAGCATATTTGAAAGGAATAAATCTATGTCTAATTGCTGCTCAAACAAAAGAATTCTGAGTAATGCCATTGCAAACGGACTAAATACTGATAGTTGTATTGATATTTGCACCAATCCTCAATGTGGTGATCCAGAATATCTTACTGTTCTTGCACCTGTAGTATACGATGAACTTGGGATTAATATCTGTCGTTCAGTTCCACTTCCTGCCACTACTATTACAGATTTCCCTACCGCAGTATATGCCAGTGCAGAAGTTATCGATATTTCTTACGAAATAAACGCCGGTGAAGATTCAGGTGTAACCATTTCACCTATTGCATCAAGAGGTAACTGCTATGAAATCGAATTATCCAATCTTTCTGTAACCTTTGCAGTTAAATTGTATGATTGCTGTAATCGTCTTCTCACTACACTTACATTGACAGGAATCATATATCTTCCTTCAGATGTTACAGACGAGGGCTATGACGAAGATACTAACCCTTCATCTGTGGCATTAGAAATTTTTGCTCCATATGGTGTTATCTATACAGATGGTGCTGTGGATAGTCCTGATTTAAACTTTGTCGGTTTTTCTACTACTAACAACCAATTGGTACAGGGGTTAAATCTTATGTCCATTCCTAAGGTTTTAGACTTTGATTTAACTGGTGGTAGCATTACTATTGGTCTGACATTAATTGTAAAATCTATCTACTTCACACAGTACCAGCTTCCTCATAACGGAAGAGCCATTGTCTCAAAGGGAAGCTTAACCTCAAGCGAAGAATCAGTGTGTATGGATTTCGTAAACGGCAGTCTTCTCGACCGTAGCATCAAACCATTAGAGCCTTGCAATCCATACGATGCAAAATCCTCATGCACAACACCAGACCCAACACCTTGCATAGACGACGATGTACCAAGTTGTCCCTGCGATGTAACAGATTAATTTTCCAAAATTTTACTTAAGATTTATAAATATTCTCCAACAAAAAAGTCAATACTAGTTTTATTAAAACATAATTAAGGAGTATATTTATATGAAAAACTTAAAATCTAAATTACTTTTATCAGCAACATTTGTGTTACTTTCATTCTCTCTTACAGCTTGTGGCGGAGATGACGAGACAACCAAAGACGGGAGTACTAGTACACAGATGGACACCACCGACACAAATAGAGACGACAATATTGTAGACGATGTTAAGGACGAAGTTAAGGATGTCACCGACGACATAGAAAATGGTGTTAACGATATTACCAACGACGTTGAAAATGGTGTGGATAATATGATGGATGGTAATAATAATCAAACAACTGAAAATGGTAACAACACTACAGAAAATAGTACAAATGGCAGATAATAATTCAGACCCGGGGAAAATACCGGGTCTGAAACAGTATACATATTATTTTTCTTCATTCATAGAAAAAGCTTTTTTTAATTTGTTTTGCATGGCGTCATACTGAACGTACATCTTTTGCACACTATTTTCAAGAAGATAATAATGCATAACATAGGGAATAAGTAAAACCATAAGAGCCACAACCAGGGCAAATATAATAAGCTCCCCACTGTAATTAAGGTATAATATGGTTATTATTGTTCCTATGGCAAAAAGAACCATAACTATAAGATGCACAAGTCTTTCATGGGCAAAAAAAACCATCTGAACAAGATGTTTTTTTATCTCCTCTTCCCAATCCCTATCTTCCTCCAAAAGAAGGTTATCTATGTAATCTAAATATGCTAAAATTCTTTTTTTCATGGCTGATACACCCCTTTTTTACTATCATATTATAGTTATACTTCTATTAAATAAAACTTTCAAGATTTTTTCCATAAATATATAATAGTATTAGTTAAAAAATAGTGATATAATACTAGTCATTAGAAGATTTTTTACGGAGGATACATATGCCAG
This sequence comes from Lachnospiraceae bacterium, assembly GCA_017938485.1. GTDB lineage: Bacteria > Bacillota > Clostridia > Lachnospirales > Lachnospiraceae > Coprococcus_C. Next base: position 35,457 of record JAGBBM010000045.1, read on the forward strand.
ATAATATAAATAACAATAACGATACTGATGATATGGACGAATACGAAAAATATTGTTACCTTTGCAGACGTCCAGAATCCACAGCCGGCCCATTTATCAAAATGCCGGGAGATATACATATTTGTAACGAATGTATGCAAAAAAGCTTTGACTCATTTAACAGTAGTGCTATGCAGTACATAGACCTAAGTAAAATGGGTAATATTAATATGTCTCAATTTATGCCTTTTGACGATATACCTAAGTCTCAGAAGGTAAAGAAAAAGAAGAAAAAAGAGGAAAAGAAAGAGGAAGTACCTCTTACTATGGAGAATATCCCTGCCCCTCACAAGATTAAAGCAATGCTTGACGAATATGTAGTAGGTCAGGAATATGCAAAAAAAGCTATCTCTGTAGCTGTTTACAACCACTATAAGCGTGTTATAACCAATTCTATGGACGACATAGAGATAGAAAAATCCAATATGCTTATGCTTGGACCAACTGGATGCGGAAAAACCTATCTGGTTAAAACCATTGCAAAGCTTCTAAACGTTCCTCTGGCAATCACTGATGCCACTACTCTTACTGAGGCTGGATATATCGGTGATGATGTAGAGAGTATACTCTCTAAGCTTCTTGCAGTTGCAGATAACGATGTGGAAAAGGCAGAGCGCGGAATAGTCTTTATAGACGAGATTGATAAGATTGCCAAAAAGAAAGAAACTCATAGTAGAGATGTAAGTGGAGAATCCGTACAGCAAGGACTCTTAAAAATCTTAGAAGGAGCAGATGTAGAAGTTCCTGTAGGTTCAGGTAGCAAAAATGCTATGACACCTATGACTACTATGAATACCCGCAACATCCTTTTCATATGTGGCGGTGCCTTTCCTGAGATTGAAAAGATTATCAAGCAGCGACTCAACAAACAGTCTTCTATGGGCTTTAATGCTGACTTGAAGGATAAGTATGACAAAGATGACAACATAATCAAGGAGGTAACCAACGAAGACCTTCGTGACTTTGGTATGATACCTGAGTTTTTGGGTAGACTTCCAGTGCTCTTTACCTTAGATGCCCTAGACAAGGATATGTACATCAAGATTCTAAAAGAGCCAAAGAACGCTATATTAAAACAGTACAAAAAACTACTTGCCTTAGACGAGGTTGAGCTTCTATTTGATGATTCAGCTTACGACGCTATCGCAGAAAAAGCACTTCAAAAGAAAACTGGTGCCAGAGCATTACGTGCCATCATAGAGAAATTTATGTTAGATATTATGTATGAAATCCCTCGTGACGACAGTATCGGTCGAGTTACCATTACCGGTGATTATATCGAAGGAAAAGGTGCACCAATTATTGAATTAAGAGGAACTAACTAATTACGGAGGTCCTATGAAACCTGTAATAATCGCTCACAGAGGAGCATCAGCTCTTGCTATGCACGAAAACAGTTTGGAGGCATTCCAAATAGCTATAGATATCAAAGCTGATTATGCAGAATTTGATATAAGAAAAACTAGTGATGATAAGCTTATAGTTTTTCACGATAATTCCTACCAGGGACATCAAATATCCTCTTTAACCTACGAAGAATTGTGTTCCCTTACCTCCGAAAAAGGCCTTCGTCCCCCTCTTCTTTATGAGGTTATAGCGCTTTGTAAAGGAAAAATCAAACTGGACATAGAGCTTAAGGAATCTGGATTCGAGAAAGATGTAGTAGATATAGTAAAAAAGGATTTTGACTATGATGAATTTATGATAAAATCCTTTATAGATCAGGTAGTCCTTAATATAAAAGATATTGATTCCAGTATAAAAGCTGGCCTGTTAGTAGGTAAGAGCAAAGTAAGTTTTATCACGAGACTAACAGAATACTACCCCAAAAAACGTTTAAATGCATGTAGGGCAGACTTTATATCTCCCCACTACAAATTCGTAACAAAAAGCTTTATAAAAAGAATGAAGGCTCTAAAAAAGGATATCTACCTCTGGACTGTGAACAAAACGGAACTTATAGATAAGTATATGAAAAAATCCATCACAGGAATAATTACAGACCGACCAGATATAGCCCTTAAATCAAGGGAATATCTACAATAATTATACAGAAAGGATTGCATATTTTGTATGCAAAGGGTATTAAAAATGAACTACAAGATAGGTTTTATCGGTTGTGGCAATATGGCTTCTGCCATTATATCAGGTCTTATAAGCAAGGCCGAGATTGAACCATTACAGATTATTGCATCCGACGCATCAAAGCTTGCTTTAGACAACATATCTGATAAGTTTGGTATACATACAACCTCTGACAATAAAAAGGTAGCAAAAGAAGCGGAAGTAGTTTTTCTCGCAGTAAAACCACAGTTTTATGAAAGTGTTATTGATGAGATAAAGGGACTAATCTCAGAGGAACAGATAATCGTAACTATTGCACCGGGAAAAACCCTTTCTTGGTTAGAAGAAAGACTTGGTTCAGTTAAAATTGTAAGAACTATGCCTAATACTCCTGCCTTGGTAGGAGAAGGCGTTACTGGAGTATGCAAAAATGACCATGTATACGACGGGGAATTTGCATATATTATGACACTCCTTGAGAGCTTCGGTATGGCAGAACAGATTCCGGAATCACTTATGGACGTATGCGTATCCGTTAGTGGAAGTTCTCCAGCATATACATTTATGTTCATCGAAGCTATGGCAGATGCAGCTGTAGCGGATGGCATGCCAAGAGATAAAGCCTACAAGTTTGCCGCTCAGGCAGTTTTAGGCAGTGCTAAAATGGTTCTTGAAACCGGAAAGCACCCTGGGGAACTGAAGGATATGGTATGTTCACCAGGTGGAACAACTATAGAAGCTGTGCGAGTTCTCGAAGAAAAAGGATTTAGAAGCTCAGTTATAGAAGCTATGAAAGCATGTACAAAAAAAGCCAAGGGATTATAAAAAGCAATAAAAAAGGGATAGCCAATTACTTGGCTATCTCTTTTTTAGGTTGGGTTATATAATTAAATAATTATAATGCAAATGAACCTTCTTCGCCATCAGCAGTGAAGTATACCATACCATTCTCTGGCTGATAATATACATTTAAAGTCTTAACTGACTTCTTGCCACTTACCTCTGCTGCCTTAGCAACGATATCAGCTGTAGCTACCTGTCCACCAGCATACTCAATAACAACGTTAGCTGTTGTAGCTGCCTTCTTTGCAGGTGCCTTCTTAGCTGGAGCCTTCTTCTCAGCTGCTGGCTTAGCCTCTGCCTTCTTTGCAGGTGCTTTCTTAGCTGCTGTCTTAGTCTCTACTGCCTTAGTCTCTGTCTTCTTCTCCTCAGCCTTTGTAGCTGCCTTCTTTGCAGGTGCCTTCTTAGCTGCTGTCTTAGTCTCTACTGCCTTAGTCTCAGCCTTCTTAGCTGCCTCTACCTTAGCCATAGTTGAATCAACTGTTGCCTTCTTAACTGCCATCTTAAAATCCTCCGTAAAAATATATATCTTTTGCTACAATGATGTCTTTCTTGTTTCGCTAGGAAAGATATTAACCTTTTTTGAAAGATTTTGCAAGGTTTTTAAAAAATTTCTTAAGTATTTACCAATGGATTATAATTTTATTCCACAAAAAAATACATATTGCACAATAAAAAGCATACAATTATGTACGATTATGTCTTTGTTTCACGCTAATATACGAAGATAGGTCTTTACATATATTACATATTTCAAGGCCGTAAATAACCATATCTTCCCTCTCTTCCGTACGCACGACGATACCTACTAAATTGAGATTATGACCTGAATCCTCAAACTTAACACTTACCTTATCTCCTACATCAATGTTAAGTTCCTTTCTTCTATCAGAAATGGAATATCCCGAGAGACTAACGTCCCTAATCATAGCCATCTCTGTGCCTTTACCCTCAATACGTATAGCAGCCTTTACCGAAACACCAACTCTAAAACAGCCTCTACGATTATGTCTCTTACCTTCTGAAGGAGCCTGCAGAACATACTCGCCTTTATAGTAAGCGATTTTAACATCACGCCACAATATTGGCACATTTTCATCCTGACAATATTCTAAATCAACTTTTACATTATCAAAATTAAGTCTTCTCTCTGTTGGATAGTCAAGGTCGATAATGGCAATATTACTCTTAACTATGGATTTGATAACACCTTTCATATCCATAGTTTCCTTACTGTTGTCACTACTAATCTTCAATTTAATTTCAAATCCTGCTTCTAATTCAGATAACTTAATTCCCAAACAGTACTCCTCCGAAACACCTTTTTTTCATATTAACATATAATTAGTCAATTTCCTATGAATAAATTGTAAATATTCTTAATATTGGAGTAATTTTACAATGCAATCCATAGGGGGGATATGAAGCCTTGTCCACATCGCAACCCTTCGGGTCGCTCAGTGGACGACTAGCAACCTATAATAAAAAATAAGACATACTCTCAGGTGTGCAAGCACCCCACGAGTATGTCTTATCTTTTTATTGCATGGCTTATAGCTTAACCAAAGTATCTAGCAAGAAGTCCCTCAAATGCCTTACCATGTCTCGCCTCATCCCTTGCCATCTCATGCACTGTGTCATGGATTGCGTCAAGGTCAAGTGCCTTAGCTCTCTTAGCAATTCAATGGTTTTCAGAGATTTTAAAGGACAAAGACAAGGACAAATTAACAACAAGTTTAAACAACTCCTTAACAAGTTTGGACAAAGAAAAGACAAACTTGGAGGTAATTAAACATGTCAAAAGAACTATCAACAACAGGAGTATATCAATTAGAAAATGGTTACTGGGGATATAGATTTATCATTACAGTTAATGGCAAAGCTAAATCCCAAAGGAGAACTAAAGACGAACTAGGCAATCCCTATAAGACGCAAAAACAGGCAATTAAAGCTCGTACTATTGCTATGGAGCAGGAAAGAGAAAAGCAACTACACCCTAAGAATATAATAATTAGAAAGACATTCAAAGAAATATATGAGGAATACTGTGAGAAAGGCAGATTTGGAAAGGCTTATGCCACTATCAAAAAACAAGACAGCCTATGGAATAACCACTTATGTAGCAGATTTGGAAGTAAATATATTGATGAAGTATCTCTTGCCGATATACATGATTACTTAACAGAACTATATTATATAGAAGGAAGAGCTTACTCTTATGTTGAGAGTTTTCTCAAAATGTTCTATCTCATATACGGACAAGCCTATTCTAGAAACTACATGGATATAGACTTATACAATAAGTATTGTGTAAACAAAAGCACAAAGATACACATGCCAAAGATGAAGGTTGATGAAGATACAGATATAGTCTACTTTAATAAGGAAGAAATAGATTTCCTTGATACCTACTTTAAAGGTGGAAATGCGGAAACCGCCTACATGCTAGGTAAGAATTGCGGTCTTAGAATAAATGAGTGTTATGGTCTTAAATGGGATAATATAGATTTGAAGAATGGCATTATAACAATAGACAGACAGATGCAATATCAAGAAGGACTTATAAAGCTAGTTCCTTTAAAGACTAGAAATGCCAAAAGAAAAGTATATATGAATAAGGCTCTCTTGAAATACTTTAAAAAGTTAGAAAAGCAAAGGGCGGCTGCCGCCAAAGAACAGGCATTACAAAGACAGCAGAACCAGACATTTATACAAGATTTGAATGGCTCTCTCCTATCTTCTCTTGAGCTTGTTAATTCACTAGATAATGGAAAGATACAGACAGTTAATTCCATGAAGTATCATTCAAAGACTCTGCAGCATGAACACAATTTGTTATTCAAGTATCATTATCTAAGACACACCTATGGAACAAGGCTTGCAGAACTTAATACACCTATGCATCTATTGTGTAATCAAATGGGACATAGCGGCAGCCATGTAACCCAGAAGTATTATATAGCCATATCAGATAATGGAGTTAATGCTCTGTTGAATAATTTGGAACAGATGTAAAAAGCAAGCTAGTCATTTACATAATTGTTTATGACTAGCTTATTATTTTTACTCTTCTTCTATATTGTTAATTGCATATTCCAAACATTGTATCATAAATTCATTGCGGCTAAGGGAATTTTCAACAGCTATCTTATCTATCTGTACTAATAAATCTTTTGAAATTCTAAAAGAAATAACTTCTTTTTCTCCACTTTTAGGCTTAAACTTCATATTCACCACTCCTTTGTTTCAAATTATATATTGAAATCCACATAACTAATATAGATTAGAATGTATATTGTATTTGATATCATTTATGATATAATTACTTTATTCACAAGAGAGGAGGATGTTACATGTATGAGCAAATACAAGTTTGTTTTGAACGAAAAAACAGGAACATTGCATAAAACTAATTGTTGTTATTATTCCAATGTTTCTAAGGACTTTGCTAAATACTATGAAACTGAGGATTTGGCTATTGCTGATAAACAGCTTTATATGAAACGATGCAAAAACTGTTTCAAAGAAAGATGAAGTGAAGCACAACTCAACTAGAAATTATAAAAGGAGGATTTTATTATGAAATATTGTCAAAAATGCGGTAAAGAGATTATGGATGAAGCTGTTATTTGTATTCATTGTGGCTGTGCTGTACCAGGTGCAAATGCCAAAACAATTGCACCAGATGATGCACCTGATTTAGTATCTGCTATACTAGGTGGACTTATTCCAATCTTAGGTCTAATTATGTATTGCATCTATAAAGACACTCGCCCACAAAAAGCTACATCTTTCATAAAAGGAGCTGGCATTGGATTTGCTATTGGTTTGGTTTGTGTTTCTATGATGTTATAAATAAAGGAGGGCATAATAATTGAAGTATTGTCAAAAATGCGGTAAAGAGATTATGGATGAAGCTGTTATTTGTATTCATTGTGGCTGTGCTATTAGTGGAACTCAGAAACAGCACAAAGCCGCTACTATAAATATGAAAGATAAAAATATTCTTTTTGTATTTTTTCCACTTATCTATTACATAGTCGTAACAGCACTGATTTTACTTATATGCAATGCAAATTATTCATTAACAGCATTTGAATTTGCATTACGTAACACTATAAAAATGAGTATAATTTTTGTTATAATATCTGTTTTATGGATATTGGCTAATTTATATGAGGGTTCACAGAAGCAATTATATCTAATAACCCTTGTTATCTCTGTAACTTGTATTATCGTAATAATACTTGGAAGTTATACTCACATAATGTATGAGTTAATTCCTAATTATGATGTTAGGTCACTATTTCCATGTTCAAATCCTAACGCTTTCCATTATGTATTTGGACACACAAAAGCAAGTGGCGTTCCAAAAGCAAAAAGCATTATTACCGTTATATTATTAGAGATTGTTCCAATATATACATCATACTTTTCTTTAAAGAAAATTAAAAATTAGTTTTAAAATAAGCAGCAGATTTAACTCTGCTGCTCTTTTAATTCTGCCTTATATTTGTAATAAGAGTTTCTTGATATTCCTGCTATCTTGATAACCTCTGCATCTGTATTGTTTCCATTAAAGTCCTTACTATTCTTTAATATGATTTCTTTTGCGGCAACCTCTTTTTTAGTGGTGTACTTGTTGCCCTTTATTCTTCCTATCTGCTTACCATTTAACTTAGCTGTCTTAATGCCTTCACTTGTTCTCTTGTGCAAGTCAGTAACCTCTTTCTCACTCTGTTCAAAGGCTATCTTGATTTGTTCCTTAGCAAGAGTTAAAAGATATTCATTGATAGCTTTTAGAAGTATATCTGCATTTGTGCCTGTCATGGCAACCTTGTTACTGATTGCTGCTTTGTATGTGTCTGTGTTTATGTGTGGCTCTTTAAGGAACACAAGACTTACACCAAGATTAAAAAGCTCTTCATATAGTTGATAACCTTCTTCCGCATTTCTTGACATTCTTGAAACACTATCAAAGACTATTGTTATATCCTTTGTTTCTACTTCCTTCTTAACTAGCTTATAAAGCTTGTTCCACTCTTTTCTTCCGTCTGTCTTAGTTCCTGTGTAAACTTCCTTGATAACATGTGCATCTGGATAAACCTCTAAGGCATTTCTAACTTGTCTGTCTATGTTCTGCTTTTGTGTACTAATTCTATTGTAGCTGTAAACTATCCTTTCTTTCATCTTCCCACTCCTCTTAGTATCAATTTAATCGTTCGTTTATTTTGGTACTTTTATAATAGCAAATTTGATACACTTTGTCAACAATTTTGGTACATTGTTTTAATAGGTTTATTTTGGTACTATGTTCTTTTTATATAGAAAAAAATTTTGAAAAACTTTTTTAAAAACTTTTTATGTAGTACCAAAAAGTGTACCAGTACATGTAATATAATAAGTACATAAGGTAAGGGAAAACAAAAGAAACCCAACCACAACAAAGAAAATATTTTTTATAAGAAAAGGAGAACAAAATTATGACAAAGACAAACACTAACTTCGAGAACAATGTAAAGGTAAACCACATCAAGAAGGAAATTATTATTTCCAAGAGTTTTGCTAAGGCAGCAAGCAAGCCTTCATCAGAAGCTTGTGAGTATCTTATGGAGCTCATTGCACAGTTTCCTAATTATGAACTCATGGAAAGAACTATTGAGAACAAGAGCTCTGATAGCAAGGTTACTTATAACGGTTTAACAGTAACTAAGATGCTTGCATTTATGATGCTCAAGAAGAGCGAAGATGATTTTAACAACTTCAAGAATATTGTAGCTCTCTATGCTGATGAGAAGGGAAAGTATGCATCTATCAAGAGAAACTTCCTCAACAAGTATAAGAATGAGTACAACAAGCTTTCTGAGAATGATATGCTTACTCTTGACAACGCTACTGTTGAGTTAAAGAACTTAGCATTGAAGGTAACTGATATTACTTACAACTGTTTAGATAATGCTGCATAGTTCAACAACTATCTACATCTACTTAACAACAAATAACATCAATGAAAAGGAGATTAACATTATGAACAATATTAAGATTGATTTTATTAACAAAACACTTATTGTAACAAAGGCTTTCTACAACGAAGCTTGTAAGTTTGGAACGGAAGAATATGATGAACTAACTACAATTGAGTCTAAGCATCCAGACTTTAGAATAGCATTTAGAAGTGTCAGAACCGGCAAGAGAGTTCCTAATGAGAACAAAGGTCTTACATTTGACTTTATGAGAAGATACATAAAGATTATGGATAAGAATAATGTATCAACATTCGATAGTGTTGTAGCTTATTATAAGCTTGATTTAGGCTTTACTGGAACTAGATTATACATCCATGTCAAGACATGGTTCTTAGAGAACTATCCAGAGTATGAAGATATGATTGCTTCTGCTGCCCCTAGAAAAGTAACAAAGGCAGCAGCTGCATAAACCCTCAATAGAGGGGGGCTATAATCTGGGAATGGCAAATTGCAATCTCCGTTTTACGTCTTTCTACCTACCTTTCCTTTCCAAATTCTATTTCTATTTTGAAAGGCGGAAATCCAAAATTTTATATGATTTATATAAATTTTTGACCTTCCCAAAAGACGATAACAGAACAAAGAAAAACGGACAAAACGGTTATTATCGATTGTAATTTTCTAAAACCGATTTACATGTATCTGCAAATTCGTTTTTAACATGTTCTGGTGCAACAATACTTATATCTTTTCCCAAGCCAAATAGCCAACCATAAAACTGTGGACTTACATTTATATCCACATTTACAGTATAAAAATCATTCTTATCTGGTACTACAAATAAGTCTGTACCAAAACGATCAAATATTACATTTGCAAGTTTCTTATTAAACCTTAGCTTTATTCTTTCCTGCTTTCCGCCATACATGCCAAAGGTCTTTAGGGTGTATTCTGCTATGTTGAAATCTGCAAATACCTCTTTACCTTCCCTTAGTTCCTCGGAATATTTTATTGCTTGCATCTTATCAACTCTATAATGCCTAAGCTCCTTTGACCTATCATCAAAAGCAACAAGGTAATAATTATCATCATTTAAGGTAACCGCATAAGGACTAACTAAAAGCGGCTCTCCCTTATTTATTGTCTCTAATTTCTTATTAGTATTCCAACGCATGTACTGAAACTTTATTTTGCTATCTGTATTTATAGCTGTATAAATTACATCAAGATTTTTCAGCACCTTATCATTCATACTCTTTATTCTTTTTCCCAACAAAACATTTCTATTAAGTTGCTCACTAGAATATACACTACCTAGCTTTTTGATTTTATCTATTAACTCCTTTGATTTTGTCTCTGTTAAAAACTTTGATGCGGCAACCGCATCTATAAGAAACTTCAACTCATTCTCACTAAATCTCTTTACTGGTTGATGATACTTACATGTTCCCCTACCTAATACCTTTTCCACTCCAAAATCTAAATACTCTAATAAATTCAATGCTGAATATACTGTCCTTCTGTCAACATCTACTCCCCACTTTGAAAGATAGTTAATCATATCATGTTTAGTGATAAAATGGTCTTTGTCTGTCTGTTCATGCAAGAGCTTCATCAAATATATAGGTACAACCTTTTTACTATATGCACTGTTTTCCTTTTCCATTTTCCTTCTCCTCTTGTTTAATCTAGCGTTGCCATGCAACGCTAGAAAGATAAATCAAAGATACAGCAGCTTGCTGCTGTATCTTGATTATATCATATATATAAAATTTTGAGTTGACTAATAATAAGTATATAATAAAATCAAATTTTTACATTCAATTCCAATCATAACCCCAATTATATTTTTGCCCCAGACACACAAACTGCCCTTCTTCATTCTTGATTGTTACTGTCTCTTTATACAATCTAAGATTATCACTATCCTTCTTGTTACAAATAGCTTTAACACACCTCTCAACAGTAGTTTTGCTTAGTCCTGTTTCTTCTCCTAGCATTTCATTTGTAATAGGTATGTCCTGCGGCTGTTCCATTATCCTAAGCAAAACCTTTAAAGCATTTTCCCAAGTAGTTGCCCCTGCATCTTCTCTAAGCATCTTATACCATGCCTTTTTAATCTTAATTATCTTCTTGCTCCTTTCAGCGGCTGCCGCCAGAGATATATTATATATATTCTCATCTATTGTTATGGTTAGATAATCATTATCTGCCAAATGCTTTATACTCTCTTTAATACTCTTGGTATTTACCGCACTATTTTTTATTCCTAGTTCATCACAAAACTCTTTTATTGTACCTCTAAAACCTCTGTTATTATCAGCTAGTACAGTAACTAATGTTAATATTCTAAAATGCTTTTTTTCTAAGGGTATCCACTCAATCAAAAAATCCAGTTCTTTTTCCATTCTTACTCCTTTGTCATTTAAAATAATTTTCAATAGCCTTATTTAAGGCTGCTGCCGCCTGTTCCTTTATTACTTCTTCATAGGCAGCAGCATCTATATCTTTGTTATATTTTTTTCTTAGAGCTTTTCTGCTCTTGTTATAGTTCATATAGACTTCATCTACACAGTAAGTCTTTTCCCAAAAGGAATATCTATCATCAAAGTTCATTTTTTATTTCCTTTCTATATATATTATATCAAAAATTTTATATAAAATAAAATTACCGCTCTACCTCACAAGCCGCATAAATACTATGTTCCAGATAAAAAGAAAGGCGGCTGCCGCCGCTGTAAAGTAATGCTATTATATCTATCTTTTCATCTCTTGTTTTACCCTTCAACATACTAACTAATATACTATACATTCCTATCTCTCCTTTTGCTATTTACTAAGTCTACATTGTTATAAAACTTATCTATGTTATGTTCTCTCTTGTATCTTCTCACAACAGAGCTTTCTGAAAGATGCGTTTTCTGTGATAGGTTTAATCTTTCCTTTGTTTCTTTTGCCCCTATCCGATTTGCAAAGTAATCATCAAGGATAGGTATAGCCTTTTCATACTCAATGGAAGTGTTGTTTTTATATCTCTCCTTGTTATAGGCTCTCTTGTGTATAGCTGCATGACACTCCGCACAAAGCAAAATCAAATTATCATAATCATCTGTTCCGCCTTCTGCCTTAGGTATTATATGATGCATCTCTAAGTAATCTGTCTTTGAACAAACCGCACATTGATAGTTCCATGTAATCTCTAATTTCCTTCTGGTTGCCTTACTAATCATTTTTATATTCCTCCTTTACGGAATATAAAAATCAAAGGCAGCAGCTTTAATTAACTTGTCCTAAGTTTAGCAAAATTAATAGTTCTTAATAAGTTGTTACGACATGTTATAAGTTGTTTAAACTAATAGTACACTTGTAAAATCTTGTATAATGTTGTACTATCTTGTTGTTATATTAAAGGACAAACTTTTTAAGGACAAACTCAAACTGTTTTTAATTAGTCCAAAAGGCAAAAGGACAAAGAGCGGACAAACCAAACATAGAAAAAAGAGGATAGACACAATCTGTATCTATCCTCTTACAATATACTTAAAGTTCTAGAACCTAGTATTTATGTGGCTTGTAGCTTAACCGAAGTATCTAGCAAGAAGTCCCTCAAATGCCTTACCATGTCTCGCCTCATCCCTTGCCATCTCATGCACTGTGTCATGGATTGCGTCAAGGTCAAGTGCCTTAGCTCTCTTAGCAAGGTCAAACTTACCAGCAGTTGCACCATTCTCAGCCTCAACTCTCATCTCAAGGTTCTTCTTAGTTGAATCAGTTACAACTTCACCTAAGAGCTCAGCGAACTTAGCTGCATGCTCAGCCTCTTCCCAAGCTGCCTTCTCCCAGTAAAGACCGATCTCTGGATAGCCTTCTCTGTGAGCTACTCTAGCCATAGCGAGATACATACCTACCTCAGTACACTCTCCCATATAGTTAGCTCTTAAGTCTTCCATAATATCTTCAGGTGCTCCCTGAGCAACTCCTACAACGTGCTCTGCAGCCCACTCTCTTTCGCCTGCCTGTGCAACAAACTTCTCTCCTGGTACCTTACACTGTGGGCACTGCTCTGGTGCCGCATCTCCCTCATGAACATATCCACATACTGAACAAACGTACTTCATAATAATTTCTCCTTTCGTTTTAAAAAACTTATATTTAACAATAACGATAATCATTACTGTTTTGTTCTGAACTTAATATAACATAAGGATTTTTATATGTCAATATCTTTTTGAAAAAAAATTTTCAACTATTTTTTCTTAAAGTATCTCTTCCTTTTTTCCTACTATGTTACTTACGATTTGGCCCATATTCATACCATTTGAGCCTTTAATTAGCACCACATCTCCCTCTGCCATAACGGACATAAGAAATAAGGTAACCTCACCATTATCTTTTAATATATTACACTTGATGCTAGACTCTGCATCTTTTACACCTTTTACAATCTGCTGTGACAATTCACCTACAACCACAAGCTCATCTACATTTTTTCCAGCAAGATATGTTCCAACCTCATAGTGATATCTCTCACTATTTTCACCTAATTCAAACATATCTCCCAATATAGCTATCTTCTTGCCAGTAGTCTCCATCTCTGCAAGAACATCAATACTTGCTTTCATTGAATCAGGACTTGCGTTATATGTATCATCAATAATAGTATATTTGTCGTTTATATTTATTATCTGCTGTCTTAGTCCGGCAAAGCTAGAAAAGCCCTTTGCGGCATTACCCAAGTCAAGCTTCATACAATCTGATATGGCCATACCTGTCAAGGAATTAATAACATTGTGTTTACCCAAAACATTTAATGCTACCTTTTCTCGCTTTTCTCCGTGAACATAGTCATATACCAACATATTCTCTTCCATACGGATATTCTCAGCTCTAAAGTCACACCAATCTGAAGTACCATAAAACATAGTTTTTACACCTGTCTTACCCTTCATCTGAGCTAAGAGCTCATCATCTCCATTCAGAAGAAGTATACCATCCTTGTTCATATGGCTTGTTATATCAAGCTTTTCTCTTCGAATATTTTCCTGAGTCTTTAAAAATTCTATATGGGCTACACCTATAACTGTAACTACACATATATCTGGTTTTACCATATTGGACAATATCTGCATCTGTCCGTCATTGCTAATACCAAGTTCAAGCACTGCCACATCCGCATTCTCGTCAAGCTCTGACAATGTAATAGGAACACCCACCTGTGAGTTATAATTTTTCTTTGTCTGATAGACATTGAGATTACCAGCTAAGGCTGATGCTATCATCTCTCTAGTGGTTGTCTTGCCTACACTACCAGTAACTGCTACAACAGGTTTTTTATACATAGTTCTTATATATGCACCTATATCCTGCATAGCCTTAATTGTATCATGAACCTGAATATATGGTTTATCTGCAATTACCACATCAAAATGTCTAGAAGTCAATGTTGCCGCACCTATCTCTAAGGCACTTTCTATATAGATATGAGCATCAACCTTTTCCCCTATAATAGGCACAAAAAGATTACCTTCTTTTATCTCCTTTGAGTTGGCGCAGATACCCTTTACTAAAACATTTTCATCACCACACAAAAGTTTACCCGATGTAATTCTAACTATATCTTTAACGCTTAATTCAAACACGGCTTACTCCTTTTACTTATCTGAACAATAAACTATCTTACCCGCTAAGTCTGTTGCTACTTCATCATCCATCAACGCTGTAATTATTGCCAGTGCAAAATCTATGGCTGTACCAAGTCCTCTACTTGTAATAATTTTTCCATCCATAACTACTGCATCTTCCAAGGCTTCCTCACAGAAAAGCTCATCCTCCATGCCTGGATAACAGGTTGCTCTTCTATCCTTAAGCAATCCAAGCTTTCCAAACACTGTTGGTGCTGCACATATAGCAGCTATATATCTACCCTTATTGTAATAATCTTTTATCATATCTGTAAGCTTGTCACAGGCTAATAAATTGGTTGTTCCAGGCGTACCACCCGGTAATATAATCATATCAGCCTCCTCTGCCTCATCAAACACTTTGTCCATAGTTACAGTTATTCCATGAGAACCAGTAACAGTTTTATCATCAGTTATAGAAACCATATTGGTTTCAATACCTACACGTCTAAGCAAATCAACTACTGTTAAAGCCTCTACTTCTTCATATCCAGTTGCAAAATACATATTAACTTTACTCATATTCCACCTCCGTAAAAACCGTAAATTATCAAAAAAAATATAATCTTCTATAAAATGTGTAATTAGTATATAATATAATACATATAGTGCAAATAATCAAGAATTCCTTAATACAGTATATGCACAAGCACACATGTTGACATATGCAAATTATACCCTACAAAAGGAGATTAATATGGAGATTGAACGCAAATATTTATTTAATACAATACCCTTTGATTTAAAGCAATATCCTTGCAATTTAATCGAGCAGGTATATATATCTACCACCCCGGTAATACGAGCACGAAAGAAGGCTCCAATAGACCAGATAAATGGTGAACCTTCCTACATTCTTACCATAAAATCAAGTGGTTTATTAAAACGAGAAGAATATGAACTTCTACTCACTGAAGATGAATACCATTCTCTTCTAAAAAAAGCTGAAGGAAATGTTATAACAAAAAAGCGCTATGTCATCCCTCTTGACTCTGGCTTGAGTCTGGAACTAGACATATTTGAAGGCGCATTTCAAGGTCTTATTATGGGAGAGATAGAATTCCCAAGTGATGAGGCTGCAAATAAATATAACCCCCCTGAATATATATCCAGAGAGGTTACCTTTGACACTCATTTTCATAATAGTACTATGAGTCATATGTCAGAATCAGATATATCAGACATGATTAAACTTGCTCATACTAATTAACGCAGTTGTGACAAAGTGGATTGTTACAAATAATCCAACCATAGTTACCAGTATAGACGGTAATATTCCTATGATATTATTTACTGTAGATACCACCATGTATAAGGACTGTCCATAAAAGGAAAGTGCAAACACCTTTCCGAAGGATAGTCCTATTTCCATGTGTTTATTCATAGAGTTAACACACAGAGCTAAAATCAAAGAAAAAAAGCCATGGGATATAAATTGACCTACAGCAGTGGTAATAAACATCAATACCAAAAACAAGTATATTCCAGGTATCATGTCACACAGGGTTTGATTGTTAAAACCCTCTGTCAGCAACAAATCTAAATCCACGTCGTTTTCTGCCTGAACACTTCCACCTAACATATAAACTAATTTCACACTCTTTTTTCCTATAGCATAATAAATACCATCTTTATCTAGTATATCATTAGGAAGTGTGTCGTATTCTGTATCTACTAAAACATGAACCATACCAATAGTCATCTTATATGGTTTTTCCATATTTAATTCCTGATTAGAATATTCAAAATCAGACAAGGTATTTGTAAAAAGATTCTTAAAGCCTCCAAAACCATGTATTGTTGAAGCCACTGGAATAGCAAAAGAAAATACAGATAGTGCCAGCATCATTACGATTACATACCCTATCCATCTGCTCCTTTTAAGTTCAAGAATCTCCTTGTATTTGGATGGTTTAACCATACCATATACTATCTGTTCAGATAAAGTCATAGCTTACTCCTTTATAATAAATCCTTCCTTTGGTATCTTTACTGTAACAATAGTTCCTTTTCCCGGTTTATTGTTTACATCTATTCCACCACCACACATCTTCTTAAGACGTCTCTTTATATTCTTGAAGGATTGCTTTCCATCAAATCTCTTGTCCGGTCCTATACCTTTTCCATTATCAACAATCTGAATAGCAAAACAGTCTAATCTCTCATAACTTCTTACAACTATTCTTCCATCAGAATCTGCACGTAAAGCTCCATTTTGAACTGCATTCTCAACTAAAGGCTCTATAGTGTTAAAAGGTACATTAAAATCTATAACCTTGTCTTCCACTGTTACCTCTAACATCTCATTTTTCTTCGCCTGAATACCAAGGTATGCCTTGATGTATTCTAATTCCTCACTAAATGGAACTAAATCTCTGTCTGTTATTGATTTAAGGTTATTTTTCAAATATATAGATGTGTCATAAACCAATCTACTATTTTCTCTGTCTCTTGGCTTCAAATCGTTTACAACAATATTTAAGGCACTATATATAAGCTGTGTATTAATATGCTTTACTGTTTTTTTCTTTTCTTCATCAATGTTGCTAAGGGCGTTATCTCTTTGTTGATTCATCTCCTTAATAATTCCCTTCTCTACAGTTATTACCAGAAGGACTACAAAAAGGTACACTCCTATCTGGAGAATTATTCCATCTACACCCTTATAAAAATTAAACAATGAGAAAAATGCTTCAAATATACAAGCCATTGTAAGAACCATATTAGCAAAGAAATTATTGTATATGGTCTTATCTGCAAAGGTGTCTGCCGCAAGATACATAATTCCCGATAAAAGTACTAAACCAATAGTTATAAGTATCTTGGTAAATATCTCATAAGTGGCAAAATCACAAACTGAATAAAACTGGAACACAACACCTGTTACAAAATTAATTGCAAATACATATATGCCTATCTCAAATATCTTTGCAAATCTTCTTTTTACCGCAAAGCATCTCTGATACATAATGTATAACACTGGCATAATAAGAAGAAGTACCATATTGGACATATATGTTCCAAAGGTATTACCTGTTATAAGCTGCATTATAGGATTGCCTGTTATACTCCACAAAGCCGCAGTAAATATAAATCCAAAAGCATATGCGGACTTCATCTTGTTCACATTTACATTTTTCATAAAAAGTAAGGACACAACAAGAACAAGGGTAAGGACTAAGATAGCAACAGCTACAACAAAGCTCACGCCATTATCCCTAACTATATCAGCCACAGCACCGCCTCTGGTACCATAATATATATTACCCAATTTACCACTATACTTATCATAACCTGAAGCTATATGTATAGCCACAACATCACCTGGCTTAGCATTGCCCAAATCTATAATGTTATAACATGGCACTGCATTTTTCATAAGCTTTTGGTCATTCAACACACCGTTTGAATATATCTTTTTGTCATTGACTGTTACAAGTATATTCTGGAATTCAGTTTTAACAACCAATACTGTATCAGAATTAACATCTTCAGGTACACGATTCATAAGAATAATTGTATCACCTGCGGATGCATCCACATTTATAGGCAAATCAAGTATCTTATCATCACTGCCATTTACAGACTTTAAAACCCAGCTTTCATTGTATTTTTTTAGGTTGTCAGTATCAATACGATTTTCCTTTCCCGGTGAAAATACAAAAATAAAAAGCCCCATAACAATAAAGCTTGCCAAAACTGATACAAGTACAAGAATATTAAGTTGTTTTAATTTTCTCTCGTTCATTAAATCACTCCAAAATGCTTCATAGCCTTATATATACCATCATTTTCCACAGTATCTGTTCTATAGGATGCAATAAGAGCCACCTCATCAGAGCATTTACCCATAGCAATGCTGTTTGGTACATATTTTAACATTTCTAAGTCGTTATTACTATCACCAAATACTAAAACATTTTCAATTGGTACATTATAATGCTTCATCAGATATTCAATACCTGTAGCTTTGGAAAATCCCCTAGGCACAAGCTCACAGAAATTATACTCTCTCTGAATGTAATTGAAGCCCTCTGCCTCAATATACTCTCTAAATTCATTGATGTGAGGATTATCCCCCTCATACCAAGCTGTAAATTTATCAAAGACAAACTCAGGGGAGTCTATGTCATCTATAAGCTTTCGATTCATAGCTATAAAGTAATCAAGAATTTCCCTATGAGCATCTCCAACAATCTTAGAGTCATAGCCAGTGTGACTAATATACTCAAATATAGCCATCATATTGTAATCTCTACATATATGAGCAATTTCTCTACACTTTGCTGGTTCCAAAGTCCTGTGAAAAATAGTCTCTCCATCAATCTCAATATGGGTTCCGCAACCACACACAAGACCATCAAATCCTGGCTCAGTTATAAAATCCTCCACATTCACCCTTACTCTTCCTGTGTTGATAAAGGCTTTGTGTCCATTGGCTCTAGCTTCTTTTATAGCTTCCTTGGCACTTTCCGGAAATCTTCTTTTTCCGTCATCTGTTATAAGTGTACCATCGATATCAAAAAATAATAATTTCATATCCATAATTCATTACATCTGCTTCATAAGATTAATCATTTCAATTGCACCAAGAGCACAGTCATAGCCCTTGTTACCAGCCTTTGTACCAGCTCTTTCGATAGCCTGCTCAATATTTTCTGTGGTTACAATACCGAACATTACAGGTACCTCTGTTTCCATTGATACAGCTGCGATACCCTTTGAAACCTCGTTACAAACATAATCATAATGGCTTGTAGCACCTCTGATTACTGTTCCAAGACAGATAATTGCATCATACTTTCCTGACTTAGCCATCTTCTTTGCAGCAAGAGGAATCTCAAATGCACCTGGAACCCAAGCAAGAGTTACGTCCTCTTCCTTTACATTGTGTCTTACTAAGCCATCCATTGCTCCACCGATAAGCTTAGACACGATAAACTCGTTAAATCTTGCTGCTACAATACCAATCTTAATTCCTTCTGCTACCATTTTTCCTTCTAAAGTCTTCATAATTATTTCCTCCTATATATCCTTGTTATATTTATTGTCTGTGCTAAATTGTGCACTGTTTAATTATCCTTGTTAGTCCTCAAGATTGTGAAGTATATGTCCCATCTTCTCCTTCTTTGTCTTAAGATAAAACATATCATGAACTCCCGGTTCCATCTCAATAGGAACACGCTCCACAATTTCAAGGTTATATCCCTTAAGTCCATATACCTTAAGAGGATTATTAGTCATAAGTCTAAGCTCTTTTATTCCAAGATCCACAAGAATCTGAGTTCCTATAGTGTAGTCTCTTGCATCCTCTGGGAAGCCTAACTCTAAGTTAGCCTCAACGGTGTCTCTTCCTCTATCCTGAAGCTCATAGGCACGAATCTTATTGATAAGACCAATACCCCTTCCCTCCTGTCTCATGTAAAGAAGAACTCCTCTTCCCTCCTTGGCAATCATCTTCATAGCTGCATCATACTGCTGACCACAATCACATCTGGCTGAACCTAAGGCATCACCAGTAAGGCACTCTGAATGAACTCTACAGAGAACTGGTGCACCATCAGTTATATCTCCTTTTACAAGAGCCACATGGTGCTCACCGTTGAGCTTATTAACATAACCGTGAATTGTAAATTCTCCATATCTGGTTGGCATCTTTGCCTTAGCCACACACTCTACAAATACCTCATGCTCCTTACGGTACTGAACAAGCTTTTCAATAGTTGATATCTTAAGATTATGCTTCTTGGCAAACTCAACCAAATCATCCAATCTAGCCATATCACCGTCATCCTTCATAATCTCACAACAAAGTCCCACAGGCTTAAGTCCTGCAAGTCTTACTAAATCCACTGTAGCTTCAGTGTGACCCTGACGCTCTATAACACCACCGGCCTTTGCTTCAAGCGGAAACATATGTCCTGGTCTTCTGAAATCAGAAGGCTTTGCATCATCCTCCACAAACTTTCTCGCAGTTATACCTCTCTCTAATGCAGATATACCTGTTGTAGTGCTTACATGGTCCACTGAAACCGAAAAAGCGGTACAGTGGTTATCTGTATTTGTAATACACATCTGAGGAAGATTAAGCCTATCTGTATATTCTGGTGCCATAGGCATACAGATAAGTCCTTTAGCATAGCTTGCCATAAAGTTTACATTCTCAGTTGTGGCAAACTCTGCTGCACAGATTACATCACCCTCATTTTCTCTATCCTCATCATCAAGAATAACTACTATCTTTCCCTGTCTTAAATCCTCTAATATCTCCTCTATAGAGTTAAACTCAACCATAATATCCTCCTTATATTTACATAAATCCATTTCTCATCAGAAAATCTTCACTGATGCCGGAATTATTACTTTGTCCTACGTTTCTTCTCCTGCTCAAACTGGTTTCAGCAGAAGGTGTATTATCACCGCTAGAGAAATTAAGCAGCTTTTCCACGTATTTACCTATCACATCATTTTCCAAATTAACTATATCTCCAACCTTCTTTGAAAGAAGAGTTGTCTCCTTGGCAGTGTGAGGTATAATGGATACCTTAAAGCATCTGCTATCCACATATGCCACAGTAAGACTTATACCATCTATAGCTATGGAACCTTTTTCAATGATGTATTTTAATATCTTACTATCTGCTGATATGGTTACCCAGACTGCATTATCTTCTCTGGTAAAATCAGTTATGGTTCCTGTTCCATCTATATGACCGGAAACGATGTGTCCACCAAATCTTCCGTCTGCAGCCATAGCTCTTTCTAGATTAACCTTACTTCCAGAAGATAAGGAGCCAAGAGAAGTTCTTCTCATACTCTCCGCCATAACATCCGCAGTAAATGTATTACCTGAAAGAGAGGTAACTGTAAGACAAACTCCATTTACAGCAATACTATCACCAAGGTTAGAACCCTTGGTTACCACATCACCCTGTATAGTGAGGATTGCAGACTTACTTCCCTTTTTTATATTTTTAATTGTTCCCACTTCTTCAACTATTCCTGTGAACATTTGCTACATCCTCCCTTCTTTACATAGGTCAAAAGAATGTCATCTTCTATATTTTTCACATTTTTCAAATCAAACGCAAAGCTCAAATCCGGAGATTCAACACCAAGTCCTTCCACTGGTGATATGGCTTCGCTACCGCCAAAAATCTTAGGGGCAATATAAACTTGAACCTCGTTTACTATTCCTGCATTTAAAGCACTGTAGTTAAGAGTTCCGCCCCCTTCTAATAGGATTCCATCAATGCCAAGCTCTCCTAATTTAATCATAAGGTCATTCAAATTCACCTTACTATCTAAGGTTTCTACATGAATAATCTCCACACCCTTGTCACACAGTGAATTTTCCTTTTGCATATGTTCCTTATATCTTGCCTCGGTTTCCTCCGGCATAATAGTTGCCACAATAGTTCTTATATCTTTTGCAGTACTAACAAGATTACAATCAAGAGGGATATTAAGATAAGAATCACAGACTATTCTCACCGGGTTCCTTCCACCCTCAATTCTACAGTTAAGCATAGGATTATCTTTTATAACTGTTCCTATACCTACCATAATTCCGATATATTTATTTCTGGTAAGCTGCACATTGTATCTTGCTTCTTCTCCTGTTATCCACTTACTAAGTCCTTTTCTTGTAGCAATCTTACCATCCATAGTCATAGCATACTTCATAACTACATATGGAGTCTTTGTTGTAATATAGTGAAAGAATACAGGGTTAAGCTCATCACACTCTTCCTTCATCATCTGAGTTTCCACTTCCACGCCATGATTTCTAAGAAACTCTATGCCTTTTCCCGCAACTCTTTCATTTGGGTCATCAGAGCCTACATACACCTTAGCAATCTTATGTTCCACTATAGCCTCTACACAAGGTGGTTGCTTTCCATGATGACAGCAGGGTTCTAAGGTGACATACATCTCGGCTCCCTCAGCATCCTCGGTAAGATTTGCAAAAGCATTTCTCTCTGCATGAAGCTCTCCATATCTGGCATGGTATCCCTCACCTATTATTCTATTATCTTTTACTATAACAGCCCCAACTAAAGGATTAGGATTCACGGCTCCTTCACCTTTTTTTGCAAGCTCTATAGCTCTTTCCATATACGTTCTATCAAATGCCATGGATTCACTCCTCAAATAATAAAAAATCCCGAGCTAAACACTCGGGACTTTAAAATCACAAAAATCTATTCCTAAAAGGAATATAACAAACTTCTCACATCCAGACTATACTGTCGGCTTTGGAATCTCACCAAATCATGCCTTACGGCTCGCGGGCTTATGCTTAAGCAAACACCGCCGGTGGGGAATCACACCCCGCCCCGAAGTAATATTTAATTATTAGTCCATCTTACCAATTGATAAGAAACCACTCTCATTAGCACGGAGCAAGAAGGATAAACCAATATTCTTCTTGTTCTCATCTGTTGCAGTATATATCTCACCAGTCTCAACAAGGGACTTGGCAATCTCAAGAACTCTATCCTTAAACTGCATCATCTCACGTCTATCTCTTGAGCTAAGCTTGAACATATACTGGTTCTTAGAGCTGATAAGGAGGATACTGTATGAATGGATGTTATCCTTAGTATCTCTCATTCCTGAACCTATCATACGAGAATTTGCAATAATAATCTCTGCATTCTCATCTGGAAGGTACTCTGAAAGAATAAGCTTGTAAATCTTAAGGTAGTTTTCTTCATCATCTGCGCTTACTGGAAGCTCTGCAACTGCAAATTCTACAACTGAATCTGCAAATTTAATTGTACCACCCTCGTCGTTAATAACAGCTGTACACTCCTTTGGTACACAAAGTCTAAAGAACTTGTTCTCGATGACTTTCTGTGCATCTGTAGGCTTCTTAATAACCAAGCTATTATATCTTTTCTCCAACTTATTCATAGAGATAATCGCCGAATCATCACCTGTTTCTGCTATCTCTACAAGTTCTGCATATAACGCCTCTATATCGCTATTTGAAACAGATACAAGCTCTGTAATCTTATCAATAGCTGGTACATAAGCCATCTTAGCACTCTCAATATAGAGTTTAACCTTTTCATCTGTGTCTTCTGTCTTGCTAGACTTATACTCGATAACCTTGAAAAGATTATCCTTATCAAATCCATCATACTGATGATCATAAGCTTTTTCAAAATACTTAAGGCTCTTCTCCTCACCACGGAAATTCTCATCGGCCTCCTGAATCTGATATATCTTACCCAACTCATAAGCAGCCTGATAACTTCCTAAGCCTAAAGCTTCGATAAATGCCTTTTCAATCTCATAAGAATTAGCTATAAAGAATACCTGACTCTGCTTGTATAAGGCAATCTTAAGTGCTGCTGCACCACTACCTGCCTCTACCGCACGCTCCCATTTTTCTACGGAGCTTTGAAGGTCCTCATCACCTAATTCCTGAATATCCTTAATATATGCTTCTGCTTCAAGAATACCATTAGCCTGTGCCTCTTTGAAGTATTCAAGAGCCTTTACGCCATCTCTCTTTGTTCTAAGAACACCATAGTAATAAAATCTACCCAAGTAGAAAGCTACTCTCTTATGGCCTAATCTATGAGCATGCTCATACCAGTTAAGCGCCTTCATATAATCCTTGAGCTGCTGGTCATATATATTACCAAGCAAGAATGCAAGATCAGGATCCTTTGTCGCCTCAAACAACTGCTTTGCATAGCTTATAGTTTTCTCTATATCCTTATATGGTGAATCCTCGTCAAAATAAAGCTCTATAAGAAGATAACTTGCCTTGATACTACCAAGCTTAAGTGCCTGCTTAGCCGCAGCCATAGCGCCTTCATAATCCTCAAGATAATAACAATATACAGCTTCACTGTAATACTGATTATCCTTACGATTCAAACTCTGATCACTAACAAGTGTAGGATCAACAAAGGCGAAAGAGTTAGCTGTCTCGAAGATAATTTCCTCATACTGCTCGATAATCTCCATAGATGCACAGATAAACTTCATACAAGCAAGACGCTTACCCTGATAGAAAGCAAAGGTTACTATACCCTTTTCCATCTCTTTGTGATAGAAGGTTGTACATATACCATCTGAATACTCAGTTATATACGCCTTAAGCTGTAACTCTTCATCAAATGCATCGTTGCAATATCTAAGATAATTCTCAAGAGTTTTCTTTGAATCTCTTGGTATACTATCATAAGATACATACATAGCAAAATCTTTATATGTAATACTTGGAGCATAGTACTCCTCGTCTGTATCCTCATTTATAGTCTTAACCCAATCCTTTGGAAGTTTATGTATATAACCATCCACCTGATTATGAACATAAGTATACTGATACTGTAATCTTGATGCTTCAATAGCCTTATATCTTGGCTCTTTTCCTTTTGCACGTCTAGCTTCTGCTATAGTAGTATAGAGCTTATCTTTTTCCTCAAACTCTATACTGTCAGTATGCTTGCTTGCATAGTCAACTCTCTCATATGCTGACTGAGCCTTACTATCACCAGTATCTGCAAGCTTTTTATACCACATCATAGCCTTGTCATAATCAACTGGAACAACGAAGTCACTCTTGTTACCATACTGATCAATTCTGTTAAGACCATTCTCATAGATGCTACCAAGATTCATATATGCAGCCTTTATTCCGCATTCTGTAGCCTTCTCAAAATATGTTATAGCCTTTGAGAAATTCTGAATCTCTAAGAACATCTTAGCTAACTTGTATATCATCTCACCATCTTTGTTGAGCTTGATATATTTCTCGTAATAAGTTGTAGCCTTACTCTTGTCTACAGTAACAGAACAATTACTATATTTACCCGTCTCAAATAACTCACCCATAATCTTAAGTGAGTCAACGCCAAAATTCTTATATGTTGGATCAACAATAGCAATATCAACTATTTTTTCCATTATTTCAACAGCTTCATCCGCATTGCCATTTTCCATAAGGTTAATAGCTTTGTCGTACTGGAGCTCTACATTGCTTTTTGTTGATTTTTTCTTGCCACCAATACTAGATAAGAATGGAATCTTACCTAAGAAACTGCTAAGCTTCCCCATTTGACATCCTCCTTTGTAGTCTTGTCAAATATATATTATATCATAAATATATATCCATTGCAAGAACACTACTCCCCTGATTCAATATATTTAGCGATTTCTGTTGCTGCTTCTTCCTCATCTGCGCCTTCAGCTTCAATAATCAACTCATCCCCTTGACCAAAGCCTAAGCTCATCATCCCCATAATACTTTTAGCATTAATCCTTTTTGAGTTTGCTACTATATATATCTTGCTCTCATATTTGCTGGCAATCTGTACAGTAACTGCAACTGGTCTAGCCTCCTGGTCTGCAGGCAGGTTAACGTTTACTTTCTTAGAAATCATTATTATTCCTCCTTAGCTCATTTGCTATTTCACTTAATTTTCTTAATCTATGATTGACACCTGACTTACCGATAGGAGGATTAAGCATCTCACCTAAGTCCTTCAGTGGCAGTTCAGGTTCATCTAATCTTAGTTCCGCCAATAATCTAAGATTATCCGGCAAACTTTTTAGCCCCTTTGTTTTTTCTATGTATCTAATATCTTCTATCTGTTTAACGGCAGCACTTACCGTTTTGTTAATATTAGCAGTCTCACAATTTACTCTTCTGTTTACAGAATTTCTCATATCCTTAAGTATACGGACATTTTCCATATCCATAAGAGATATATGGGCACCCATAATATTAAGGATATCCACTATCATAGAGCCATCTTTTAGATACACCACATAGTATTTTTTTCTTTTAACCAGTTTAGGCTCTAAGCCAAAACTTTTTATAATGTCTATAAGAAGTGTTGCATGTTCCAAAAGCTCACATACTATCTCAAAATGATAACCTTTTTCGGGGTCCGTAACAGAACCTGTTGCCAAAAAAGCACCCCTTACATAATTCTGTTTACAACAACTTCGCTCTACCAATTGTCTATTAGTTATATATTGTTCACCTAGTTGGCTAAGCTTTAGAGCTTGAACCACCTCATCTGAATTAGCATCTAGCTTCAAAAGTTTAAAAAGCTTTTCTATCTTAATAATTGCAGTCTGACTTTCCCTGTCCTGGATAATATTTTTAGACATATATCCAGTCATGGAAACAAGGGCTGCAAGTTCAGCTAATTTACAATGTCTTGAACTTCCAATATGCTCTGACAGTTCTCTTTTTACTTGAGCTGAAAAAGACATATATTACTCTCCTTTTACAATCCTATCTTTAGTTATGTCCCTATGGAAAAGTCTAACCGTATATGGCAATTCCTGCAATCTCTTATGCAAGTCATTGGCAACAGTGACTGAACGATGTTTTCCACCAGTACATCCTATAGATACAACCAACTGACTCTTTCCCTCTCTTTTATAGTAAGGCAAAAGATATTTTAACATATCTGTCAAGGTATTCATAAACTTGGCATATTCTTCGCAGTCACTAACCACTGTAGCAACAGCCTCATCATTTCCAGTTAGAGGTCTTAAATTTAAATCATAATACGGATTTGGTAAAAACCTTACATCCTGCACAATATCAGAATCTCTTGGTATGCCATACTTAAATCCAAAGGACATAACCGTAATTATGATATTATTGTATTCCTCACCACTTACAAAGATTTTCTCTATCTCTGTTTTTAACTCTCTTGTTAAGAGATTACTTGTATCAATTATATAGTCAGCTCTTTGTTTTAAGAACTCTATCTTTTCACGTTCTCTGACAATTCCCTCATTAATTCGACCACCGCCTGCAAGAGGGTGTTTTCTTCTAGTTTCCTTGTATCTTTTTACAAGGGCTGGTTCATTAGCATCCAAGAATAAAATCTCATAGTTATAATTCCTGTTTTTCATCTCTTCGAGGCAAAGAGACAACTCACCCAATGCTTCACCACTTCTAATGTCAACTCCAATGGCTACATTGTCAACTTCAAGCTTATCATCATGAGCTATATCTGCAAATTTCTGTATAAGCATAACCGGAAGATTATCCACACAAAAGAACCCTATATCTTCTAACATTCTAAGGGCAGATGACTTACCCGCTCCACTCATTCCTGTAACAATAACAAATCTCATCTTATGATTTTTACCTCCGGCTCAAGCAAAACACCAAACATATCATACACTTTTTTCTTAACATCATCCATCAATGTAAGAACGTCTTTAGCTGTAGCATTATCAATATTAACTACAAAACCACTATGTTTATCAGACACCATAGCTCCACCAACCTTATATCCCTTAAGGCCCGCGTCTTGAATAAGCTTACCTGCAAAATACCCCTCTGGTCTTTTGAAGGTTGAACCTGCACTAGGATACTCTAAAGGTTGTTTGGACACCCTGGCTTCTTTTAACTCGTTCATCTTATCTTCTATTATCTTTTTGTCTGAAGGTACAAGTTTAACCGCTGCACCGAGAACAATTCTATCACTATTTATAATACTGTGTCTATATCCAAAATCCATCTCATCACAAGAATATCTTTTTGTGCTACCGTCAGATTCAAGAACATCCACATATTCTATGATATCTTTCATCTCACCTCCGTAGGCTCCTGCATTCATAACCACTGCACCGCCCAAGGTTCCTGGAATTCCTGCTGCAAACTCCATACCTGACAATGAATTATCTTTAGCCAATGCAGCCATTTTAGACAAAAGTGCACCAGCTTCACCGTATATAATATTGTCTTCTAGGGAAATCTTATTCATATTTGAGAAAATTTGAATAATCACACCATCATATCCCTCATCCATAAAAAGTACATTACTGCCATTTCCAAGGATTATGTATCTTTCATTTTCCGCCCTGCAATAATCTATAACAGCTTTTATTTCGTCCACATTAGCTGGCATAAAAACATACTTTGCCGGACCACCAATTCTGAATGTAGTATGATTCTTCATAGGTTCAGATTTTAGATTTTTAATTGAATTAAATATCCCCTGCATTACAATACCTTTCATCAAAACATAATAAAACCCATAACATATCTATAATACATTACGGGTTTCATTATTTCAATTGAAAAATTTATACAATTTTAATTCTTTTATATGCTATTGTTCGTTTTTTTTAACAATTTAGCTATTTAATATAGCACAAGCACCGCCATACATACCTGCATCGTTACCTAAAGTTGCTAATGTGAATTTTGTCTTCTTGCAAGCATGGAAAGCATTTTCCTGAAAATACTTTTCTGTAGTCTTAGTTATGATGTCTCCAGCCTTTGAAACACCTCCACCGATTACAAATACTTCTGGGTCAACAACACAAGCGATATTAGAAAGAGCCTTTCCAAGACACTTGCCGTGATTTTCTACTAACTGTGAAGCAAGTTCATCACCATTCTTTGCTGCGTCAAACACTTCCTTCGCTGATACATACTGTACACTTCTGAGGCTTGATGGCTTGTCAGTATTGTTTAAGGCGATGTTGGCAGATCTAACTATTCCTGTAGCAGAAGTATACTGTTCAAGACATCCCTTTCTACCACAACCACACACCTCAGTTTCATCTGTATTTACCTGAATATGTCCAATTTCTCCACCAGCGCCATTTACACCTGAAAGCATCTTACCACCTAAGATAATTCCACCGCCAACACCTGTTCCGAGAGTAACCATAACAATATCCTTGTAGCCTTTTCCACCACCCTGCCACATCTCACCGAGAGCAGCCATATTTGCATCGTTTCCAGCCTTAACAGGTAAGCCAATAAGCTTCTCTAATTCCTCAGCTGCGTTAAATATTCCCCAGCCAAGATTTACACATCTAAGTACTGTTCCATCCTCCTTAACAGGACCAGGAACACCCATACCAATACCAGCTACATCTTCCTTATTGATAAGCTTCTCTGTCATCTTATCTTTAACCGACTCAGCTATATCACTTAAAATGTATTTACCACCCTCATCTGTTCTAGTTGTGATTTCCCACTTATCAAGAAGTTCTCCCTCCACTGAGAAAAGACCTATCTTAACAGTTGTTCCTCCTATATCTACTCCAAAAACGTACTTTGCCATTTTTATATCCTCCCTATATGTCTATTTGCCAGAATTTTTTGCAATATTCTGTGTAACGATATTGTATAACTCCTGAGCTGCATTATATCCCATCTTCTTTTGTCTGTGATTAACCGCTGCGGATTCTACAATGATTGCGATATTTCTACCTGGTCTTATAGGTATAGAATGACTTACAACCTTATTACCTAAGAACTCAACATACTGATCTTCAAGACCAAGTCTATCATAGTTAGCATCCTTATCCCACTCTTCAAGGTTAATAACAAGGTCAATGGTCTGTGTCTGCTTAACACACTCTACACCAAACATAGTCTTAACATCTATGATACCGATACCTCTAAGTTCGATAAAATGTCTTATAATCTCTGGGGCAGTTCCTACCAAGGTTTCATCACTAACCTTCTTTATCTCAACCACATCATCAGAAACAAGTCTGTGACCTCTCTTAATAAGCTCAAGAGCAGCCTCACTCTTACCTATACCACTATCACCTGTTATAAGTACGCCCTCACCATAAACATCAACTAAAACTGCATGTATAGATATTCTTGGTGCAAGCTCAACGTGAAGCCATCTAACTACCTCATGAACAAACTCTGATGTTGTCTCTGAACGGTCAGTTAATATAGGTACTCCGTACTTATTACCAGCCTCTATAATAAAATCGTATGGTTCTAGTCCTCTACAAAATATAAGACATGGTATCTTATACTCAAAAAGCTTGTTAAATATGGCAACATTTTCTTCTCTTGTATGCATGTTCGCAATGTAGGCATATTCTACATTTCCACATATCTGTATACGAGCAGCATCAAAGTGTTCAAAGAAACCTGCCAACTGTACCGCTGGACGATTCATATTAGGATCTTTGATTAATATCTTATCTGTATCGATATCAGGTGTATGATTGATAAGATTCATCTTTTTAATAAGATCCGTCACCGTTACGCTATATTCTTCTGTCATAATTATCCTCCATCTAATAGATTCAAGATACTATTATAAAATAACCTAAGACAAAAGGGGCTTACCTTAGGTGAGCCCCTTTTAATAATACTATTCCTCAATTTCAGAAGCAGTATTCTTATAAGCTTCAAGAATTAAAGATTGTATCCTATCTCTTGTCTCAGAATTAATAGGATGAGCTATGTCTCTATATTCTCCATCTGATGCCTTTCTACTTGGCATAGCAATGAATAAGCCCTTCTCTCCTTCAATGACCTTAATGTCATGAACTACAAATTCATTGTCAATAGTGATAGAAACTACCGCTCTCATCTTACCTTCTTTTGCAACTTTTCTCACTCTTACATCTGTAATCTGCATAGTAATCCCCCTTTATATGTCTAAATCTGCCGTTTACAGTGCGTATCTGAAATTCTTTTCAACAATAACCTTAATCTGGTTAGGATCACCAGTGTGTACGGTATTGGCTCTAAGAGTATCTCTACTTTCAACAATGCAATTCTCAATGTAACAATTATCCCCAATATGTACATCATTCAAAATAATAGAATTCTTAATCACACAGTTGTTACCAATGTATACCTTCTTGAAGAGGATTGAATCCTCAACAGTACCGTTGATAATACATCCACTGGCTATAAGGCTGTTGTTAACTACTGCATCTGAGTTGTACTTAGCTGGAGGTAAATCCTCAACCTTTGAATATACATCTGGATGCTGTCTAAAGAAGTAATCTCTAATATCTTTATTAAGGAAATCCATATTAGTCTTGAAATATGAATCGATAGTTCCGATATTTCTCCAATATGAATCAAGCTTGTATGCGTAAATCTTCTTAACGTTCTTATAACGTACAAGAATATCATTAACAAAATCGCTTCTTCCTTCAGCTGCACAAGCCTCAAGAAGTTCAATGAGCTGTCTACGTCTTACAACATATACACCGATAGAAGCTGTGTTAGTCTCTGCCACAAGTGGCTTCTCCTCAAAGCTTATAACTCTGTTGTCATCTGCAAGAGTAACTACACCGAATCTGTTGATATCATCAGTACCTGCTGGAATATCCTTGCATACGATAGTGATATCTGCGCCTGTTGCAATGTGCTCCTCAAGAACCTTGTTGTAATCCATCTTGTATACTGCATCACCTGAAGCAATAACTACATATGGCTCATGTGCTGACTTAAGGAAATTAATGTGCTGGTAAAGAGCATCAGCTGTACCCTTGTACCAATAGTTATTTGTAGCAGTTATAGTTGGAGTAAATACATACAATCCACCCTGCTTTCTACCAAAATCCCACCACTTTGAGGAATTAAGGTGCTCATTTAATGAACGAGAATTATACTGTGTAAAAACTGCTACCTTCTTGATATGGGAGTTAGTCATATTAGAGAGTGTAAAGTCAATAGCTCTGTAGCTTCCCACGATAGGCATAGCTGCAACTGCTCTTTTTGCTGACAAGTCGCCCATTTTGTTGCTGTTTCCACCAGCTAAAATAATACCTATAGCTCTCATACTACTCACCTACCTTTATTATACTTGAACCGCTCTTAAGTAATCCGTCAGGATATTCATCAATGGTTGTCTCGCCAAATATAGCAACGTTCTTACCAATCTTAACACCCTCAGGAATAACTGAGTTCTCGCCAATTGTAACAAGGCCGAATGAATATATATGAGGTGCAAGCTCGTTTGGAACTTCGTCTCCAACGCCAAGCTCTGCATTAGCTCCTATAACAACGTCCTCAGCAATGATTGCCTTATCAATAACAGCACCATCACCGATAACCGCACCATTCATAATGATGGAATTCTTTACAATTGCACCCTTACCGATAGTAACACCTGAACCGATAACTGATGAATCAACCTCACCATAAATCTCAGTTCCCTCACCGATAATACTCTTTGTCACAGATGCCTCAGGTGCAATGTACTGTGGTGGAAGCATATCGCTCTTAGTGTATATTCTCCAGAACTCCTCATAGAGATTAAACTCAGGAATGATATCAACAAGCTCCATATTAGCTTCCCAATATGAACCAAGTGTTCCAACATCCTTCCAATATCCCTTATACTCGTAAGCACATATCTTGCTGCCCTTCTCGTGGCAATATGGGATGATATGCTTACCAAAGTCACATGAAGGTACATCCTTCATAACTGTAAGGGCTTCCTTAAGAAGTTTCCAGTTGAATATGTATATACCCATAGATGCTTTGTTGCTTCGTGGATTCTCAGGCTTCTCTTCAAACTCCTGAATACAGCCTGTCTCATCAGTGATTACAACACCAAATCTGCTTGCTTCTTCCATAGGAACCTGATATGTTGCAAGAGTTATGTCTGCCTTGCTTGTCTTATGGAAATCAAGCATCACCTCATAATCCATCTTGTAAATATGGTCACCAGATAAAATCAAAACATAATCTGGATTGTAATAGTCAATATACTCGATATTCTGATATATTGCATTTGCAGTACCTGTATACCACTGGCTGTTTGTACTCTTCTCGTATGGAGGAAGTACTGTAACACCGCCTATGCTTCTATCCAAATCCCATGGCATACCAATACCAATATGCTGATTAAGTCTAAGTGGTCTATACTGAGTAAGTACACCCACTGTGTCAACGCCTGAATTAATACAGTTACTGAGTGGGAAATCGATAATCTTATATTTACCACCAAAAGCAACTGCTGGCTTAGCAAGTTTAGAAGTCAAAACGCCAAGTCTGCTTCCCTGTCCACCTGCTAAAAGCATCGCTATCATTTCTTTCTTAATCATAATGTCACCCCTTTTAGCATAATATGTGACTATTATACCATCTTTGTCAAAAAAGTTAAATAGTTTTATGCATATTTTATAATAAAAGTTGTAGATTTTTTTTACCACTTTCAACACAATTCATAAGAATTTTACAATTTTTGACATTTTTTTCAATAATACGACATATCCCCCAGGTTGGTGCCTGGGGGATTGGTTCTCGTTTAGACAGTATATATTTGTTCGTGATTGCTGTATATTTAGCTTGCAGACATGGCTGCAAACTCCATAGCTTTTAAGAATGGGAGGAAATCCACATCTAAGCATGCTGCTAGTTTGATGTCATCTTTTTCCTGCAACACTTTCCCAAGTCTACCAACAGCCTGAGCCATCTTGTCCTTGTCAATCTGCTGGCCATCCTTGTTGATAAGAGCTTCACAGTTATTGAATACTTCTATCTCCCAGTTTATGCCCTGTATTACCAGATTGAAGAGCTCATCAGTGTCATCTTTTCTTGACTCACGTAATTCTTTTATGACAGTCTCTGTTCCTTTAATTATCTTTTCACTATAACTTACTAATTCGCTTAAAGCCTCTTTTTGTAATTCAAGCTTGCTACTCATAGTTTCCTCCTAGACGCTTAAAAATTATTTTTCAGGAAGGTCGTCTTTGGCGTGGACGATGCCTCTAAGGGTAAGTCCAATACCTGAACAAAATGTTGCCAAGATAACCATAACCTCTAATGCGCTCATGTGCACAATATAGAACTTCATACTCATAATAACAGATACAAAGAACGCAAGGAATGCAATACCTAACAGCAAACCTGTTACAAAGTTAGGGTACACAATGTATACTACTACCAAAATACACATAAGAAGTATGAGTATGGCTGTAATATTGGTTCCGTTATATCTGTAAAAAAATGTGAAACTTGACACTTTAACATTGGTAAGGAAAAGAATAGCTCCCACAATAGTCAATACAATGCCCAGCAAAAAATTCATCAAACTTTTCATAATATAATCCTATCCTCTGTAAAAATACTACTCTGCGTTTTTCTTATCTCCCACAATCTCAGTAAGTGATGATGCAAGACCTGCAATACCAGCAATATCTGATGGAATGATAATCTTTGTAGCCTTGCCATCAGCAGCCTTACCAAAGGCCTCAAGACTCTTTAATGTAAGAATTGACTTATCTGGTGCAGCTTCATTGAGGTACTTAATACCCTCTGCATTAGCCTTCTGTACAGTAAGGATAGCCTCAGCCTCACCTTCTGCTCTCTTGATAGTTGCTTCCTTAGTTGCCTCAGCACGAAGAATTGCTGACTGCTTTTCAGCCTCAGCTGAAAGAATAAGAGACTCTTTCTGACCCTCAGCACGAAGGATTGCTGACTTCTTCTCACCTTCCGCAATAAGGATCTGCTCACGTCTTTCACGCTCTGCCTTCATCTGCTTCTCCATGGCATCCTGAATAGCTGCTGGTGGAATGATGTTCTTAAGCTCAACTCTGTTAACCTTAATTCCCCATGGGTCTGTTGCCTCATCAAGTGTAGCTCTCATCTTAATGTTAATAGTTTCTCTAGATGTAAGAGTCTGGTCTAACTCCAACTCACCGATAATGTTACGGAGTGTTGTAGCTGTAAGATTCTCGATAGCCATAATTGGCTTTTCAACACCGTAAGCAAAAAGCTTAGGGTCAGTAATCTGGAAGAATACAACTGTATCAATTCTCATTGTAACGTTATCCTTAGTGATAACTGGCTGTGGAGCGAAATCGATAACCTGCTCCTTAAGAGAAATTCTGTTTGCAATCTTATCAATAACAGGCCACTTCATATGGAATCCAACTGACCAGGTATCCTGGTAAGTACCAAGTCGCTCGATTACATAAGCATGTGCCTGTGGTACGATTCTAATTGCACTGGCAACCACAATAATAATTAAGAATATAATGAACAGGGCAAATACCTGTCCGCTTGAAAGTTCTGATAATAACATATTACATATCCCCCTTTATTTGTTTCTTAGATACAATAAGCTTTACACCGCTAATTGAATCAATAATTACTTCACTACCCTCTTCTATAATCGAATCATCCTTAGAACGAGCTGTCCACTCAAGACCGTTAATCTTAGCAGAACCCTCTGACTTAATGTTGTCGATAGTAGAAGTTACTATAGCAGTCAGCCCAACAAGGCTTTCCGCATTAGTTTTTTCCTGAGTGCTCATCAAATGTCTTTGTGCAATTGGTCTTGTAACAAACAAAAGTACAAGAGAAACCACTGCAAAAATCAATGCCTGAACTACCCAATGTGCCCCAAATGCAGCCGCTGCTGCTGCGAGAATAGCTCCACCCGCAAACCATATAGTGGTAAGTCCTAAGGTTCCTATCTCAATGATAATAAACAAGGCCGCAACCACTAGCCAAACTATAGTTGACATAAAATCACCTTCCTTAAATGTATAAATATATTATTTACCAATTTCCTTTATCAATGTGAATTATAACACAAGAAAAAAATTTGTACCACC
>JAGBBM010000046.1 GCA_017938485.1 Lachnospiraceae bacterium
ACATTGTAGCTGGCTTTACCAAACTTCTTATTCTCATAATCTTCTCTTACATAAGCCTTTACAACTCTTATAGCAGAAACATTTTCCTGAACACTGGCATTTAAGTCATCGTATCTTTTGAACACCTCTGTAAAATACTTCATGGCAAATCTTATGATAAAGGATAAAATTATGGCAAGCACACCTACCGCAACCAGATATATTGTGGCAAGCCTTGGACTTATGGTAAATGCCATAACCATAGCAGTTATAAGACTGATAGGTGCTCTCATACACATTCTAAGGAGCATCTGATATGCATTCTGGATGTTAGTAACATCTGTTGTAAGTCTTGTTATAAGTCCTGCTGTGGAGTACTTATCAATATTAGAAAAGGAAAAGGTCTGGATGTTGTCATACATAGCACTCCTTAAGTTTCTCGCAAAACCTGTTGAAGCCTGAGCTGCAAATTTACCGCCCAAAACTCCTGTGGTAAGACCACAGGCAGCAAGGCCTACCATACCAAGACCCACCAAAACAATATGCTTCATGTCCCCCTTGTTTACTCCCTCGTCTATAATGGAGGCCATAAGATATGGAATAAACATCTCAAATATAACCTCCAATATCATACATATAGGAGTTAATATGGATTGCTTTTTAAATTCTTTTATATGTGCTCCTAGAGTCTTTAACATATATTACACCCCTTTCCTCTTATCTGTAATTATATGTAATACTAACAAATAAAATATATGCTCAAAAAAATGCTCTATATAATTCAATATACAGAACATTTCTGATTATACTTATATAATTTTAAATAGGCAAGTATATGTTTGTGAAGATTATATGAAAAATTATCCAATTATACTGTCTATCTTAGTATAGTCTTTCACCATACCATGTACATAGTCAAAGCCTTCCACGCTAAGGTGTGGATTATCTCCATTTATAGCTACAATATGTTTAATGCCTGCTCTTTGGGCAGCAGTTATGCCGATAGATGAATCTTCAAACACAAGACACTTATCTGGTGGCATATTAATCATCTTGCAGGCAACCAAATACAAAT
The DNA here is from genome assembly GCA_017938485.1 of Lachnospiraceae bacterium. GTDB lineage: Bacteria > Bacillota > Clostridia > Lachnospirales > Lachnospiraceae > Coprococcus_C. Next base: position 1,055 of record JAGBBM010000046.1, read on the forward strand.
CTGGAAATGGTTTATCTCTAAGTCTTTTGTCATGATAAACTATCTTGTCAGTATCAAACCATCTGTACAAGTCAAAGATTTCAAAATAGTACATCATATTAGATAGAGGCGCAACTGACGCTATGGTTCTTGGTATGTTGTGCTCAGTTAAATAATCTAAAAATTCTTCCAAACCATCTGCCAGTTTAAGATTCTCTTTGTCCTCATTACACAGCTTTCTATATATACCTTCTTTTTCCTCAGAAAACTGTTCATACATATCATCGCTTATCTCATATCCAAGAAAATGCTCTATAATCTTTCGTCCTGATTTGTCATTTATATATAATCTTTTTTCCTCCGGTGTAATGCTCCGCCCTATCATCTCCTCAGCGTAAGTTGTCCACGCTTTCACATGCTTTTGCGAGTCAAAAAACATAGTGCCATTAAAATCAAATATTACACCTATTATATCTTCTGGTTTACTCATAATGTCCTCTTATTATTTTACTCCATTTTTCTTGCAGATGTCTTTTAGGCAACACTTATCGCAGTAAGGCTTTGTTCTGGCTGTACACACAGCTCTTCCATGATATACCAGTCTATGGCAAAGTCCATTACCCTCCTCTTTAGGCACTATCTTCCAAAGAGCCATCTCCACCTTTTTAGGCTCCTTGATTCCATCCACCAAACCTATTCTATTTACAATTCTTATACAGTGGGTATCTGTAACTATAGCTGGCTTACCATATACATCCCCTACTATGAGATTGGCACTTTTACGCCCAACTCCAGGGAGTGAAAGTAGCTCATCAAAATCTTCAGGCACAACGTCGTTATACTTATGGTGCAATATCTTCATACATGCACTTATATCCCTCGCCTTGCTTTTTCCTAAGCCACAAGGTCTCACTATTGCTTCAATTTCTTCCACAGGTGCATCTGCTAGGGCTTTAACTGTAGGAAACTTAGCATACAAATCCTTAACCACTACATTTACTCTTGCATCAGTACACTGAGCTGCAAGTCTAACCTCAACAAGAAGCTTCCACGCCTCGTCGTACTCCAAAGAGCACTCTGCTACCGGATATTCGTTTTTTAGTCTTTCTATAACAAGAAGAGCTCTTTGTTTTTTAGTCATTTAGTAAGAATTCCTTTGCTTTTTTATATTTTTCATTGCGACGAAGGTCCATTTCCGTTACTTCTACCACTCTGGTAAGGTCACTGTTATGTTCAATATCTGCAAGCTTTACCTTAACTGCTATGGGGTTAGTTTTAACCACTTTAATGTAATCCATATAGGGAATGTTTCTTGGTTTTGTTAAAACCCTAACGGCCTCAACTACAGAGTCTGGAAACCCTTCATTTTTTACATCCTCTATAGTGTAATCTGTGTCCTCAACTACATCATGTAAGAGGGCAACACAGGTCGTAAGCTCGTCCTCCATCTGCTCCGCCACGTGAATGGGATGAAGCATATAAGGAATACCACTTTTATCAAGCTGTCCCTCATGAGCTTTTATGCAAAATTTTATCGCTTTCCTAGTCAAATCTGTATATATCATATGCATTACCTCTTACAGTATCTCTTAAATATTTAAATCATATCAGAAATATATTTAATTGGCTATAGAAAAATTCACTCAATTGGTATATAATGTCGTAAAAGTTATTATATTTTTACGGAGTTTAAAATGGATTCAAGAATACAAAAGACTAAAAAAAGCATATTTGATGCCTTCGTAGAATTAAGAAGTCAAAAAGAACTTGAAAGAATCACTGTCAAGGAGCTCACCGATACTGCAAAGATTAGCAAACAGACCTTCTATCTTCACTACAGAGACATATATGATCTTGCCGACAAGGTGGAGAATGAACTCATAGAAGAAATGTGCCAAATCCTCCCTGATGTGGATGATATATTAGACAACATCGGCTATGTGGCAATTACTCTATTTAAGCGCGCCACAGCTCAAGACACAATATTTAAAACTATTTTTTCCGGTTCAAGAATGTCATCTCTACCACATGGAATTGTAAGAGAATTAAAGAAAGCAGTATATAGTCAGCATCCGGAACTTAGAGCAGATTTACATACCAACATATATCTTTCTTATCTAGTTCATGGGGCTTACAACGCATACCAGGAGTACAAAACCATCGACCAGGATAATGTAATTAAAATCCTTGGTGACATAGCAAACTGTATGTCAGAAGGTTACAACTACAAATTCAAAAGATAGCTAAAAAAGGTTGCCCACAGCTTTGTGAGCAACCTCTTCTTATCTTATAAAATTAGTCTTTATCTTAGCTTCGTACTGAGGGAGGTTAATTCCTTTTTCCTTGCCAGCCTCTATACATTGTAATAGCCACGCCATATTATCAGCCAAGGTTCTCATAGTCTGAAGCCCCTCTTCATCCTTTAAAACCTCTTCCGGCATATTGCCGTGAACCTGATTCCAATAATTCGAAGTCACAATAGGCATATTACTTATAGAAAAATACTTGTTAAGCTGGTCGAAGGTCGCAGATGCACCTCCTCGTCTACAACTAACAATTGCAGCCCCCAGCTTTCCCGCAAACTTGCCACCGCCTGAATAAAAAGCTCTATCCAAGAAGGATGTAATCTGTCCGCTTGCCGCTGCATAATATACTGGTGAACCAACAATAAGTCCATCGCACTCTTCCATCTTAGATACAAATTCGTTTACTCCGTCATCCACAAAACATTTTCCATTAGTTCTACAGGTTCCACAACCAATGCAACCAGCAAGTGGTTTAGCTCCCACATTAAAAATCTCTGTATCTATACCTAATTCATTTAATCTTTTTGCTATTACAGAAAGTGCAGTGTATGTACATTTTTCTCCTCTTGGACTACCATTTAACAACATTACCTTCATAATAAAAATGTGCTCCTTTCCAATGCTTCATATATTTTACTGGGCCTCTATCGCAGCCTTTAATTCCTCTAAGTAAACCCATCTATCCATCTTATCACTAAGTTCTGCTTCTGCCTTTTCCTTTTCTTCTGAAAGCTTTTGGAGTTTTTCGAAATCTCTGGCATTCAAAGAAATCTCTTTTTCTAGCTCTTCTACCCTTTCTTCCAAAGCAGCAATATCTTCCTCTATGGTTTCATATTCCTTTTGCTCCTTAAAGGAAAATTTAAGTTTCTTCTCTCTTGGCTTTCCTTTTGAAGTAAAATTATCTGAGGTGACTTCAGTGTCAGAACTTATGGAACCTGAACTTTTCTTTGATGCTTTGCCACTATCCAAAGATGCCTTTTTGTCTGGCACCTCACTCTCAAAGCTTTCTCTTATCTCATAATCCGTATATCCGCCCTCGCTCTGTTTTAAAGTACCATCTGCTCTAAAGGCAAATATACGTCTTACAACTCTGTCAAGGAAATATCTATCATGAGAAACCGCTATAACTATTCCCTCAAAAGTATCAAGATAATCTTCAAGAACAGTTAAGGTAGTTATATCCAAATCATTGGTAGGCTCATCAAGGATAAGCACATTTGGTGCAGACATAAGTACCTTGCAAAGATAAAGTCTTCTTCGCTCTCCACCAGACAGCTTACCTATCAAGCCATACTGGTCCTCTCCCTTAAAAAGAAATCTCTCCAAAAGTCTTGCGGCGGTTATCCTACCGTCTGAAGTCTCCACATATTCTGCCACATCTCTTATATAATCTATAACTCTCTGGTTAGGATTCATATCCTCTCCCAGTTTAATCTCCTGAGTAAAATATCCAATCTTTACTGTTGGACCAATCTCCACAGT
>JAGBBM010000047.1 GCA_017938485.1 Lachnospiraceae bacterium
AAGGCCGCAACCACTAGCCAAACTATAGTTGACATAAAATCACCTTCCTTAAATGTATAAATATATTATTTACCAATTTCCTTTATCAATGTGAATTATAACACAAGAAAAAAATTTGTACCACCTGAATTATATACTTTAGACTCATTTTTCATTTTTTAACGTTCATTTTATGAACTTATCTAAAATTAGCTGCCAATAATTATAATAATATTGGCAGCTAGTATATTAGTTTGTCTTATAGTAATTAATTAAACATCCAGCAAGGATAATATCTCTCTCATCATCTGTAAGAGCGCCAAGCTTAAGGTCGATTTCCTTCATATCCTTGTTCACTACATATGCTTTGATTATCTCATCCTTATTCTTAATTGCATCTACAATGCCTGGAATAAATACATAATCATCCACTGAGAATGCAAAATCCTCCTCCATAACAAATGGAAGCATACCCCAGTTGATAAGATTTGATCTATATCTCTTTGTAGCGTACTCCTTAGCGATATTAGCCCAACCGCCAAGAACCTTCTGACATGAAGCAGCCTGCTCTCTCGCAGAACCATCACCAGGTTTTACTGCAAAGATTGTGCTACCGTAGCCTGTATTTTTACCCTTAACCTCAGGGAATTTCTCTTTAACTGTATCCATAATCTTCTTCATCTCATCAGATGTAGAACACATACACTCACCAGACTCACGAACTCTCTCCACAGCCTGAATTGCCTTGGCACGACCTACGTACTCAGGGTCTTTACGTGAAAGTGTAAACTCTGCAAGACCAAGAGGATTTGATCTAAAGGATGATGTCTCTCCTGAAGGAATAAGCTCATCTGTTGTTGTAACAGGGTCATTTATAACTGAAGCCATCTTAAGTAAGAGATTGTCAGTAAGAGCAATCATCTCTGGCCAGTCTTTAATATTAGGACCAAACTTAATAGCAACCTCAGGGTCAGCCTTGCCAACACCATTATATACTCTGTTATCATAGATAGTTCTATCAAAGAAATACTTAGGTGATGTGTACTGTACATCCATATCTGTTGCAGAAGTGAGGTAACCCTTATTAACAGCTGTTGCTGCAATTGAACGAGCATCCATAAGAGCAACAGATGAAATCTGACCATTCTGAATCTTAGAACCTTCTCTGTTAGGGAAGTTTCTAGTTGAATGTCTGATACTAAATGCGTTGTTAGCAGGTGTATCTCCAGCACCAAAACATGGTCCACAGAATGCAGTCTTAACGATGGCACCTGTTCCAATAAGGTCAGCAAGTCTTCCGTTTTTAGCAAGTTCCATATAAATTGGTGTACTTGCAGGATATACTGAAAGAGTGAACTCATCAGCACCTATGTAACGACCCTTTAAGATGTCTGCTGCATCTACGATATTTTCGTATCCACCGCCGGCACAACCAGCGATAATTCCCTGCTCTACGTAAAGCTTTCCATTGCGAACCTTATCCTTAAGAGTAAAGTCAACCTTGCCATCCAAAGATACAAGAGCCTTCTTCTCAACGTCCTCTAAGATATCCATAAGGTTAGCATTTAATTCATCGATTGTATAAACATTTGATGGGTGGAATGGCATAGCAATCATAGGTTTAACCTTTGATAAGTCTACATATACTACTCCATCATAGTATGCAACTGCTCCAGGATTCATCTCCTTATATGCATCTGGTCTGTAGTGAATGTCATACCACTCCTTAATCTTCTCGTCAGTCTTCCAAATAGAAGAAAGACAAGTAGTCTCAGTAGTCATAACATCTATACCAATTCTAAAGTCTGCTGAAAGCTTATCAACACCAGGACCCACAAACTCCATAACCTTATTCTTAACATATCCACAATCAAAGGTAGCACCAATGATAGCAAGAGCAACGTCCTGAGGACCAACACCCTTTGCTACCTCACCATCGAGATAAATAGCTATAACACCTGGTTTTGCCACGTCGTAAGTTCTCTTAAGAAGCTGCTTTGCAAGCTCTCCACCACCTTCGCCGATAGCCATAGTACCAAGGGCACCGTAACGAGTATGTGAATCTGAACCAAGAATCATAGCACCACACTCTGCAAGCATCTCTCTTGCATACTGGTGAATAACTGCCTGATGAGGTGGAACATATACTCCACCATACTTCTTAGCACATGAAAGTCCAAACATGTGGTCATCTTCATTTATAGTACCACCAACTGCACAAAGTGAGTTGTGACAGTTTGTAAGAACATAAGGAATAGGAAACTCTGTAAGTCCTGATGCTCTTGCAGTCTGGATAATACCTACAAATGTAATATCATGTGAAGTCATCTTATCAAATTTAATTTTAAGTTGCTCCATGTTACCGGAAGTATTGTGAGCCTCTAAAATACCATAAGCCATAGTATTTTTTGATGCCTCTTCCTTTGTTGTACTAATTCCCTTAGCTGCAAGCTCCTTAGATGCGTTTTCATTATCAACTACAAGCTCTTTTCCGTTAAGCAAGTACGCACCTGTTTCATATAATTTAATCATTGATTTTCCTCCATAAATATATTAGTAAGCAAGAATATAGCCTTCGCTAGTTTCTAAGCTTGAATAACCACTGTTACCAACTGTTCTCTCATTAATGTGTGAGAGAATCTCTGTCTGAGTCTCAAGGTACTCTAAATCATCTGTTTCAGCACCATTTACATAGTGAACATCATTTATAAGCTGACACATATTACCATCGTAAAAATCTTCTCCATCGAAGGATACAAGCATACATTCATCACCTGTAGCTCTCTCAAAAGCATAAGGGAAGGCTACGATGTTACTATCCTTACAGAAATTCTTTACGTTAATGTAATCATCAAACTCATAAATCTTTTCGTCCTCATTATATACATAAACGAAGCACTCTACATACTCATTATTCACTCTTGATTCCTTGAACAAGAATAACTCAGGTATGATATTACCATCTACATCATATAAAAGCACACTATCCGGTTTCAAGGTATTATACTTGTTCTCTAAAATGTACTCTCCTGTAGAAAAATCATCTAACTCATCCTTAAGATTAGTCTCCCAATCCTTAAGTAAATCCATAGCTGCAAGCTGCCAGTCATCCGCCATATCTTCCTTGATATATGTGAGGTCTACATCATCTCCATAGAATTTCTCAACCTCAGCCATAAGCTCAACTGCAGAATCCTTGTCACCCTTTGCAACGTAATCCTTTATAGCATCCTCATAGTAAGCCTTACCCTCTTCATAAGCAGATGCATAAAGCTCACTTATCTTTTGCTGATATAAACCATCTTCTGGTGCTGTAACTATGATTTCACAAAGCTCCATAGCTTCAAAGTACTTATTTTCTTCATAATTAACTACAGCATTTTCGTATACACTTCTATATGCCACAACACAATCCACGTTATTACTTATAACATATGCATAGTCATATGCAGTATAGTATGAATTGGCAATAACTAAGTTATAGAAGTTTTTCATACTGTCAACAGTTATCTCTTCATTTAAAAACTTTCCATACTCTATGTTGAGCATATTAACCAATATCTCTTCTCTCATATCATAACCAAGACGATGATTTATGGCATTCAGAGTCTGACGATACTCATACTCTGCAGTTGTATTGAAGGTATTGGTTGCGTTGTACATACCATTTATAACATTTACATATTCGTTCTTACTTATATCATACATATAAGTTGAGTATAAGCTCTCACTCTCATCAATAGCATTTACTGCATCGAAGGAAGCAGCTATATCCTCGTATGCCATATTGCCTTCTACATACTGGTTCGCAAGCCACTTTGCATAGTCTGGTAAATGTTCCTGAACTCTGTTTTGTTGGTTAGTGCTCAAATTGTTATAGCCTTCCTGAGTCTCGATCCAGTTACCCTCTTCTATAGACTGATATACCTTATGTGCATCATAGTAAGGCTTAAACAAAATCATTGTAACGACAACTTCAATGAGAACCAATACAAATGAAACAATAATAATATTTCTCCATGTTTTCTTCATCTTACGCACCTCCTATTCTTCACTTGATTCTTCAGCATCAGTTTCTGTTGCATCAAGTGGTGTAGCGTCAAGTGGTGTAGCATCCAAAGATGTAGAAATCATCTCAAGAGGTTGTTTTTGCTCACTGTAATATGGATCTGTTACAGAAGCTATCTGCTCATAGGAAACACTTCCATTATAATCTGCACTCTTATCATAGGTTGGGGCAAACATAAGGAAGTAGAAACAAAGTCCTATAAGAGCAAGACCGGCAACTGCAAGTAAAATAGAAATAACACCAAAAATCTTTAAACCCGCTTTCGCTTTACCATCTTTATCCTCATCCTCTTTGTCAAACACAAGATTAGCAAGAGCTTCCTTTTCCTTACCTATACCAGAAGGTTCTGCCAAGTTTTCTCCTGATAAAACCTCCTTAATAACTGCCTCTGTATCAACTTCTTCTGCTGTATCAGTAGTAGCTGCATCAACTTCTTCAACTGTATCAGTAGTAGCTGCATCAACTTCTTCAGTTACATCTGTTTTTTCCATATCTTCTTTTTTTATATCTTCACTCATAAAATATTCTCCTAAAAAAAATCTCTTATATTTATACCAAATCTTTTAAATTATATCAACTCCGACCTATTTATTCAAGAAATAATATTATTTGTCAAGAAATACTAAGAAATGCTTTTACTTTTCGCCCATAGATGTTATAATTATCGCGATTTTCGATTTTTGAATAGGAGTGTATTTATGAAAAAGAACATTGAAATCAGATGGCATGGTCGTGGTGGCCAAGGTGCCAAGACTGCAGCTTTGCTTCTTGCAGACGTGGCATTTAACACCGGAATGCACGTACAGGGCTTCCCTGAATATGGTCCTGAGCGTATGGGTGCACCTATTACTGCTTACAACAGAATTGGTGATTCTCCTATAAGAGTTCATTCCAATATTTATAACCCAGACTACGTTGTTGTAGTAGACGAGACCCTTTTACATTCTGTAGATGTAACAAAGGGACTTAGCAAAGATGGTGCTATTGTAATTAACACCACAAAGGAAAAAGACGAGATTATACCTTTATTAAATGGATATGAAGGTAAAGTATATATAATTGATGCCAGAAAGGTTTCTATGGCAACACTTGGTAAGTATTTTCCTAACTCACCTATGCTTGCAGCTATCGTTAAGGTTGCACACATTATGGATGAGGAAGTTTTCTTATCACAGATGGAAGCTTCTTACCAGCACAAGTTTGCTAAAAAGCCGGAAGTAATCGAGGGCAATATGAACGCTCTTAAGATGGCATTTGAGGAGGTGAAATAATGTCAAAGGCAACAGATATAACTAAAATCCATGAACAAAGTCCTTACTATGACATTACACTCGGAAACCAGGTATACGGTGGCGGTGGAGCTGCTATGTTTAATACTGGTGAGTGGAGAACTCAGACTCCTGTCATCGACTGGGACAAATGTACACACTGTCTATTATGCACACCTGTCTGCCCTGACAGTTCAATTCCTGTCAAGGATGGCAAGCGTGAAGACTTTGATTATAATCACTGTAAGGGTTGCGGAATCTGTGAGAGAGTCTGCAGCTTTGGTGCTATAACTATGAAGGAGGGTATCTAATATGTCTATTCGTGAAAGAATGTCAGGTAACGAAGCCGTTGCCTACGCAATCAAACAGATTAATCCAGACGTTATGCCAGCCTTCCCTATCACACCTTCAACTGAGATTCCTCAGATGGTGTCAACTTACATAGCTAACGGTGAGATGGATACAGAATTTATTCCTGTAGAGTCAGAGCACAGCTCTATGAGTGCTACTATGGGTGCTTCAGCAGCAGGTGCAAGAGCTCTTACTGCTACTTCATCCTGTGGTCTTGCTTACATGTGGGAGCTTCTTTATGTAGCAGCTTCTGACAGACTTCCACTTGTACTTGCTCTTGTAAATAGAGCACTTACAGGTCCTATCAATATAAACTGTGACCACTCAGATTCTATGGGTGCTAGAGATTCAGGTTGGATTCAGATATATGCAGAGAACAATCAGGAAGCATATGATAACTTTATCCAATCATTTAGAATTTCTGAACATCCAGATGTAATGCTCCCATTTATGGCTTGTCAGGATGGTTTCATCACAAGTCACGCTGTAGAAAATATTGAGCTTATCGAAGACGACAAGGTCAAGGCATTTGTAGGCGACTATAATCCAGAAAATTATCTTCTTAACGCTGATATGCCTATGGCTATTGGACCTTACGCAACTTCACCATTTTATATGGAAACAAAGATGAATCAGAGACTTGCTATGAAGAACGCAAAGAAGGTTATCTTAGAGGTTGCAGAGGAATTCGAAAAGATTTCCGGAAGAAAGTATGGATTCTTTGAAGAGTACAAGCTTGAGGATGCAGAAATAGCCATAGTTATCATGGGTTCTGCTGCTGGTACTACTAAGGATGCTATAGATGCCTTAAGAGATAAAGGAATTAAGGCTGGTCTTCTCAAGATTAGAGTATTTAGACCATTCCCTGGTGAAGAAATTGCTGAGGCACTTAAAAATGTTAAGGCTGTTGCTATTCTTGACAGAGCCGAAAGCTTTTCAGCTTGTGGTGGTCCAGTTGGTTCAGAGGTTAAGGCTGCTTTATACGATGCAAAGGTTGGTGTAACAGCAGTTAATTACTTCTACGGAATCGGTGGACGTGACTACACTGTAGAGTCAGCAACTTCAGTGTTCGAAGACCTTATGAAGATTGCAGATGGTTCTATGGAACCTGAGCAGTTCAAGTATGTTGGACTTAGAAAGTAAGGGAGGTTATCAAGATGGCATTTAATTTTAAAGAGGTTATGAATAAACCAGAGCGTCTTGCTCCTGGTCATAGAATGTGTGCAGGCTGCGGTGGTACAATTGTTGCAAGAACAGTACTTCGTGCCCTTAAGCCTGAAGATAAAGCAGTTATCGGCAATGCAACCGGATGTATGGAGGTTTCTACATTTATGTACCCATACACAGCTTGGGAAGATAGCTATATGCACAACGCATTTGAAAATGCAGGTGCCACTCTCTCAGGTATCGAAACTGCTTATAATGCACTTAAGAAAAAGGGCAAAGTTACTGAGACTTACAAGTTCATCACCTTCGGTGGTGACGGTGGTACTTACGATATCGGTTTCCAGTCACTTTCAGGTGCTATGGAAAGAAACCATGACATGGTTTATGTGTGCTACGACAATGGTGCTTACATGAACACTGGTATCCAGCGTTCTTCAGCAACTCCTATGTACGCCGACACAACTACTACTCCTGTTGGCAGTCAGTCAAATGGTAAGATGCAGAATCGTAAAGACCTTGCTTCAATCATAGCAAGCCATGATGTTCCTTATGTTGCTCAGTCAACACTTATTGGAACTATGAAAGATTTATATGAGAAGGCAGAAAAAGCTATATACACTCCTGGCGCTGCATTCTTAAATGTTATGGCTCCATGTCCAAGAGGATGGAGATACGACACTCCAGACATCATGAAGATTTGTAAGCTTGCTGTTGAAACATGCTACTGGCCACTCTTCGAGGTGGTTGAGGGCAAATGGATTCTCAACTACGAGCCAAAGAAGAAGCTTCCTATCGAAGATTTCCTTCGCCCACAGGGTCGTTTCAAGCATCTCTTCAAGCCTGAAAATGAGCATTTACTTGCACAGTATCAGGAAGAGGTTGACAGACGTTGGGAAGACTTACTTTTCAAGTGTTCTAGATAAATATAACTACCAAACACCCAAGAAACCATGCAAGGTAACTTGGGTGTTGTTTTTATATCAAACAACTTTTTTATGTGAAATAAATGTGTATATTATTGACACATTGTGTATCTAGTATTATGATGTAGATACAATAAATCTGCTTTTTATAAAATTATTTCTAATGGCATTCGCCGATTTTATCCAAGCAGCTTTTAATTTAAAAGTAATGGAGTGATGCCTATGATTGTTCCTTTCATGTGTTTTATTTTCTAAAAAATACATATAAAGGAGAACAACTATGAACGAAAACAAAATATTTTCTATATACGATAAAATTTTCAAAAAAATTCTTACTTTATCATCTACCGCAATCATAAATCTTATCAACGGTATGTTTGGTACCAATCATCCAACAAATAGTAAAATCACCTATAATTGGACTGAATTTGAGAATGAGAATCTCAAGAAAATACTAGCCGACACAATCGTAACCATAAATGATACATACAGCTATCATATGGAAGCTCAGATGACTAAAGATAACTCCATTGTATTTCGTATGTTTGAATACGGGTATTCTCACGCTAATCGACAGCCTAATCACGAAAACAACGAAATAATTTTTCCCGAACCAATAATTATATATCTATACTATGAGGGAAATGTTCCAGATGAATATGCTCTAACCCTAAATTTCGGTTCTCAAGGTCGCTTTGATTATAAAGTAAAAACCTTCAAATATCTGGATATATCTGCCGAAGAATTAGATAAAAGAAAAATGATAATTCTCATACCTTTTCAACTACTAAAACTAAGAAAAATAATATAAAAAGAACGTTCAAAAGAAAATTTTGAACAGTTGAAAAAACTAATAAACGATGATATAATTAGACGCATCGAGGATAATTGCAAATTGGGCAATATAACTACAAGCGACGCAAACCGACTACGAAATCTTACACAGTTGTTATACAACCACATTTATTCTCACTATTATGAATTGGAGGATATAACAGAAATGGATCAATCAATTATTTTAGATATCGACGAAATGCTTGACGAATACGATGCAAAGCTAGCAGAGAAGGAACAAAGATACATAGAACTTAGTGAAAAAATGGCAGAAAAAGAGCAATCCCTCAATACACTAAATCAGCGATACGATGAACTAAACGAGCAAAACGCAGAACTGAACGAACAAAATGCAGAACTGAACGAACAAAATGCAGAACTGAACGAACAAAATGCAGAACTGAAACTTCAGATAGAACTTCTAAAAAAACAACTAAACTAATCTCTCTACTGTTTTGCTCAAATTATTAATTGCATTTTCAGTTTTCATGGCATCATCTAAGGACATATCTCCTCTATCTATGGTGTAAACCTCATCAAAAACTCCCGAGGACTTAACCACAGCCTCGTCCTCCACCAAGCCGGCTATAGCTATAACCTTCTTGCCATACTTCTTGGCAAGGCTTGCTATGGCAAAGGGAATCTTACCCATAGTACTCTGGGCATCCAATCTGCCCTCTCCAACTATAACCATATCAGAAGCCTTAATATGCTCCTCCAAGCCAGTCTGACGAATAACTATCTGAGCTCCTGGAAGAAGCTTAGCCCCAAGGAACATAAGGAAAGCATACCCAAGACCTCCTGCTGCACCTGCGCCAGGGGTAAATCTGTCATATCTTTCAAGGGTATTCTCCTCATCCATCAACTTACCAGAAGAACTAGTAGACTCATCATAAAAAGCTTCCACCACATCAGCAAAAGAATTCATCCAGCTATCCATCTGCTCCACCATATCAGGTGTAGCACCTTTCTGAGGGGCGAAAATCCTACTACATCCTTTCTCTCCTACGAGAGGATTATCCACGTCGCAGGCCACCATAAATTCACAAGAAACAAGCTTTTCCGGAACATTTTTAGTTAGGATACGTCTCGCATCTTTTAACCCATTTGCTCCATATGGCACATTTTCCGAAGCATTATCAAGTATATCAAAGCCAAGTGCCTGAAGCATACCCATACCACAGTCATTGGTAGCACTACCACCGATACCAACTATAAAACGGCTACAAC
>JAGBBM010000048.1 GCA_017938485.1 Lachnospiraceae bacterium
GATTGGAAAGCTGGCAGGTAATATGAAAGGGATGAAGGTTACGTATAAGAAATAACCGAATATAGTATTGATAAATTATTGGTAGGGGCGATCATCTCGCCCCTTTGTCTCTGCTTCTGTAAGGTCAGCTGGCGTTCTGCCTATCAGCCTTTTCTTGATACCTTTTTATCTTTTTGTGCATGTTTTCGGCTTTTGGAGTGGCTTTTGCGTAACCATAAATATTCAGGTATAATTGTAGTGACAACATTTTGACAACAGATGGTCAGTAAGTCAAAACATATTATGCAAAATAATAAAAAAATGGCAGTTGGAATAATACAAAACTTAAACAAAAAGAGTTAAGCTTGTGACCGACTTGCCGAGTTCGAGTAAGGCTACGAGCAATGCAAGGATAGAAATAGGAAGAGTCTCAGAAATGCATTTATGTATTTCTGAGGCTTTTTCTATTTCTAGACTTATATGGCGACAGCCACGAGGCTTATGGGCGAGCGGAGCGAGCCCGTAAGATGAGGCATTGCGAGTGCTAGGGCTGTTCTCAGTCCATTAAACAATACAAGGATAGGTTCGGTTAGGAGGCATTTGTTGCGTGTAAAAAAACAAATGTAAAAAAGTAAAAAAAATATTTACAAAGCTAGTGTTTGGTGTTATTATAAACTTATAATAATAGGAGGAATGAAAATGTATCTGGTAGAAGATTTATTTGATAAAAGAAGTGTTGTTGGAATCAAATTAGAACAGTTTATGTTAGAAAAAGGGTGTACGAAAATAGAATTGTGTAAAAATACTGGAGTGTCTAGACCTACTCTTGATAAATTATTATCAGGTACGCTGACTAACAAAACAAATTATGAAAAACATGTTAAGAAGGTATTAGAATATCTTGCAATTACACCTGATGTATTATTAGGGAATGTAAAGATTTCTTATAATAGGACTAGAGAATTAAAGAATATATTGAAAATATCATCAGATGAAATATCAGATATTACAGGTATTCCATTGGAACGATTGAAAGATATAGAAGCGGGAAAAGAAGCAACTCTTGCAGAACTACGTGATATTGCTATGTGTCTTTCTGTGAGTGTAAACTGCTTGAAAGGGAGAAACTTTTTTGAGCCACAAATAAGTGAAATGGATTATTTTTTTGGAACAAATGATTCGAACTATTTTAGTGGATACTGGGGACATATTGGAGTAGCAATAAATAATACGAATACATTTCATTGGTTTCCTATTGATAGAAACGTAAGAAAAATGTTATATGATGTATTGGATAATGAAAAAATTGTTGTCCCTTGTATGAATAATAAGGTGTTATTATTGAACATGAATCATATCAAGGAAATAGTACTTTTGGATGAAGCGTGTGATCAGCCGAATTTTATAGAGTGGGATTATCATGTTGACTGCGGTGAAATGCCTCTCGTGGTGTATGATGCATTAGAGGATTATGTATTATATGAAAACCATGATGATAAAGTATTATCAAAAAAAATGATAAAATTCTTAAGTGACTTAATGAAAAAAAAGTGTTGGACGGAAGAAGATGTAAATATGATAACTGACTTATCGAATATATATTATTCCGATGGTGTACAAAGGCCTTTGTATATCGATTTTACCCAAGATGAAACAATAACAGATGAAATTATGGATATATATATATATGAAGCTGCAGAATATAGTGAAAATATATTATATTGTGAAGATACAGGAGGTGCGGAGATTATATTAAATATTAAAAATATTGCAATGATAGAAGCACCATTACTAAAGGTGGAAAATAAAGTATTGAAAAAGGAAGAAGACTTAATTTAAATAGCTCAATAGAACATATAGGAGATAAACTTATGGGATATAAAACAATAGATGCACTGATGAGACATCTTCGTAAAAGTGGAATAGCTATTAAAGGTAGCACACAAAAACGCCAACTTATTAATACTGGTTATTTTCATGGCTATAAAGGGTATCGTTTTTTTGGAAATTCAAAAAGGCGATTACCATTTACTTCTTACGAAGAGATTTATGCAACAATTCAATATGATTCACAGCTGAAAGCATTGATGTACGGCAAGATGATGTTTATTGAAACAGCTATGAAGAATATTGCTCTAGAAAGTATTTTGGTAAACGCTAATTCAGAATACATACAGGATATGTATGATAGGGTTGTTAGCGGCTATAATAATGCACCATCAAATGCTACTGCAGAACAAAAAAAGAAGATGCAACAGAATAAACTTAATTTGCAGAATGCGATACAATCAAGTTTGGCATATGCGTACAAAAAGAACAACCCCAAAATAACACATTTTTATAATAATGTAGGATATTCAGATGTTCCTGTATGGGCTTTGTTTGAGATAATGACTATGGGGGATTTGGGATATTTATTATCGTGTCTTACATATGATGTTAGGGACGATATTTCAAAACGATTAGGGATAAATGTGTCTTGTGATACTGATAGGCAATTGATATATAAATACATATATACTTTGAAAGATTTGCGTAATGCTATAGCACATAACGCAGTTGTATTTGATACCAGGTTTCGCAATATTGATCCAACAAGTGCAATGAAACAATGCCTAAAGCTTGATATAGGTTTGTCGTATGTCAATTTTAAAACCATAGGTGATTATATTATACTAATGTGTTATTATATGAAACTACTTGACACACCCAAAACGGAAATAAGAGCATTTATAAGAGAATTTGAGAAAATAACAGATAATTACGTGAAATTGGTTAATACAAATGTTTCCGAGATTGTTATTCACCCAGATTTAAACGCAAGATTGGCAATATTAAAAAATTATATATAAATCTTGAATTTTTCCGGCAAATGATGTATATTATAATTAATAATTGGGGTATGTGTTTGCGGACGCATACTTGAGAGAGTCGGAGAAATCCGGCTCTCTTGTGTTTTAGGGATATATTTTATGTACTTAGTGAGGGAAATTATGAAGAGGTCGTCAAAACCTTCTAAAATTCAATATAATTTTTCGGGGAAGTGGGAGGATGTAAGTGATTTCCTCAGAAAATACTCTACGAATAATGTGTTAATGGAAATAAATAAAGAATCAACAGATTTGTTTTTTAATAAGACTAACTCTGATGTTAAAGCTGTGAAAAGAGTAGAATTTCCGTTATATGGTAAGAGAAGTAGAATTCCACAAAAGCAAGAGGCTATTATAATGGCATGGGCTTTAGTGGATTTAGCTTACTATATTATAAAAACCTCGAATGATTATAGAGGAAAGAATATAGAATTTGAACAAGAATTATATATGCTTCAGATAGTAGTTGATACATATAAAGAAAGAGAAGAAAGCTTGTTTCTGGATGGTACTAAAGAAGATGAATCAGCAGATTTTTTCATGTATATATGGGGATTTGCGGGAGAACAGTTTAAATTTCAAAATCCTAAAATAGTATTTGATAATTTTTCTAGAGATTTGTATATGCTTTTGGAGTTGAATGAAACTAGTGTGTTTGATATAAAAAGTGCGATACAGGCGGAGATAGGTATGCCATGGGAAAAGGTGATAGCATATCTTATGATAGCATGGTACGGTTTTACGCAATCAAATACAATGAAAGAATTAATTGGGAAGACTGTTTGGGGGGATTTGTACAAAAAAGATGAGTTTGAACAAGTCGTCAGTAGGTATACGGCTGATTATAAAAAAATACAAGAATCTGCTTTGGGAAGACAAATGTTATATGCAACCCCTTTTGTAAAAACCCAAAAGGGAGATATTGTATCTGTAAGTACATATTTGAATTTTTTTCTATGTGAGCATTGTATATTGTGGTTGGTAAGAGATTATTTTAATAAACAAGATAGTCAAGATTTTACAAATTACTTTGGTGGTTTGTTTGAAAGATACTTTGGTGAAATATTGGAGTTTTGTTTGCTGGAAAAAGAATATGAGCGTATTGAAGAATCCAACAATGATGAGCGAGCGGATTGGAAGTTATCTGTGGGAGAGTACAAATTTTTGGTTGAGCAAAAATCAACAGTTATGAGACTTTCTGCAAAGCAGCAGCAGACAGACGTAGAAGCTATAAAAGACTTTGCAAAAAGAACTGTATTAAAGGCTATGAGTCAGTTGCATCACACAGAGAAACAATATAATGATGGGAAATATATAAAAATAATCTTATTATATGAGGACTATTTGAATCCTGCTTTGCTAGATAAAATTGCAAGTATGCCAGAGTGTAAGGTTGATAATGACAATTATTTTTGGATAGTTACAATTGAAGAAATGGAAATGCTTTTGAATTTAGCTAGGTGTGATAGGGAGTTATTTAATATAATAATTGAAGAAAAAATAGACCGAGAAATTAATCATTCATTGGCAGGTAAGAGTATTATGCAATTGCTTAATGAGAAAGGTGTAAGAAAGAATGAATACATAAAGCAGGAAATATTTCGTAAGTATAGTAATATTGTTCAGAATAAAATAAGAGAAATATTGGTTTAGTTTATGGTGAGATATTTGATGTATGGTGTATAAGAGTAAGGGATGTATATTAGTTAGATAAGGGGAGATGAATGATGCAAATTACGACTTTTTCGTTTGATTTTGATGAGACAAGAACTAAAGAAGTTCGTAAGGCGATAGATGAAAGATCAAACTTTGCTATACAGACAGAAAACACAGTTAGTGTTAAAGAAATGAGAGATAAACCTAATTCGGGTTACAAGAGAACAAGTAAAAAAGTATGGGGGTATGATGCTATTTATGCTTCATTAAATAGAATTGAAGATACATTGCATTATATTAATTCGCTAGAATTAGGATCAGAAGATGCAAGAAAGCAAAGAAGTGCATTCGATTTTTTTGATTTTATAAATAATATGTATGTAATAATTCACTGTATCCAAACACTGGGACATGTTTTTAATGTGAATCAAGATGAGTACAAACGAATCGAATTGGCAACGGATTGTTTTAATCAGCCTGGAATTACTGGGAATGGAAATGATAATGATTTTTTTGAATATGTTCGTTCGTTAGTATCGGTACATCCTGTAGAAACGGGGATGCATCCAGAATATCATGGATATGGAAAAATCCATTGTTCTCCGTTTGCGGTGTGGACTATAGATGGACTCAGAGATGCAGACTTAAGTGTTCATATCTATACTGCTGAAAGAGGTGAGGATATAGAAACATTGCCATTGTGGGTTAATCAATTTGAAGCATATTTGAACAAGTGGATTGATTTCATTGATGTTATTGTGAAAGCCATAAAGAAATATAATGAAGAAATGACATTAGATTATAAACAACGATTGATTTTGGAAGCTGATGAGTTTAATTCCTATGATAAATACATTGATAATTTGCGTAATGAATTAGTTATAAGAGTTGGAGAATACACAGATTATTATCTAAAATATTATGCAAGAATATTTAGGATGGAATTGACAGAGGCAGCAAATAAGCATAAGTTTGACTTATATAAAAATGCTATACGATATAGTTTGGGATTTCTACATAAACGATTACAAAATATGGATGTTGATGATGCGACTAATACAGGGATTATATGGCCAGATAGAGGTCTTGAAACTGAACTTTACATTGAGTTATGGAAACCTCGTAATGTAAAAAGTGAAATTAGTCAATATGGCTACGAGCTGGAAAAGATGAGTTATATTGATGGTAGTGGTGGATATAATGAGCAGTATGGAAGAAGGTTATTAGATAAAATAAAGCCGATTATTAATAAATATGTTATATTTAAAAATGAAGAACCACCTTTTGAAACACAAGTTTTAGTTAGCATGGCAATGTATTTTGAGAGTTTTGGATATCAGAATTTGATTAATAGAAATATCCCTAATACACTAGAATTTAGAGAAGTTGTTATTTCTGATGATGAATGGGAGTTACTTATTAAGAACGAAACAACTCAAAAAGATAGAGAAAACAAATTGCGTAAATTTTTAAAAGATAATGAAATTAATGTAAGCAAATAGTTATAGAAGAGATTAATTAAGATTCGCGCTTTTAGGTTTACAATTGTAAAATTATTTTGTGAAAAGGAAAGGAATGAGAGCAATGGATAAAAAATCAATTATTAATGTTGGTTTAATTACTGTTTTTGTAGCATCGTTGTTAGCATTTATATTGAATATTTTATTTAAAATTAAGTCAGATAGTATTTTTTCAGCTGAATGGCAGGCTGGAGATGCACTTGGTTATGTAGCAAGTGTATTTGGAGCGGTAGGAACAATAATTTTAGGATATGTTGCATATAAACAGAATGGAAAGCTTCAAGAATTGGAAAGTAATAATTACATAGCAAATTATAGTGCTTTAGTGTTAATGAACGAAGTGCATATAAAGGGAAAAGCTAATGTTCCTGTAAACTGGAGCGAGCATTCTGAGCAGATAATAGTGGATGCTGATGTTAAGAGTGAATCTGGATATGTTGGATATGATTTTACCTTTGTAGCAACTGGTGTAGGTAATGCGACACCGGCGTTATTACATATTAAAGAGTGCAATGTTTTTTGTGGTGACGATGAAAAAAAGAATATGAGTAGTTATCTGTTTGGTAAAAATTATGCTGATGTTTATTCTAGAGTAGCAATACATAAGGATAATAAAATAAAATTCGGAATGACATATATTGTAGATAAAAATAAAAAAGATGCTTTTGAAAAATCGATTAAGCAAAATGCTTATAATGTTATTGTAGAAGTTGTATTTTATATTGTGACAGATAAAAATGTTATTACAAAGTGTAAGTGTCGTTCGTATTGTAATGGGCAAAATCAAAATGATAATATTAGATGGGAAGATAAGGATCCTATGGTTTTCTTCTATGGTCATGATATAGCTGATGTAAGGAGTATGAAGATTTCGGGAGAGGAATAGAACATGCAATTATACGCTTGACACCACTCTATTCCAAATGTTATTCTACGGTTGCACTTTGGTTGCAAAAACCACCAAAAAACGAAATAATCTGTAAAAACAACAGAAAAATAGTATTAGAAATAGTGACTGTGGAAGAAGAAAATTACGAAAAACCATACGCGACGTAGAGTTTGAGTAGTATCCACAGGCTTTCAAATAGCTTTTAAAAGACGGAGAATTATATAAAATATTCTCCGTCGTTTTACTAAATATAAGGCTTCTCTTCCCCAGTCCCATTTTTTGTACACCACCCATGTTAACATCCCATTATCAAACAAAGGAGATGTTCAACCATGACACTAGCGGACAAACTATTCAACTGTTTCAAGAAACAAGATTCCTTCACTTTAACCGATGCCTACAAGGCAAATCGTGAGAAACCAAGAGAAACTGTCCGAGCAAGGATATATGATAATTTGGGTATCCGTTTTGAAAGAATAGCCAAGGGAGTGTATAAAACCCTTGATTCGAATGAAGCTTGTGTACTTTTAGAGGGTGACGGAAGAGACCTTTCTATGCTTGAAGATAATAGCATTGACTGTATTTTTACAGACCATCCATGGTTAGATTTAAAATCGAACAAGGGAGGTACAAGAGCATTCGCCCAGTACGAATGTTTTAAGTATACCTTAGAAGACTTCAAGGAAAAGGCAAGAGTGCTTAAGGATGGTTGCTTTTTGGTAGAGATACTCCCGGCAGAGAATGAAAATAACTACGAATATCTGTATCAAATAAAGCAATATGCAAAAGAGGCAGGATTCATATACTATTCAAAAGTTCCATGGAAAAAAGGAACCTTTGTGAGTAACACCGGGCGTAAGGCAAAGAACACACAGGATGTTATGATATTTTCAAAAGGGAAGGCGAGAAGCATGCGGTATGACAAGAAAAAGTCAGATGCTACAGGTAAGCCTTGTTATATGAGTGGATGTAACGGTATGCTACCCACTATGTTTGATGTACAACCTGTGCCTAAGAACAAGAAAATACATCAAAGCGAATTGCCATTGTCTCTATGTGAACGGATATTGCAATACGTTACATATGAAGATGAAGTTGTTCTGGATTCCTTTGCGGGTAGTGGAGTTATAGGAGAGGCTGCTTTAAATACAAAGCGAAGTTGTATTTTGATCGAAATACTGAAAGAAAATATCGAAAAGATAAAAAAGCGATTTGAAGGAAATATATTATTTCAACCAATGATGGAATGATAGTACAAGTTTAAAAGGAGGTAATCTGCCTAGATTACCTCCTTTATCCTACCCCACATTCTCCCTCATCTTCTTCCTCAAATTCACCTCAAAGGCAACAAAATTAAGTACCAGTGCACCAAACCAAGCCACAGTGTTTGACCAAGCAGTTGCAACAAAACCGATTTCTGATACAAAGAATATAATAACTAAGACACGAATAACCATTTCCAGTACGCCTGAAAGCATAGGCACAAAAGGATGCCCCATAGCCTGACAGCCACTTCGATATACAAATAAGAAGTTGATAAAAATCAATGTATATCCACAAATAGGCATAAATTCAGCCACTAAGCTAATTGGCTTTTCTCCGGAGAGCATAAAGCCGGCTAATGTACGTGGAATAAGAACCATGGCAGCACCAAGCACTACATATGCTATGGTGACAATGATGAGACTAACCTTAAGTCCCTCACGAATACGCTTGTATTTCCCTGCACCATAATTCTGGCTGGTAAAGGCAACACCTAAACCATTTGAAAAGCCGATGACAAAATAGGTCAGGGAAGACATATTTCCCACGGCGGCAAGGGCATTATCCCCTAGTCCCTTTCCCACAATAACTGTGTCAGCTACATTATATATCTGCTGAAGCATGTTGGTGAAAAATATAGGAAAGAAGAACTTAAGTATTAGCTTGGAAACCTTTCCTTCTGTTAAGTTGTAGGTCTGTTGTTGCTGCTGCATATTATACTCCTAGTTATTTATCTAATTCCTTGTCCTTTGAGAGGACAATAAAATCCCCGTCCCGATTATCTGTCTTTTCGTATAAATAATCAATAGAGTATATTCAAAAATCGTATAATCTCCCCCATCCCCCTTGCATCCTACCCGTTTCGTGATATAATCAAAGATGTGATTTATGAAAAAACTTTTTAACAAAAGAGAGGAGAAGGTTATGAAAGAGTTTTGCTTAAAGGCGGGTTTTGTACTAGCCCTAATTGGCACAATTGCCACAGTGGTTATGAGATACCAGATTATATCTATGTTCAAAGAACCAGTAGATATATTTGTGGATGGGGTTGAGAGCGAGGAGGACATCAAAGGTGGTCTTCCAATTGAGTCAGATATGTATGCACTTTTAGAGTGCTTCGGTTCAGAGGAGGTTACAAACAAGAGCCGTTCAGGTGCTGTAACATCAAAGAATACATACTACTATTACATATTGCCTATATTTGTAGGTGAGGAGGATACCTACTATGTGGCTATGAAGATACATGAGGATAATGATGATTTGTATGAGTGTGAGCAGATTGCTTACGAGACAGTATCTTATCTTTTAGGTGAGATAGACTATATGGGTTCTCAGTCAGTTCATATATCAGGATATCTTGAGAAGCTTGATAAGGAAAAGTTCGGATACATGAAGGATTGGTTTAGAGAGAGCGGATTCTTCACTAGTAGCTCAGATATCAACAAGTACGTACTCCCATATGTGTTCGTATTTGGTGAGAGAGATAGAGTTAGAACTATGTCACTTATAGTTTTAGGTGCTCTTGTTCTTGGTATTGTACTTATTGTTGTAAGCGTTCTTATGGACAGCAAATATAAGGCAAGACGTAAGCAGTTACAGAGTCTCCAGGGCAGAACAGTTACTATAAATGGTGTTGCTCTTGATGTATCCCGTATGGAAGATGTGGATAAGCTTATCTGGGAAGGAAAGACAGAGAAGGCTAAGAAAAAGCTTATGAAGGCTTACAGAGCTGACCCTATGCAGGCATCGCAGATTGTTGATGGTTGGATTCAGATAACTGGATTGATGTAAATGATATATAAGCACATATGAGGAGAAATCTTCATATGTGCTTTTTCTATGTCACGAATTTGATATTTTTACCTTTCAGATAATATATTTCATAATATTTAAAGACTATAATACAGCTATAATCGGAAGATATATCAGTATCTTTAGAAAAAAGGGAGGAAGAAAAATGTCAAAAAAAGCTAAGGCAATTATTGGTGCTTTAATAGTGGTTTTATTTGCCGTAATAGGTGTTGTAGTGGCAGGGCTTTTTAGCAAAAAGGCTGACAAGAAGGATGATGAGACTACAACTACCGCAGATACTACAGAAACCACAACTACAGAGGAAGAAACTGTAATTGAGATGGGAGATGATTTGTCCTACGATGGCTACAACCTTGTGTGGCAGGATGAATTTGACGGAGAAAAACTTAACAGAGATGATTGGAATGTGGAGCTCCATGCCCCAGGCTGGGTAAATGAAGAGTGGCAGGAGTATGTGGACTCTGAGGAAAACATTTACCTTGAGGACGGTAAGTTAGTTTTAAGACCGATTAAGACTGTGGATGCAAATGGAAATGATTATTACACTTCTGGACGTGTTAACACTCAGAACAAGCACGACTATACATATGGTATCTTTGAGGCTAGACTTAGAGTGCCAGAGGGAGTAGGTTATCTTCCTGCATTCTGGCTTATGGCTACTGATGAAAATATCTACGGACAGTGGCCAAGATGTGGTGAGGTTGATATCATGGAGATTCACGGAAGTGAGACCACAACCAACTATGGTACTATTCACTATGGTAATCCTCACGGACAGAGTCAGGGAACTTATCCACTTTCCAAGGGAAGCTTTTCAGATGACTTCCACACTTTCACTGTAGAGTGGGAGCCTGGCAAGATTAGCTGGTACGTAGATGGATATCTCTATCACACAGAGTCTAACTGGTACTCAACTACTGAGGGTCAGGGAACTATTACCTATCCTGCACCATTTGACCAGCCATTTTATATAATTCTTAATTTGGCTGTTGGTGGTAGCTGGGTTGGATATCCTGACGAGACTACAGACTTTGAAAATGCAAGATATGAGATAGATTATGTTAGAGTATATCAGAAGGATAGCTATGATGAAAATGTAGCTCCTCCAGACAATACAGTTACACTTCGTGAGCCAGATGAAAATGGTGAGTACATTGTAAACGGTGACTATTCTGTGGCCGAGGATTTGACTGACGATATTGATTGGAAGTTCCTTCTCGACCAGGGTGGCTCCGCTACAGCAACCATAGCAGAAAATGAGATGGTTATTGATGTGACTAGTTCAGGTCAGGTGGATTACAGTGTTCAGCTTGTGCAGCCAAACTTACCTATGAAGAAGGGTGCAACCTACGAGATTAACTTTGATGCCTACGCAGTGGAAGATAGAACTATGATAGTCTGTGTATCTGCTCCAGACAAGGCATGGATAAGATATTTCCCAGATACTGTTCTTGATTTGACAACAACTAAGCAGACTTATACTTATCAGTTCACTATGACTGAGGACAATGATGCCAATGGACGTCTTGAGTTTAATATGGGAAATGTTCCATCTAGAGCAGGTATAAGAATTTCAAATGTTTCTGTTAAGATGATTGACTATGAGGAGCCTGCTGATGAGAATGTTAAGTCAGTCCTTGCTGATGGCAACTACATTTATAATGGATACTTCCAAGAGGGTGAGGGTCGTACAGAACATTGGGAGATTGAAAACTTAGCTAATGGCGAGGTTTCAGTTACAGATTTCGCGGATGGAAGAAGACTTAAGATAGTAGCACCTGAAGGAACAAGTCCAGATACTCCTATAGTTTTATCTCAGAGCGAGCTTGCTATTACAGATGGTGGAGCCTATGCGTCAAGCTTTGAGATTCAAGGAGATAAGGATAAGGTCGTAAAGGTTACATTGGTTGGTAATGATTATGATATGACTATGACTGGTGATGTGGATAAGTTCCAGGAAAAGATAGTTGCAGCAGGTGGAAATGCTGTGAAATTTATTATCACTGAGCCGGGAACCTACTACATTGACAATGTTAGACTTATGGAAGATAGCTTGATACTAAATGGAAGCTTTAACGCCGGCTTAGCGGGCTATGAGCCATATGCATATACACCTAACAACGTAACTTGGGTTGTAGATAGCTTAAACGAGGACAATGCTATTGACTTTACCATCAACAATACTGGTGCTGAGGCATGGCATATCCAGTTAAAGCAAAATGGTGTGGAGCTTCAGACTGGCAAGTGGTATAAGTTATCCTTTGAGGCTAAGTCAAGCATAGACAGAAAGATAATGTTTGCTATTCAAAGAGATGGTAACAAGCACGGCGATGATTGGACACCATACTCTGGTGAGCATATAGTATCTGTAGGTGCTAATTACGAGACCTATGAGATTGAATTCCAGATGACAGAACCAACAGACCTAGAGAGTATACTTAGTATTTCTATGGGTGCTGTGGATATGGTTCAGATTAAGGAACAACACAGAATCTGTATAGATAACATCAAGCTTGAGATGATTGATGGACCCTCTGAATAATTAATATAAAAAGGGGCAGTTGCAACAAAGCGTGCAACTGCCCTTTGACTTATTCTTTTATATCCCAGGAACTACAATAATTTAAGTCTCTATATTTCTTTGGAGTCATGCCTACATATTTTTTGAAGGCTTGTATAAAATGACTCTGAGAAGAAAAGGACAAGTAATTTGCTATATCTATTAAACTATAGTCACAATACTTAAGTAGGTTCTGAGACTTCTCAATCTTCTTTTCACGGATATAGTCACTTACTGATACTCCCAGCTCCTTCTTGAAAAGACGTGAGAGGTAACTGGTGGAAAGCTCTGTGTACTCTGCCAAATCCTCTATGGTGATACGTTCCTTGATGTGTCCGTAGATATAGTCTATACAGGCAGTGATTGGTTTTGATGTGCTACTCTTTTGGAGAAGTCGCATCTTGCCTGTAAAGTCCAGCACCATGCTTTCGTGAAGATTAGCTACCCCTTCTATGGAATTGATATTATCCAACTTGAGGATGTAAAAATCACTCAAGCGATATGCCTGCTCCATCTCAAGACCATTTTCCACACATATTCTGGTAATCATAGCTGTTGTAATTACAAAATGATACTTGATGTTGGTGAGAGGATTCTTGGAAAGAATACCAGCACCCTGAGAGTCTGTAAAACGCTTTGCCTGACAGTTTTCTCTTACTGTATCTATATCACCGGAGCTTACCGCGTGATAAAAAGCGTACTCTTCGTTGGCTGGGCGGTGAAAAGAATCTTCTTCGTATTCAGTTGTTTCCTGTTTGTACCATTCTTCTTGTAAACTCATAATTAAAGATTAAAATATTTATCGAACTCTGCTGGATGAGGAATCTTTGATAACTCAAAGCACTCTTTTCTCTTGTTAGCGATGAAGTTCTTGATAAGCTGCTCTGGGAATACTCCACCAGCTGTAAGGTAGTCGTGGTCAGCCTCAAGTGCATCAAGTGCTGCGTCAAGAGTAGTAGGAAGGGATGATAACTTAGCCTTCTCCTCATCTGATAAAGTGTAAAGGTTGAAGTCGTATGGTCCCCAGCCATTTGCATGTGGGTCAATCTTGTTCTTAACTCCGTCAAGACCAGCCATAAGGATAGCTGCATAAGCAAGATATGGATTACAAGTAGCATCTGGGTTACGAATCTCAAATCTTCTTAAGTTAGGAGTCTTAGCATATGCTGGAATACGGATAACTGCACTACGGTTAGAAGTTGCATAACCAACAGTAACAGGTGCCTCGAATCCAGGGATAAGTCTCTTAAATGAGTTAGTACTTGGGTTAGTGATAGCACAGAGTGAAGAAATGTGCTTCAAAAGTCCACCCATAAAGTAGTGAGCTGTCTCACTTAAGTGTGAGTAACCGTTGTCATCTGAGAAAACTGGCTCTCCATCCTTGAGGAGTAACATATGAACGTGCATACCATTTCCAGCCTCACCGTAAACTGGCTTTGGCATAAATGTAGCAACCTTACCATACTTAAGAGCTGTGTTGTGGATGATGTACTTAATCATCATAGTAGCATCTGCCATCTTAGACATCTGACCAAGCATAGGCTCA
The DNA here is from genome assembly GCA_017938485.1 of Lachnospiraceae bacterium. Classification (GTDB taxonomy): domain Bacteria; phylum Bacillota; class Clostridia; order Lachnospirales; family Lachnospiraceae; genus Coprococcus_C. The sequence goes on from JAGBBM010000048.1 coordinate 14,096, forward strand.
ATCTCAAACTGTCCTGCAGCACCAACCTCTGGGTGATGGTACTTGATAGGGATGCCAGCCTTCTGCATCTCAAGACACATCTCTGAACGGCACTCGTAAGAAGTATCAAATGGCTTAGCTACGTGGTAATTCTTCTGGTGAGCAACTACGCAACCCTTGCCCTCTGTATCACTGTTCCAGTATGCCTGTGAAGTGTCTACGTGCATAGAAATCTTCTCAGGTGTAACTGACCAGCCTGCATCATCAAATAAGTGGAACTCAAACTCAGGAAGGATAAGCATAGTATCTGCAATACCTGTGTCCTTCATATATTGCTCAGCGGCCAAAACGATGTTACGTGGATACTGATCCAAAGGACGATTCTCAGGATAATCGATAACCATAGCGTTACCAGTGATAGAGAGTGTAGGTACACCGCAGAATGGGTCTACCATAGCTGTGTCAAGGTCCGGTATAAATACCATATCACTCTTTTCTACAACTGCGTAACCGTAGTTAGAAGCATCGAAACCGATACCCTCAGTAAGTGTTGATTCTGAGAACTGACCTGCTGGAATGGTAACATGACGGAACTGGCCGTTAATGTCAACAATCTTAAAGTCAATCATCTGGATATCATTATCTTTAATCATATCCATAAGTTCTGAAACTGTTCTTCCCATTTTTAATTTACCTCCGATACATTTTCTTAAGTTTTCGTATCAAACTCTAGTACTTATAGAATACTGTAAAATGGCTGTAATTGCAATAAATTTGTTTTTTTCTTGCTTTATTTTTTGTAGCATTATATTATGAAATTAGGGTGATTTTTTGTGAATTAAGAAAGGAGAAATTGTAGTGGAAAATTTTAATTTTTACAGTCCAACAGAGTTTGTATTTGGTAAGGGCAGAGAAGTTGAATGTGGTGAGTTGGTTGCTAAGTACGGTGGTACAAAGGTGCTTATTCATTATGGTAGTGGTTCGGTGGTTCGTTCAGGACTTCTTGATAGAGTTAAGAAGTCTTTGGAGGATAAAGGAATCCCTTATGTAGAACTTGGTGGGGTTCAGCCAAATCCAAGAGATACTAAGATATATGAGGGTATTGAAATTTGCCGCAAGGAAAATGTGGATTTCATCCTTTCAGTAGGTGGAGGTTCTTGCATAGATAGTTCTAAGGGTATCGCCCTTGGTACACTTTACGATGGAGATTTCTGGGATTTCTACACTAGAAAGGCATTCCCTGAAAAGGCACTCCCTGTAGGTACTATTCTTACTATCGCAGCAGCAGGTAGTGAGGGTTCAGGTGCATCAGTTGTAACCAAGGAAGATGGTATGCTCAAAAGAGATGTGGGCTCAGATATATTAAGACCAAGATTCTCTATTCTCAATCCAGAGCTTACTTGTACACTTCCGGCTTACCAGACAGCTTGCGGTGCTACAGATATTATGGCTCACGTATTTGAGAGATATTTTACTAACACTAAGGAAGTTGAGATTACAGATAGACTCTGCGAGGCAGTACTTCTTACTATGATTAAGGAGACTCCTAGAGTTATAGAAGATCCATACAACTACGAGGCTCGTGCCAATATTATGTGGGCGGGAACTGTAGCTCACAATGACATCGTTGGAGTTGGTCGTTCACAGGACTGGAACAGTCATATGTTAGAGCATGAATTATCAGGTCTTTACGACTGTGCTCACGGTGCAGGACTTGCAGTTATTATGCCATCTTGGATGGAGTATGTAATGAATCACAATGTGATGAGATTTGCTCAGATGGCTGTAAGAGTGTGGGGCTGTGAGATGAACTTTGAGAACCCAGAAGCCACAGCTAAGGAAGGTATCAATTGCTTCCGTAAGTTCCTTGTATCTATCGGAATGCCTATAAACTTTGCAGAGCTTGGAGCAAAGGAAGAAGACATTCCTAAGCTGGTAGATACTCTCGGTGTAGGAGATGGAGTACGAGGTGGATTTATGGAGCTTAATGCTCAGGATGTAACAAATATCTACAAGATAGCAGTGGATGCTAAGGTGAGATAGTAGGGTAATATAAGAAAAGCAGGTGGAAGAGATTTCCACCTGTTTTTTTAGTTCTGCCATCTTATGGTCGGTTCTGTGAGAAGAGGATACTTTATTAAAGTGCTTTCCTCTAAGTTGACTTTATGCATATCCACAGCATTAATTATGTGGTTGTCATAGGTTTTGTAATAGTAGATTCCCTTGTCAGTGTTGCAACAGGAGGAATATATGGTTATCTCATACTGGTTATCATCCACCATAACGCAACCTCTTTGTTGTTCTACGGAACCTAGTATGTGAAAGAATTGGCTGACGGATGATTTTTCATCCTCCTTGCATAGGGAGTTTTCCTTTACAAATGTGGCTCGTACAAATCGGGAGGTAGAAGATAAATCCCCTGGCAGACCTAAGCCACCCATACCTCTGCTATACACAGATAAGGTATGATTTGGAGCTAATGTGTTAGAAGGAGTATCTCTAGTTACATGCATATAGTTGCACAGATTGGTCATATGGTAATCAAAGGGAGGATTGTTTGTTAAAACCCCTATAGGATTGTCGTATATCCTCATGCTCGCATTCATAGTCTCTACAACTATGGATTTTTCTTTATCAGAAATAATCCAGTGGAGAGGAGAAAGTGGCAGTTCAGGACTAAAATTTATGTCAACCAGATTTAGCCTAGCAAGAAGAACTTTAGCTACCTCCACAGTAGCGCATTTACCCAGTATCCAAGGAATAAACTCGAAAGGTGTTATATTGTCTTTTGCAGGGTCGAAAGGGTAATAAGTAGCATTTTTAGGAAAGTTAAGCCCTGCCATACTTAGTCCCGCTTCATTTGTGGCATCATAGTAAAGAGGGTAGTCGCAAACAACGTATGCCATACCAATCATGGCATAGTGATTAGCTAGTGGCTTAACTTTTCTAAACTTAAATTCATAGTTTCTTGGGGCTATGGTTATGCTTTCCTCATAGGAATGCTCGTAATCCATATTTCTTCCAAAGTAATGGTCTTTGGTTTTAAATGATATTGCGGTACACAAATTTTTAACGCTCCTTTAATTGATAAGAGGTATTTTGCCCTTGGAGAAGCTAGAATATGCATACGCTAAAATTCTACATACTTCCACCCTTCATTCTAAACTGCTTAGGGGTAATATTTCTGTACTTCTTAAACTGCTTAATCATATGGCTGCAATCTGCGTAGCCTGTTTCCTGGCTAATGTAGTTCAAATCAAAATCCGTAAATAGTAGATAGTCTTCCACCTTAAATATACGAAATCGCTCAATATATTCCTTGCAGGAAAAACCGTACATTTTCTTAAATTTCTTGGCAAAACAGGAGTAGCTTATGCCACAGAGTTCGGCAATCTCGCTTACCTCCATATGTTCGTTAATGTGCTGGTCGATGTACTCGGTGATATTGTCGATATTGTATGAGGTATCCTTTCTAAACATATGGTTTTCAAAGGAAAAGCCATTTTCCTGCCATTTTCTTATGATAATCATCATAATATTGTAAAGGTAGGCTTGAATCAGTAGGTCGTAGCCATAGTTTTTTTCACTTAGTTCCTTTATGCAATCGAGAAATAGTTTTTTACAATTGGTATTTTCAATAAATTCCGGCGGGAAATAAATCTGCATCTCGTTGTCTGCACCACTTTTTATGATGTTAGTAAGCTTAGGTGAATAGGAAGGGGTTGCAGAGAGGCGATTTATATCTACCTTAATGACAGCATATTTTAGAGGTTTGTCATCTACGGCGTAGATAGAATGTATAGTTTTTGGGTGTAGGAAAATAAAACCATCTGTGGGAACAGTATAACTGATATGGTTGTCGTAGATTTCTGCGGTGCCCTCCAAGACATAAATCATCTCAGAAAAGTAGTGCCAGTGGGGCCTAATAGGAAATGGGTCTTTTGCAGTATCGTATATAAAACATTCAAAGGGCATATTTAGAGTGTCACTCACTTCAAATAAAGAATGCATATTAACCTCCTAAAAATAGATTTGTACAATTTTTTGATAGGTATATTATATCATAAGTTATGCATAAGTGGTTAAATACTTTTGGATGTCGAGTAAATAAATATTTACCAACTAAAACCAATATAAAAAGGAGGAAAACTATATGGCACGTGGTGAATTAGTCCAGGATATGACTAAGGGAAACGAGACTAGTCTTTTAATAAAATTTATGATGCCAATGCTTTTTGGTAACATATTTCAACAACTTTATAATATTGCGGACAGCATAATAGTAGGTCGTTTTGTCAGTGATAATGCACTGGGTGCTATTGGTTGTACGGCATCAGTTACCTTCCTGTTTTTTGCCATGTGTAATGGTCTTGCTACGGGAGCAGGTATTATGGTTGCACAGTTTTTCGGTGCATCAAGAGACGAGGATGTAAAAAAGACATTGACCAATTCTTTTTATATGGTAACTATATTTGGAATATTTTTTAGTGTGCTTGGTGTATTTCTTACTAGACCTGCATTAGTGCTTTTAGATACTCCAAAGGCTCAGTTAGAGGATGCTGTTGCATATATGCAGATTGCCTGTGGTGGAACCATAGCAGTGGCTATATATAATTATGCGGCACAGGTTATGAGAGCCTTGGGAGATGCAAAGACACCTTTGATTTTCCTGGTTTTTGCAACCATACTAAATGTTGGTTTGGATTTCTTGTTCATACTGGGATTTGATATGGGAGTGAAGGGTGCAGCTTACGCAACTATTATTGCCCAGGCAATTTCTGCCGTTGGAAGTCTTATCTTTGCCTATGCGAAAAATCCATATTTTAAGTTAAAGCTTGCCCATTATAAGCTTGATTTGGAGAAAGCAAAGATGTGTATATCTATAGGGTTTCCTCTTGCTATGCAGGGATTTACTATAGCAAGCTCATGTGTAATACTCCAAAAGTTTGTAAATGGATTTGACGCGGCGGTGGTTACTGCCTTTACTGTAACAAGCAGAATTGAACAGTTTGTGCAACAGCCATTTAGCTCTCTTTCTACAGCTATGTCTACCTTTACAGGCCAGAACATGGGGGCAAGAAAAACAGAAAGAGTAAGAAATGCTCTCATTAGTGCTGTTAAGATAACTGCAGTTATAAGCATCGTTATGTTGGCGGTGTGTTATCTTGCAGGAGAGTATATAGTAGGATGCTTCGTTGAAGACCCAGAAGTTATTGCAATTGGTACAAGGGGACTTAGAATCATAAGTCTTATGTTCTTCCCACTTGGTATTATATATGTGACAAGAGGCTTGTTAAATGGTGCAAATGATACCTTCTACGCCATGATAAATGGAATTATAGAGGTGTGTTGCAGAGTAGGATTTGCTATACTTCTCGTATCAGTATTTCCTGTGGGCAAATGGTCCGTATGGCTTGCTACAGGTTTGACCTGGGTGGTAACAGGTATTGCTGGAACCATCAGATATAAACAAGGAGTTTGGCTTAAAAAATGCATAGCCACAGCAGTTTAAACAGATAATAACTTAATATTTTCTTCTCCCCAACCTGCTAAAATAATGAGTACAAAAGAGGGTAAAAATCTTTACTTTTCACCTACTTTTTCGTACAATTATTTTAGCAGGTTTTTTATTTATTTGATTAGAAAAAAGGAGGTATACATTATGGGAAAAACACCAACACCACATATAGCAGCAAGTAAGGAACAGGTGGCTAAGACAGTGCTTATGCCAGGAGACCCACTTAGAGCAAAGTTTATAGCAGAGACATTTTTGGATAGCTACGAGTGTGTGAATTCAGTCAGAAATATGCTGGGCTTTACAGGGGAATACAAGGGTAAGAAGGTATCCGTTTTTGGCGGTGGTATGGGTATGCCATCCGTGGGTATATACTCTTATGAGTTATTTAATTTTTATGATGTAGATAATATTATTCGTATAGGAACAGCAGGAACCATAAGCGATAAGGTAAATCTTAGAGATGTGGTTGTCGGTGTGGGAGCCAGCACAGATTCTGCTTATGCACATCAGTACAACCTTCCGGGAACATTTTCAGCTATCTGCGATTTTGGTCTTGCAAGAGCAGCTGTGGAGGCTGGGGAGAAGATGGGTATAGCTACTGTGACAGGCAACATTCTTTCCTCAGATGTATTCTATGACGATGACGCTACTGCTTTTGACAAGTGGCGCAAGATGGGAGTTTTAGCTGTGGAGATGGAGGCAGCAGCCCTTTATATGAATGCGGCTAGAGCTGGTAAAAAGGCACTTTGCTTACTTACTATTTCTGATGATATATATGGTGGCAAATCTCTTTCTGTAGAGGACAGACAGATGGGCTTTACAGATATGATGAAGATTGCCCTTGAGATAGCCTAATATAAAAGTAAAATAAGGAGAACTATATGGGAAAATATAAACGTATATTTGTAGTGGTAATCGATTCCATGGGAATCGGTGCGGCAAAGGATGCAGCTTCCTATAATGACGCAGGAACCAATACCTTGGGACATATTTCAGAGAGTAGAGATACCTTTGTTATACCTAATCTCCAGAAGTTGGGGCTCGCTAACTTATGTAAACTAAAACAAGTGGAGCCTGTAGCTGAGCCTATGGGAAGATATATGGTGCTTAAGGAGAGAAGTCTCGGCAAAGATACAATGACAGGACACTGGGAGATGATGGGGCTTCATATTACAGAGCCTTTCAAGACATTTACTGATACTGGATTTCCAAAGGAGCTTATTGATGAGTTGGAGGAGAGAACCGGTAGAAAGGTTATCGGCAACAAGAGTGCCAGCGGAACTGAGATTTTGGAGGAGCTTGGAGAAGAGCAGATTGCAACAGGAAATCTTATTGTATATACATCTTCGGATTCTGTGTTACAGATATGTGGTCACGAGGAGACTATGGGTCTAGATGAGCTTTACAGATGCTGTGAGATTGCAAGAGATATAACCATGAAGGAAGACTGGAAGGTTGGAAGAGTTATTGCAAGACCTTATGTAGGAAAGAAAAAGGGTGAGTTTGTAAGAACTCCTAACCGTCACGACTACGCTATAAAGCCTTATGGTGTCACTGCCCTAAATGCTCTTAAGGATGCAGGGGTTAAGGTTTCTTCAGTGGGCAAGATTGCAGATATATTTGTAAATGAGGGAATTACTGAGTCGGTGAAGTCTAAGTCTTCTGTCCATGGTATGGAGCAGACTATAGAGATTGCTACATCGGATTTTGAGGGATTTTGCTTCGTGAATCTGGTGGACTTTGATACTCTTTGGGGACACAGACGTAACCCTATAGGCTACGGTGACGAGATAGAACGTTTTGATGTTAAGCTTGGAGAATTGCTTGCTGTGCTTAAGGATGACGACTTGCTTATCCTTACTGCAGACCACGGTAACGACCCAACCTATATCGGTACTGACCATACCAGAGAGGATGTACCATTTATAGCCTACTCACCATCTATGGATAAGGGTGGAGATATAGGTGAGGCAGACACCTTTGCAGTTATAGGTGCTACAGTGACAGATAACTTTGGTGTTAAGATGCCAGTGGGGACTATAGGAGAGTCTATATTGGATAAATTGTTATAAATTACGAGGAGATACATGAAAATGGAAATGAAAGACGCTTACAAATTAATTACTAAGAATAAACTTATAAACTCTATCCAGATAGTTTCCTTGCTTGCAATTGCTACAATTGCTTTATTTATTGTTTCTGCAATGGGGATAGATGTATATTATTTTAATTGGATTGCACTTTATTGTTGCATACCATTTACCATACAGCTTATCGTTAATCTGGTAGAAAGAGCATTGTTTATGAAGAATGAGGTTTTACAGAATTCTTTATATGACTTGCAGAATAATATTGTTATGGATAATGTGGAGGGAGTTCTAACTTCCAACTGTTATTATTCTATGAAGAAGCCACTAAAACCAATTCCACTAGAGAATGTTGTGTGGATGTATAAGGATGTGGTTAGACGCAGGTCTCTTGTGTTTTTGAAAATGGTTTTATATATGAATGATAATACAGCTATGGAAATGACATACAGATTGACCAATAGAATGGGTGTTACAAACTATGATAATGAAGCAGCGTTAATTATGACAACTGTTCAGGCAAAGAATCCTAATGTTCTTTTGGGATATGAGGATGCAACTCAGAAATTATTCAAAAAATTAAAGAAAAATAATTATGACTACGTTCAGACATTTTACAATATGAATCAGTAATAGAGAACATAGAAATCTATATAAAGCTAGGAGATTACCATGAATAAGAAAGACATATTAAGTATAGTAGACCATACACTTTTAGCTCAGACTGCAACCTGGGGCGAGATTAAAGAGATATTAGATGATGCTATGAAGTATGAGACAGCTTCAGCTTGTATTCCTGCATCTTATGTGAAACAGGCAGCAGAGTATGTAGAGGGACGTCTTCCTATATGCACCGTCATAGGTTTCCCAAATGGATACTCTACCACAGCAGTTAAGATGATAGAAGCCGCGGATGCAGTGGCAAATGGTGCAAAAGAGATAGATATGGTTATAAACATAGGACACCTTAAGGATGGAAGATATGAGGACATAGAAACTGAGATAAGAGCCATACATGAGGCCTGCCAGGGCAATATCCTTAAGGTGATTATTGAGACTTGCCTTCTTACTGAGGAAGAAAAGATTAAGATGTGTGATATAGTTACAAAGGCAGGAGCGGAGTATATTAAGACTTCTACAGGATTTTCAACTTCCGGGGCTACCTTTGATGATGTGGCACTTATGAAGAAATATGTAGGTCCAGATGTAAAGATTAAGGCAGCAGGAGGCATAGCATCCTTTGAAGACGCAGAAGAGTTTATAAGATGCGGTGCGAATCGACTTGGAACCAGTAGGTTGGTTAAGCTTATGAAAAACTAGTATAGTATGACTTGATTAAATGACCGGAGGATACATATGATCTCTATTGCTATCTGCGATGATGAGTTAGTACAATTGAATAAAATAAAAGAAAAAACCATAGAGGTATTTGAACGAGAAAATGAAGAATTTGTTATTTATGAATATCATACGGGGAATGACATTTTGGAAAATGCTACCAGCATAAAGTTCGATATTGTTTTGTTAGATATTGATATGCCCGAGATAAATGGAATTAATGTGGCGGAAGAACTTGCAACAATAAATTCCTGGTCAAACATAGTTTTTGTTACAAATCGGGCTGACCTTGTGTTTGAAGCTATACGATGTCAGCCTTATCGTTTTATCAGAAAAAGCAAGTTGGATGAGGAACTGGACGAAGCTATATCCACTCTGATAGAGAAAATTTTAAATGAAACCTATGTGGTGACTTTTTCGGATAAATACACACAACATATTTTCCATATATTAGATATAATCTATATTGAAAGTAAGAAACATTACTTATATTTTTATGTGGATAATGATGAATATAAGTGTAGGATGAAGCTTAGTGTTTGTGAGAATAAGCTTAAGGAATACGGATTTATAAAGATACACGGAAGCATATTGGTTAATGTGCGCTATGTGAAAAGGGTCACATCAAAGGAGATTTCCCTTACAAATGGAACCATACTTCCTATAAGTCGTTCTTATGCAGATGTAGTTAAGCTTAGGTATATGGAGGAAATGGAGAGACACGTTAATGGAATTATTTTATAAAATATGTGAATACATAGCCTGTTTCATAGATGGTTTTTGTGGGATTGTTTTTTTGTGGCTTATATGTGGAAAGAAGAGTGAGATTAGTTTCAAAATATTTATCCCATGTACTTTGGTATATGGTGTGTTGTTTGCATTTTTTCCGATACAAAGTGACAATATGCTTATTCAAGTACCGGCACTTGTTGGTACAGCGTTGGTGTATGAGCTAGTTTTCCTTAAAGGTAAAGTTGGTAAAAAGATATATTATAATATAGTATGGAATGTAGTATTAATGCTTACTAATTTCATAGCAGTGTATGGTGTGGTAGCTGTTTTTAAGTTTGAGAACAATATTATGCTAAATCCGGGAAGCATGGAAAGGGTGTTTTTGATAATTATTCAAAAACTATTATTAGTGCTTTGTTCAATTGCAATTCTATTTTATAATAATCGTCATAAGTTGGATTATAAACAATGGATAATTACAATAATTCAGCTTGTAGGTAGTTTGTCTATTGGAGCGATTTTATTGAATCTTTATCGTAGCAATGGTTTGGATGAAGAAAGCGGGATATACCTGATTGTTGTGGCGGTCATATTGTTTATTATGGGTATAGGAGTATGTGTTACCCAACACATCCTTAATGTGCAGAACAATTATAAGCTTGAAAATGAGAGATTAAGGAGCTTTATAAGCGAAGAGGAACAGAATATAAGGCGAATAGAAGAGCTCTATGAAAGCAGCAAGATAATAAGACATGACCTTAAACATTATTCAGTTATGATTAGTAATTATCTAAAGGAAGAACGATATGATGAGATACAGCAGTTTCTTGATAGCACTGTAGAGGAAGGCCTGAATAACAGTACCGTGTATTATACATCAGATAATACATTGAATGCTGTGCTTAACAACAAGCTTACAATTTGCAAAGAAAAGCATATACCTATTGATGTAAAGATAAGTGCATCAATTCCTGAAAACAAGTCTATAGATATCTGTGTAATATTATCTAACCTGTTAGATAATGCCATAAGGGCACAACAGGATATAAATAAAAAACTCATAACAGTAAAAATATATTCACAAAATGATATGTTATATTTGGTGGTTTCTAATCATATTGAGGGTTCTGTATTAAGAGATAATCCGAAACTTGAAACAACCAAAGACGATAAGGTTACCCATGGTTTAGGGTTAAAAAGTATCAAAAAAAGAGTTTCAGATATGGATGGAATGTACAAGATATCAGAAAAAGGAGATAGCTTTACAACTACAATTACCATACCCATGGAGAACAAAAAATAAAAAGTATGTGCAAAACTTGCCTAAATATTGCAAATCTTGCCAGCTTGTAGAAAGTAAATAAGTCAAATGCTATGCTATTTGGAAAGGAGAGGTGAACTATGATTTCCAATAGCATAGCTTTTTATTTGCAAAAAAATGGATACATAGAGGAAAGGGATATCCCTATATACAGATATGGGTTATCAGCTCTATGTAATAGCTTATTTCAAACTCTTATAATAACAATCTTGGGGTTAGTTACGGATTCTATAATAAACACTATAGTATTTATGCTGATATTTGTATCCTCGAGAAGGTATGTAGGGGGATATCACGCAAGTACAAGGTGGGGGTGCCTTGCCATGGATATATTAGCATGGTGGTGTACGACACGTTCATATATGATGTGGGAGGCTACAGATAAAAAGATATTTTTTTTGATTTTTATAGTTGCCTTCTCCTTGATAGTAACTTTTAAATGTGCACCTATAGAAAATATTAAAAAACCTTTATCTTTGTCACAGAAAAGAAGAAATATGATAAAGGGTAGAATATGTATGAGTGCATTTTCTGGGGGTGCAGCAGTATTGTTTTTAGCGGGCTATGGTGTTGCTTATACAATGATTACCACATTGCTTTTTGTAGCTATACTTATGCTTGCAGGAAGGAGAAAAAATGTTAAAGGACAAAATGTGTAACTTGTTGAAGGATGTAGCGGAAAAGATGGCTAAGTCTAATGTTAACGAAGCGTCTGCGTGGATGGTTTATCAGGATGAAGAGCCGGCAGAAGCAAGAGAAAGATTCTTGGCAGAGGAATAGTTGCATAGAAACGCTGTATAACTGGGAATGGAGAAAAATCTTATGAAGAAAAAAGTAATTGCATTAATGTTAACTATGTTTATGGTGTTTGGTATGGTGAATATTAATACGAAAGCTGAAGCGGTTAATACGGGTGTTCGTAGTTCTACAGGACCATATACATTATATGTCAGAGAGGCTGGTTCTTCAACTTTATTGGGTACAATGAGTTTTTCAAAGACTACAAGTGATGTTGCAAATACCTTTACTGCGGCAAAAAATTGTGGTGCGACAAGTGTTTATGTATCTCAAACAAGTGTTGGTTATAGTAGCAATCATGTAACATCTTTGCCTAAAAATGCCTCAGTTATAGCAAAGAAGAATGCATCAAATCCTACAACTGTTTATGGTTACTGTAGTGTATCTTATTAGTATAATGTATTAGTATTATATGGTAGCAGAATTGGAAAATAATCCGATTCTGCTATTATGTTGTTATAATTCTATTTCGAAGGGATGATTGATATGAAAAAAAATGTAAAATATCTGCTTGGCATATTGACCATTGTAATTGTTTTTGTAGGTGTTATTGTATTTATAAAGTTGAATAAAGATTTTCCAAAGGGTAGTGTTCAGGCAGGTTACAGGAGATGTTATGTGGATGAAGGTATGTACTTTGTCAGAGGAAATTCAGTGTGGTTTTTTGATAATGTTTCCGGTAAAGAAACTGCTGTGTGTAATAAACCTAACTGCAAGCATAATGATGAAAACTGTAATGCTTATTTTAGTGGATTAATAGGTGAGATGCTGGTATATGATGGATATATATACATAGGTAGTTTTTTTAATGAATTATCACATGACGAAAATAACGAATTGACTATGGAATTAGATTCGAGGTTTACGCAGTTAAGCGTAGATGGAACTAAGCGTAAGGAAATATATAATACGCAAAACGGTTCCTTGACGAGTGCTATAGCTAAAGATGGTAAAGTGTATTTTACTGCATATGAATATCAAAATGGCTGGAAACCAAATGAATATCCACTTGATTCGAGTTTGTATTCCTATGATTTGAGATGGAATAAGCTGGATAAAATATTTACATATAAAGCTGATGCACAACATTATAATGGGAATTTAGATATAATTGGATGTGATGATGATAATATATTTTTCTTGTATACCTTTTGGTCAGAAAATGGCGAAGTTACAAGCAGTATACAAAAATATAAAATTGGAACTGATAAGCCAATAGAGCTTAGAAGAGACTCCCAGTATTTAGATGCTTACGTTATCGAAGGTGAAAAATATATATTGTATAGGACATATAAAGATGAAAATATAGTGATGGAGGACCCGCTTTTTTTAGTAAAGTGTAATGATGATTTTCAGGATGAAGAGAAGATTTTTGTTGCTGAGAGTGCTGCAATACACGTGCTTGATGGATATATACATATTATAAATGATGATTACAATAAGGTATTATTTGATTATAAAAATATGAAATATTATGTTGCAACAACAAGTTTAACCGGGGAAGGTAAGTACATATCAGATATTTACAATACAGATTTAGATAAAAACATGGTGTATATTGATTCTACAGATTACACAGGTTATCTGCCTGGGGATGCCTTGCCGGGAGATATCAGCAATAATGCGGCTTTGCCTTGGGATGACTTTCTTAATGAATTTTTTATACCATATGAGGATTTAAATGAGCAGGACAAGGAAAAACTGTGGTGGATAATATTGTTTTAGTGATGTGGGGGATAGTAATGCAACTTTTAATTGATTCTTTATCGAAAAAATATAAGACTAAATATGCTTTAAATAAATTTCAATGTGAACTAAAAGAAGGTGTATATGGCTTACTGGGACCAAATGGAGCCGGAAAATCAACACTGATGAAGCTTTTGGTTCAAAATATTTCACCGTCGGAAGGGGAAATATTTTTTGACGGGGAAAATATTTTGGATATTAAATCAGAATATAAAGGTATGATTGGATATATGCCACAACAGCAGGAAATATTTCCTTTTTTTACGGGTCGTAAGTTTTTAAACTATATGGGAATATTAAAGGGAATAGATAAAAAAGTTCTGTCAGATGAAATAGAGTATATGGCTGATAAGGTTAATCTCATAGAAGAATTAGATAATAAAATTGGTAGTTATTCTGGTGGTATGAAGCAAAGACTATTGATTGCGCAGGCTTTTCTTGGAAATCCACGAATAGTTATATTTGATGAGCCAACAGCAGGCTTAGACCCCAAAGAAAGGATACATGCCAGAAATCTTATAGCTGAAAATTCAAAAGATAAAATAATATTGATTGCAACTCATGTGGTTCAGGATATTGAATTTATAGCTGACGAGATAATATTACTAAAAAATGGAAATCTAATTGAAAAGTCCTCACCAGCCAAGTTGTTGGATAAGCTACGTGGTCAGGTTTGGGAGTTTTATGTTGATACAGAAAAAGCCGGTGAGTACATAAAAAATAATATGGTATCAAGTGCAATAAGACACGGAGATAAAACATTACTAAGAGTGGTAGCCCATGAAATTGTGGCTGAAAACCCAGTAAATGTAGAACCAACCTTAGAGGATGTGTATTTAAGTGTTTTTGGAGGTATGTAACAAATGATTAAACTCATCAAAGCGGAAACTCATAGATTATTTGGAAATTACAAATTATTGATGGTATCATTGGTGCTTTTGCTTGTAAATGTAGCTTTAATGATTATTTCATGTTCTGTAGATGATATATCTTCAGATGAGTATGTACACATTAAATCCAAGCTTTTAAGTGAAATGGAATTTGGAGACATAGAATATACGGATTCTGAGGCGTATAAAGAAATATTTGATGAGTATATGTCTGTATTACTTTATTCAGATTATGTTGAGAAAACCATAGATAACGCAAAGGGATATGGAGATTTTTCTATATTTCAAAATGAATTTTCCATAAACAATTCAAAGAAAACCTTATATGATTTTACTGCTATGAAGAATATTACACCTAAATTCGTAGGTGGTTATGGTATGGAAAAGGCAATTAGCTTTGCTAGTACAGATATATTGCTGTTACTTATAATCATAATTGGAATCAATGAGGTGGTAATTAAAGATAAAAAGAATGAGATACTATCACTAACTAGAGCCACTTCAAATGGCAGTAAAAAGTATGCTTTTGCAAAAATTACTGCTGTATTTTCCTTTGCAACTTTGTTTTGTTTCGCATCATATATATCCAATATAGTAATGGGATTGATTATATATGGTGACATAGATTTTTCTGCACCCATACAGTCACTGTTAGATTATTCCAATTGTGCGTTAAAGCTAAATATACTTGAATTTCTGGTAATAAATTTTATTCATAGATTGTTTGTGTGCATGATTGTGGTTACGGTGATTTCTCTGTGTGCCTATGTTGCGAGTAATGAAGTTGTTCTTTACATATATATAATTTTTTTCATTGTAACCCAATTGGTTGTTTTTTCTATTGGCAAGACAGCTAGATTAGTTTTTTTGTGCCATTTGAGTTTGCCACATTTGCTCAATCCGTCGGAACATTTTGGGTATTACAATTATAATCTTTTTAATAATGCGGTTTCATCTACAATAGTAGATGGAATAATATTGTTATGTGCCATTGTTCTTCTTTTATTATGTTCGGTGTATATTTTTTCAAGAATAGATATGGAATATAAGAATATAAGGTTGTCAAAAGGAAGAAGACGTAGGCATAAGGTAGGTAATTTATTTTTTATTGAATCAGAAAAAATAATGCTTGGATATAAAGTGATTGGCATTGTGCTTTTTTTATGCGTGCTACAGCTTGTCGCATATGGACAGAAGGAAAAAGTAGAAAATATTAATGAGATATTTTATAGAGGCTATATTAAACAGATAGAGGGGGAACTGACTGAGGAAAAAATAAATTACATAAATGATGAAATAGCCTATATGGAAGATTTAAAAAACCAGTGGTATTATTGGGAACAGGAGTATAATGCTAAAAATATATCCAGTACAAAATATGAATATGAGGTAGAACGAATTTCAAAGGAATTAGATAGAGAGATACCTCTGCTTAGATGCAAGAAATATATAGATTATTTGTCACAATCAGATGAAGCTAATCTAGAAATAATATATGATACAGGCTGGAACTATTTGTTTGGCGGAGCTAATTATAAATACGACATGAATAATGCTATGTTAGTTGTGATAGCAATTATCATAGGAGTGTCATTTATGTATGTGGAGGATTACAAATATAACATTCAACCTATAATGAAAATATGTAAAAATTATGACAGATTAAAGGTTGTAAAGAGATGCATTATGCATATATATGTAGGTTTTGTATATATAATAGTGTATTTGCCTGAATTGCTATGGGTATATAAAAACTATGGGCTGACACAGTCCCATGCTAATTCAGCAAGTATAATGCGATTAGAATATGTAGGAGGGAATTTAAGTATATTCGGATATGTCTGCCTTGTACATCTAATCAGGTTGATAGCTTATTATCTGATTTGTATAATAATGATTGGCATAGGAAAAAAGGTAAGAAGTACCAATATCACCATTATAGTATCTGTTGTTATATTTCTATTACCATTATTACTTAGAACACTGGGGCTTGAGGTGTTTGACAAAGTTGCACTTAATTCCTTATTATCAGGTAATTATTTCCTTCAGAATGTATTGTAGTATTGTGATTGTAAAGATTGATGTGAATTGGTAAAGAGAATGAGTGAAATAAAAAAGCCGTAGGCATCTGCCTACGGCTTTTCTTATAAAATTATCTATTATTAATCAACTTAGTGAGCTCAACAGGATCAACAATCTTGCCGTCCTTGTATACTCTCATGTTACCGGATGCGATTTCGTCGATTAAGATAACCTCGTCGTTGTTGTAACCGAACTCAAACTTGATATCCCAGAGATCAAGACCGATTGACTTTAAGTCGTCAGCAACAACCTTAGTAATCTTAAGTGTCTGCTCCTTCATGCTCTCGAACATAGCAGGAGTCATAACTCCAAGTGCTGCAAGACCTTCACCTGTTACAAGTGGATCGCCTAAAGCGTCATTCTTGAATGTACACTCAACATAGCCACCTTCTAAAACAGTACCATCTTCGATATACTCACCATATCTTCTGATGAAGCTTCCTGTAGCAACAAGACGACAGATAACCTCAAGTCCGTGACCGAAAACTGTAGCAGGAAGAACTTCCATAGTAGCGTCTTCTAAGTTAGCACTAACGTAGTGAGTCTTAACGCCTGCAGCCTTTAATAACTCAAAGTAGTGAATAGAAGTCTCAAGGTTAGCCTTACCGATACCCTCGATAGTAAGTCCAACTGAGTTCTCGCCTGGATCAAAAACGCCGTCCTTGCCGGTACAATCATCCTTGAACTTTAACATTACGTTACCGTTGTCAAGTTTATAAACGTCTTTAGTTTTTCCCTCGTAAATTTTCTCCATGTTTGTTATCTCCCTTATATAAAAGTGTTGGTATAAATACCACGAAATTTACTTTATCACAAATCCTTCTTGTTGACAATTTCCTTTTTTGCATTTTCTACAATTTTGTGAAATTTTTTTTATTTTAAAACCATAGTGAAAATGTTTTTGTAAAAGGTGTCAAAAATATTTTATTCTATAGTATAAGGAACACTCTTTTCCTCAATCATATCAAGCATGATGGCAACAATTTCAGGGTCTAGCTGAGTACCTGAACCCTTCTTGAGCTCGCTTACGATTATATCTTCTGAGAGGGCTCTTCTGTAGCAACGGTGGCTGGACATAGCATCATAGGTATCTGCTACACCGATTATACGGGCAACAAGTGGTATATCCTCGCCAGCTTTACCCTCGCAGTAGCCTGTTCCGTCATATCTTTCGTGGTGGTATTTGGCACCCTCAGAGATATTAGGAAGAGCTGTAAAGTCTTTTAATATCTCACCACCGATAGCAGGATGGGTCTGAATGATTTTCATCTCTGCATTTGAAAGCTTGCCCGGTTTATTGAGTATATTGTCTGGTATACCGATTTTTCCTATGTCATGGAGTAAGGCAACATAGTAGATTCGTTCCTGTTCCCACTCGGATAATCCCATACGTTTTGCCAGTTCTCTTGAGTACATAGCAACTCTTATGGAGTGACCGTTGGTGTAAGGGTCCTTTGCATCAATAGTCTTCGCAAAGGTCTTAAGAGATTGGTCGAGTATATCCTGATATTCTTTCTTATGTCGTTGGAGCTTACGAATCTTTCTTCTGGATATGTAGTGTATAATGTAGCCTGAAATAATAAGCAATATAAGCACTATAGTAACCCAGAACGGTGGACATTCGGTAAGCTTCTTTTCTTTGTGAATCTCTACAGTATAACGTTCCTTTACGTTGGGATTGTGAGAGTCATATATATCAAGTATAAATGTATAATCTCCACCAGGAAGGTTAGTGTAACTTATGCTTTGACTTTGGTCGGTGGTAACCATGGTTTTTTCTGTGTCAAAGCCTTCTAACATATAGGACATCTTAAGTGTAGATGTTCCAGAGAAGGACAACTCAGAAAAGTTTATGGTTATACGGTTGGCATCACTTGTAACATTAATCTTTGTAGGATTATCGTACATTACATCATCAACAATCACGCTACTTATAATTCCCTTTGGGTTGGAATTTTTTATTTCCGTAAAGTAGAAGATGCAAACACCACTTCTGGTAACCATATATAGATTTTCGTCATCCTCAAGATAGTGCCAGGTGTTGGCATTTAGAGAGCCTGTAAGTCCGTGAGTGAAGCTGTAGGCTATGGTTTCCGCAGGAATATCGTGGATGAGCTGCTCCTTGTTTACTGCAAGGACACCATTGTTTTGAAGCATCCAGATATATCCATTTTTGTCGTACATATCAAATACACTTCCAGCTCCCTTATCCCAGTTGGTAAGCTTTTTGAAGGTATTTTCTACATCGTTCCAGTAGTAAAGGCTACTTCCGGCGCTGACAAAATAGCCCTCTTCGCCTTTACTTTTTATCATACGAAGTACGACGCCTTCCTCTAAACCTTCAGTGAAACCATGATTGGTTATAGAGTCATCCTTGATTGCGTAAATTCCATCTCCATCACTACCGCAAAGAAGGGTTCCGTCTTCAGCCTGAAGCATACATAGTATAGCTGGATTAACAAGACCATCTTCGTGGTCGTAGCTTTCAAGGACCTTTCCTCTGCCAATAAAGCTTATACCGGCTTGGGTTCCGACCGCTATATTGCCATCCTGAAGTTCAAGCAATACTCTGGCACGGTCATTTATAAGACCATTTTCTGTAGTGTAGATAGTTATATCCTTAGTTTTCGGGTTGTAGTTATATACACCTGCGTAGGTTGCAAACCATACAGTTCCTTTTGAATCTGTAATTATGTGTCTGATTCTTATCCCTGCTAGAGCTTCTGTGAGTTCATTTTCAATTTGATTCCAGTTGGAATCACAGATGTAGAGTTGGTCATCTGAGCCTATGTAATACATATCATCAGCTTTTGTGATAGTGTTTAAATCTATTCCTTCTAATCCGGAATTGGTATTGGTATTGTAGAAATATCCAAGGGTATATTTTGTTACACCTGTACTAGATGAAGCAAGCCATAAATTGCCTTCCAAATCCTTGTAGGCCCAGTTAACGGAGGATGCTGCGCTTTCCTCGTCAAATACGGTTTCTACACCTTTGTAGTTCTTGATATAAAATCCGTTAAGTCCACTTATTAAAATATCTCCGTCCTTAGATATGTTTATCTTGTTGTGGGTGGATACAATGTCTGTATCATAGTATGTAATATCGAAGTCTATTGGAGATATACCGTCTCCATTTAAAGTTACTTCCGCGTAAATATTAGAGTTAGAGCCCCAGTAGACTTTGTCTTCATAACAGGCAACACTGTAGATTTTTTCGTTGTTGAAGAATGCTTCAGAAGCATATATATGGACATCCTGATTCTTATCTAAAACACCGCCCTGGTCTGAAACCATAGCAAACCATATTTTGTCATAGCAGTCTGTATCAAGATTGTAAACAGTCTGCCCGAGAACATCAGGGTCAGATATAGGAATGATTTGATTATCCTTTATATAAGCAATACCAGAGTTTGATGCAAGGTATATAGTGCCATCACTGGTTTCAGTAAAATCACGAATACATAAGAAAGAGTAGTCATCTGGACTTTCTATGGTGGTGAATTCGTTGTTTTCAAGAAGAATCACACCCTTGTCATTGGTTCCAATCCAAAGTCTTCCCTGGCTATCCTCGTACAGAGAACGGATAGAGGAAGAGTTTATTGAGCCATTTAAACTGTAATTGGTGAACTGGGTGCCGTCATATCTGATAAGACCTCCGTAGCTACCAATCCATATGTATCCGTCAGTAGTTTGAAGGATGGTATTGGCCTCACCAGTTGGAAGTCCGTTTTGATCATTGTATATGGTGATAACGTAGGAAGTTTCTTTTTTTTCGAAGAATGCCTGGGCAGGCCTAATATTGGAAACTAGAGTTGAAAAGATTAGTATAAAACATAAAGTTATATACAATATAAATTTGTTGCGTATTTTATGCATGGTTCTCATAGAATACTCCTTTTGGTACATAAAGCAATTGTTTAAACTATTTACTACCATAATATTTTATCATAGATAAAAAGGTTGCACAAATATTTTATAGCGGATAATGCAAAGTTTTCTTTAATTTAGTGCCTCCTTGTGATAGTATATTACATAGTGAAATAAAAATATTCAGTATACTTTGGAAGTATTAGAAAAGGGGAACATAATGGAAGGAAATATTAAGAATTTTGAAAAAGGTAGAGCTATAGCTCTGCTACCAATTGGTGTATTTTTAGTGATTTTTTTAGGGGCAGGTATTGTAACTAAGGATTTTTATTCTATGCCGGCAATTGTGGCTTTTTTGATTGCTCTTACGGTAGCATTTATACAGAACAGAGAACTCTCTTTTAATGACAAAATCGGTGTAGTTGCAAAAGGGGTTGGCGATGAAAATATCATCACTATGTGCCTTATATTCCTTTGCGCAGGTGGATTTTCCGGTGCTGTAACTGCAGCAGGAGGAGCGGAAAGCGCGGTTAATCTTGGACTATCTCTTCTTCCACCAGAGATTGCAGTGGTAGGATTATTTGGTATTGGCTGTTTTATATCTGTTTCTATGGGTACTTCTATGGGAACTATATCTGCTCTCGCTCCGATAGCTGTAGAGATAAGTGAAAAAACAGGATTTGATATGGCTATATGTATAGGTGCAGTTGTGTGTGGCGCCATGTTTGGAGATAATCTTTCCATGATATCGGATACAACTATAGCAGCAGTAAAGACTCAGGGCTGTGAGATGAAGGATAAGTTTAAGGAAAACTTTTTAATTGTAATTCCTGCAGCTATTATCACTGTGATTATATTTTTCTTTGTAACAAGAAATGGAGATTTCTCCCTGGAAGAGGAATTGTCATATGATGTAGTCAAAGTTATTCCTTATATGCTGGTTCTTGTAGGGGCTCTTATCGGTATAAATGTATTTGTTGTCCTTATAGGTGGTATAGTGTTATCTCTTATTGTTGGTGTTGCCACAGATGCGTTTGCTATTAATCAGATTTTTACTGTTGTAGGCGGCGGTGTTACAGGCATGTATGATATAACTGTTATATCTATTGTGGTAGCTTGTATTGTTTCTCTAGTAAAAGAATATGGTGGAATTCAGTTTATACTTAATATCATAAGGAAGATGGCTAAAGGTAGCAAAGGGGCAGAACTCGGTATTGCCACTCTTGCACTTTCCGTAGATTGCTGTACTGCAAATAATACAGTAGCTATTGTTATGGCTGGTCCAATCGCAAAGGAGATTAGCAACGAATATGAGGTGCCTGCAACCCGTTCGGCGTCCCTTTTAGACATTTTTAGCTCCGTAGGGCAAGGTCTTATACCTTATGGTGCTCAATTGCTCTCTGCGGCGGCTCTTACAGGCCTTACACCATACGATATCATCCCATACATGTACTACCCAATCCTTATGGCTGTAAGTGCAGTATGTTTTATCCTTTTCCGCAAAAGAAAACCACAAACCATATAGTACAGATAATTGGGGATTATTATATTTCTATCCATAGTGTTAGAATATCTAATATCAGGGGTATATTTATTTTGCCTTTGAAAAAATCTTAGATATATCCATAAAGCTACCCCCTATGATGAAATCCCCCGAGTTCCAACTGTTTGAGCAATGAGCAAAATCTAGGGATAAAAAATAAGTATATATGTTGTGCAAACGCGCTCGCGCTCTTTGCTCACGCAAGGGTACTAAGGCTTGAAAAGCCTAAGGACCCGCGTTCGCAAACGGTTTGCTAACATATATACTTATTTTTTATCCCTAGATTTTGGTGATTGCGAGTTTTGGAACTCGCGCGGATAATCAAACATCATAGGGGGTGCTTTATGTGAGATATCAAGATTATTTCAACAGCAAAATAAATATACCCCTGATATAGATATTCACAATAATCATGAAAAGAATAATAATCCCCAATTATCTGTACTATAGGTTTTTCTTGCATTTTTTGGGGAAAAGGAGTAAAACATACAACAGGAAGAGGTGATTGGTATGTCTAGGTATAGGGCGAATAAAAGTAAATATGAGATAGATATGTGCAGTGGTTCTATATTAAAGAAGATGTTACTTTTTGCGGTTCCACTTATGTTTTCAAGTATATTGCAGCTGCTTTTTAATGCAGCGGATATAGTTGTTGTAGGAAGATATGCGGGAGATAACTCTCTGGCTGCAGTTGGTTCAACCACATCATTAATCAATTTGCTTACGAATCTGTTTGTGGGGCTTTCAGTTGGTGCCAATGTGCTGGTTGCTCACTATTATGGGGCAAAGGAAAAGGATGATTTAAGGAAAGCCGTACACACAGTTATTACTATAAGTATAATTAGTGGTCTTATACTTACTGTGGTGGGAGTGATAGGAACTAGACAATTTCTTATATGGATGGATACACCAAAAGAGGTTTTAGACCTTGCTGCAACTTATCTTAAAATATATTTTATGGGAATGACAGCAACCATGGTATATAACTTTGGTGCGGCCATACTTAGAGCAGTGGGAGATACAAAGCGACCACTTTATTATCTGCTTTTTTCCGGCGTTGTAAATGTAGGGCTTAATCTTTTGTTTGTTATAAAGTATGATATGGATGTGGCGGGAGTAGCTCTTGCTACAGTTATATCACAGTGCATTTCAGCTGTGCTGGTACTTAGATGTCTCATAAAAGAGACTGGTGCCATACATCTGGATTTAAGGTGCTTAAGGATTGATAGAGGAAACTTTTTTAAGATACTCCAAGTGGGACTTCCAGCGGGATTTCAGGGAGTATTGTTTTCCCTTTCCAATGTAGTTATCCAGTCATCCGTAAATGGATTTGGTGAAACTATTGTGGCGGGAAACTCAGCTGCGGGCAATATAGAGGGATTTGTATATATGGCTATGAATGCATTTCATCAGGCTGCCATATCTTTTACCAGCCAGAATATGGGTGCTGGCAAATACAGTAGAATTAATAAGATACTTTATGTGTCACAGCTTTATGTGGTTATAGTTGGACTTTCTATGGGACTTTTGGTTGTAGCATTTGGCGAACCTCTGCTTGGCCTTTATTCGGGAAGTGAAGCAGTTATTGACGCAGGTATGATTCGTCTTAAATATATAGTAACATTGTATTTCCTCTGCGGTATGATGGATGTTATGGTAGGTTCCCTTAGGGGTCTTGGATATGCCATTATGCCTATGATAGTTTCCCTTATTGGAGCTTGTGGACTTAGACTTGTTTGGATTGCCACAGTATTCCAGATACCAAAGTTCCATACTATAGAGATGGTGTATATAACATATCCTATTACCTGGATACTTACATTCTTAGCTCATGTAGTATGTTTTGTGGTAGTGAGGAGGAAACTACCGAGGAAGGATATAATATGACGGTTTAATGTTTTTATAAGCACGCAAAAAGGACTTGATTTCTCAAGCCCTTAATGGTACACTTTAGATAGAAAGTAATCAGGAATTGATTTCTGATTGCCCTCAGTGGAGAATATTTTTAGAGATAGGCATCCTACACTTTAGGCGGTAGAGGATGCTTATTTCTTTTTGTTATGATTATCTATATATGATAACGCCGCAAAAATTACTAGCAACAGAGTTAAGATTTCTATTGTGTTCATAGGGCATCACCCCCTTATGTACTAGAGGGCAATCTAAAAAATCGCATCCACTAACTATTAAAATGTACACATGTAGTATAACATAATAAGTCTTGCTACGCAATGCACTGTAACATAAAAACAATTTAAAAAAGAAAAAGATATATAAAAAAGGTTTCTACCAAAAAATGTAGAATAAGTAATATTGCGGGTATTGTTTTATTTTTATATAAAAGGAGTGTTGCTATATGACTTATTGTGTATCTGATATTCATGGGAACTATGAGGGATATATTAAGTTACTGGAAAAGATTAATCTTTCCGAGGAAGATACCTTATATGTCTTAGGGGATGTGGTAGACCGAGGAACGGGCGGTATAAAGATACTCCAGGATATGATGATGCATTACAACATTATTCCCATTATAGGAAATCATGAGTATATGGCTATAAACTGTCTTAAATTTCTAAATCAAGAGATAACTGAGGAAAGTATTGCAAAGCTTAACGAAGGAGTCATACAGGGACTTCTAGAATGGCAAAACGTAGGTGGACAGGCTACTATAGACGAATTTCATAAGCTTAACCCGGAGGAAAAAGAGGATATAATAGAGTATCTTGAAGAATTTTCTTCCTACGAGGAAGTGTCTGTAAACGGAAAGGATTATATTTTAGTGCATGCGGGACTTAGTAATTTTTCACCAGAACGACCATTGGAGGGGTATCACATAAGTGAGATGATTTTTGAAACTCCAGACTATGATAGGGTTTACTTCCAAGACAAGCATCTTGTTACAGGACATCTCCCCACTAGATGCATAGAGGGAAATGAGGGGCAGGATAAGATATACAAGGCGAATAATCATATAGCTATTGATTGCGGGTGTGCTTGTATAGATGAAGGTAGTAGGTTAGGGTGTATATGTCTTGATACGGGTGAGGAGTTTTATGTGTGATGAAAAAATATTACTGAAAATTTTTATTGTAAATTGCTAGAAAGTTGATACAATATAATTATAGAAGGCAATCGCCACAGTGTGGTTGACCGTTTTTGTGGAAAAAACCTTCCCGACCGATCAAAGTACAGGGAAGGTTTTTTCGTTATTTACAGTTTATAAAAATGAATGTAAGTAAGGCTATAAGGAACGTCGCAAAAGACATTAAATCTTTAAAATCGAAATTCTTCATAGGCATCACCAACAGGTGAATGGCTACTCACTTCTTTCGAGAATATTTACATTCCATTTTTAAATATTTTTTTGGAAAAACAAAATA
The DNA here is from genome assembly GCA_017938485.1 of Lachnospiraceae bacterium. Taxonomy (GTDB): domain Bacteria; phylum Bacillota; class Clostridia; order Lachnospirales; family Lachnospiraceae; genus Coprococcus_C. Next base: position 39,383 of record JAGBBM010000048.1, read on the forward strand.
TAGCAATTCCACTAAGTAATAAGAATATAAAACATAAAGTAATATTAGTATAATCACCTGTTGAAGGTACTGGGTCAGTTGTAACCGGGTCATCCTTTAAAGGTTCCTTGTTGTTTGATATATTTTCTTCAACCTTGGCGCTTTCGCTTGTGGTTTGTTTGTCTGTATATATAAGTGCATAGGTTGAAAATTGGTCGGTTTCAAAGGAAACTAAACCAGTTGCTGCGTCATATGCACAAGGAAGTATAGTTGCAATACCTTCGTGGACTCTAATCATTTGATATGTTCTTGATATGGAAGAGTCTTTGTTTATAAGTGTGGCTGGTAACTCCAAAGTAATTTTAATTGCACCATTTGTTTCTGTAATATTTGATGGTGCATCATTGCCGATTTTTTTAATAAGATCAATATCCAGATACATGCCTATAGCAGCATCCTTTTGTACAGAGGTCACGATAGACTTATCTTCGGATGATACTGTGGAAGATATGTCTTCCACTTCCATATAAACCTTAATTTCTTCTCCGTTTTCCAGACGATTAATTTCTTCTTCTGTAAGAAGCTTTTCAACTAAATCGTTACCGGTTTCGTCTAAAACTGCATTACATGCGTTATCTTCGCTTGAGGTTGTGTTTGTAACAACTGGTCTTATAACAAAACTAAGTTTGTTAGGAAGAACAACACCGGAGGTTGCTAAATTTGACAAGCTTGTTTGATTGTTTGTTACAGTTAGCATAGCTTCAAAATCATTTTCTCCAACAACCCATGCTTCCATAGTATCCGGGTTAAAATTAGTTAAAGGTATAATATCTTTATCTGTTATTGTGTAACTGCCTGGCTCGGGCATACCGGTTATGGATACAGTTGTGTCTCCAAAGGTCCAGCTTCCGTCGCAATCCACAGTGTATTTTTTTACTATAGAGAATGTTAAGCTATCCCCTGCAGGAGGGAGCAATTCCTCATTCTCAGTAGAAGCAAGGGTTGTAAAACCGTCTTCTACAATAAGGTACAGTGTATAGCCATCATTTGCAGTAAGAGTTGCAAACATGGTTTCAGGATTAAAACCTTCGATGAAGATAGGGTCAGTATCTAAAAATGGTATATTGCCGGAAAGCTCAGCTACTTCTACTGTAGTGCCATCTATAGTCCATTTTCCGGTACCGAAGTTTATGTAATATTGGTTGCCGAAAACTTTTTCTCTAACTGAAAACGTGAAGCTATCCCCCGCAGGAGGTAACTCAACATTAGCAGAAACAAGATTTATGGTGCCAAACTCATCTACTACGGAAAGATAAATATCAAAGCCATCGGTAGTTGTGACAACGGCATCCATAGTTTCAGGATTAAAGCCAATTATACCAATATGGTCAGTATCTAAGAATGGTTTTGGACCGTCTAAAAGTTCTTCGGGAACAGTTACGGTTTCATCCCCTATAGTCCAGCTTCCTTCGCCGAAGTCTATGTAATATTCGTTCACTGCTTTTTTTTCTACTATGTAAAAAACAATTGTTAAATCAGGAAAGCCCTCGAAATTTCTGTTTGCAAGAGATGTCTGGTTATCATTCACAGTGAGGGTTTCGTAAAAACCATCATCAGCGCTTACGCGTACTTCCATAGTTTCCGGGTCAAAGCCTGTTAAAGTAATAACATCATCTTCAGATAAGGATATTTCACCTTTCATATCAGTAGTAACAGTCACATCCCCAATAGTCCAGCTTCCGGTACCAAAATCTACATAGCGTGTCAGGGTATTGGATGAAATAATTTCGAAGGTTAGTGTATCTGCTAAACCCCCTTCACCTGCATTAGCTCTTGTGGATAAAGTGGTTTTTCCGTCAGTTGCTGTCAATGAGGTGGAAAAATCATCTGCCCCTCTTACCCATATTTCCATAGTTTCCGGGTCAAAGTTTGTTAAAGTAATAACATCATCTTCAGATAAGGATATTTCACCTGTTTTATCAGTAGTAACAGTAACATCTCCAATAGTCCAGCTTCCGGCACCGAAGTTCACTGTATAAGTCATTTCTCCGGAGCTTTCTTCTGCTAATGGCTGCAGATTGATTGTTCCAAGAACTAACGAAAAAATTATAAGAGAACAAATCAATTTTGCAAGTGTTTTCTTTCTTTGCATAGTGCATTCCGCCTTTCTTTTTTTTTTTTTTAAGATGTAAATAATACATAATAAATTGTAAGATATTTTTTGTATTATCAAAATAGACTTTCCAGAATTGTCAATGACATTTCTGGAAAATTACACCTATAAACCGTCAATTTATGTTAAACTTATGCTAGATAAATTTGTATTAAGGGAGACGGTTTTATGACTTTTAGCGAAAAACTAAACGGATATATGTCTGAATTAAATTGTACTGCCAAGGAGCTTACAGAGGCATCTGGATTGTCAGCTTCTGTCATAAGCAGGTATAGAGAAGGAAGTCGAGTGCCTAAGATTGATTCAATGCAGTTTGGACAGCTTGTTAAGGGGATTGTATCACTTGCGACTGAAAAAAATAACAGGGAATATACAGAGGAGATGGTTAAAAAGGAGTTGGCTTTATGTATAGAGGAACAGATATTTCCTTATGATAAATTTCAGGTGAATTTTGATAGGCTGCTCAATATGCTTTCCATTAACGTGTCAGATTTATCTCGCTTTTTGAATTTTGACAGTTCTTATATTTCCCGTATAAGAAACGGACAGAGAAGACCGGCGGATCCTCAGGGGTTTTCTGAAAATGTGTCAAAGTACATTATAAATCATAGTTCATCTGAGGATAAAGCAGTTCTTAGAAGATTGATGGATATAAAGAATGAAGATGCTATGGATGATACAATATATATAAAAAGTCTGGTTAAATGGCTTGCCTATGGAGAGGGGGGGATAAAGGAAGATGTAGTGGTCCCCTTCTTAAATAAGCTGGATGAATTTGATTTAAATGAGTTTATCCGCAGTATACATTTCGATGAGTTAAAGGTACCGACTATGCCTTTTCAGTTACCTACATCTAAAAATTACTATGGAGTAGAGGAGATGTGCGAGGCTACATTGGATTTTTTCAAGGCTACAGTTTTATCTAAGTCAATGGAGGATCTCATTGCCAATGATGATACACCTATGGCTGATAAGGCAAATGGAAGTGATTTTATGAAAAAGTATATATTTGCCGTAGCCTTAACTCTAAAAAAAGGCTTGCATATCAATTTCATACACAATGTTAATCGCCCTTTTGATGAGATGATGATGGGACTTGAGGGGTGGATACCTATGTATATGACAGGACAGATATCACCATACTATTTAAAGGAAGCACATAACAAGCTGTTTGGACATTTTTTGTATTCCAGTGGTGCAGCGGCCCTTTCAGGGGAGTGTATTATGGACTATCACGAAAATGGCAAAATGTATCTGACTAAGAATAAAACAGAGATGGCTTATTATAGACAAAGGGCATTGGATTTACTATCAAAAGCCCATCCTCTTATGGATATATATCGCATTGAAACAAGGGATGCCTTTGAGGCATTTATGGAAAAGGATAAAATGGCATCCGGTAATAGAAAATCTATTCTTTCGGCTTTGCCTTTATATACTCTTACAGAAGAGTTGCTCTTAAAGATATTAAGTCACAATGATGTTGATGAGACTGATAAGAAAAACATTATAGAGTATGTAAAATATCAAAGAGAAGTATATGAAAATATTTTATCAAATAGATGCGTAGTTGATGAAGTGCCTGATATAAAGGAAGTGGAATTTAAGGAACAGCCTATGATTTTGCCATTGGCAGGATTATTTTACGAAAAGGATATTGTATATACTTATGAAGAATATCTTGAACACCTGAAGCAGACACATGAATTCGAAAAACAAAACAGCAACTATACTGTTAAAATAAATAGCAAATATTCTTTCAAAAATATACAGATTAGAATCCTCGAAGAAAAGTGGGTAATTATATCCAAAAACAAGGCTCCAGCAATACACTTTGTCATTCACAATCCTCAGCTTAGAAGAGCTCTGGAAAACATGGTTATTCCTTTTTGGGAGGAGGAAGAGGAATAATATCACCTCATAAGCAAATATAAAACCAGCACCATGTGTACATCAACAAGATGATAACATATGGTGCTGGTTTATTTTATGAATTGAATATAAGAATTTGTATATCTTATTTGTCCGTAATCTCTGCGTGAAGCTCCTGTAAGCTCTTAACTTCATTAGCTTCGTGAGTTCTTACATACTGAATACCTGATGCTGTAGCCTTAGCTGCTGCGATAGTAGTCATATAAGGAACTCTAGCCTTTATTGCTGCCTTTCTAAGGTAACTGTCATCATTTACACTGTCCTTGCCAACTGGTGAGTTGATGATAAGGTCAATCTCTCCGTTTGTGATAGCATCTAATGTATTTGGACGGCCCTCAGAAACCTTTTTAATCTTTTCAGCAGGAATGCCAGCAGCAGTAATTACTTCGTAGGTGTTGCCAGTTGCTCTAATCTTAAATCCGTTGTCTGCAAGCTTTCTGGCTACGTCAACAACCTCTGCCTTATCCTTGCGGTTGACTGATATAAGAACTGTACCCTCAAGTGGAAGCTTTGAACCAACACCCTCTTGAGCCTTGAAGAAAGCTTCACCATATGAAGGAGAAAGTCCAAGTACCTCACCTGTTGAACGCATCTCTGGTCCAAGAACTGGGTCAACCTCCTGGAACATATTGAATGGGAATGCAGCTTCCTTTACACCATAGTTAGGAATGTTCTGCTCCTTAAGAGCTGGAACTGGTGATGGGTTACCTGTAAGCTCTGAAGTGATAATCTCAGTAGCAAGTGGTACCATACGGATGTTACATACCTTTGATACAAGAGGTACTGTACGTGATGCTCTTGGGTTTGCCTCGAGCACGTATACTTTGCCATTCTCGATTGCATACTGCATGTTCATAAGACCCTTAACGTGCATTTCTTCTGCAATCTTTCTAGTGTATTCTTTTATAGTCTTAACATTCTCCTCAGAAATGTGAACTGAAGGAATGATACAAGCTGAGTCACCTGAGTGAACACCTGCAAGCTCGATATGCTCCATAACAGCTGGAACAAATGCGTGAGTACCATCACTTATAGCATCTGCCTCACACTCAAGAGCGTGGTTGAGGAATCTATCTATAAGGATAGGTCTGTCTGGAGTTACACCAACAGCAGCTGCCATGTATCCCTGGAGTGCCTCCTCATCGTATACAACTTCCATACCACGTCCGCCAAGAACGTAAGAAGGACGAACCATAACAGGGTAACCAATCTTATTTGCAATATCTCTAGCTTCCTCGAAGTTAACAGCCATACCTGACTCTGGCATAGGAATCTCAAGTTTCTCCATCATCTCACGGAACAAGTCTCTATCCTCTGCAAGGTCGATAACAGAAGGTGAAGTTCCAAGAATCTTAACACCGTTCTTCTCGAGGTCTGCTGCAAGGTTAAGTGGAGTCTGACCACCGAACTGTGCGATAACACCAAGTGGCTTCTCCTTATTGTAAATACTAAGAACATCTTCAAGTGTAAGAGGCTCAAAGTATAACTTATCTGAAGTATCATAATCTGTTGAAACTGTCTCTGGGTTACAGTTTACAATGATTGTCTCAAAGCCAAGCTTCTTAAGAGCAAGTGCTGCGTGAACACAACAGTAGTCGAACTCGATACCCTGACCGATACGGTTAGGACCACCGCCTAAGATCATAATCTTCTTGTTATCTGAAACTGGGTTCTTGTCCTCGGCGTTGTAAGTTGAGTAGTAGTAAGCACTGTCCTCTGTACCGCTTACGTGAACACCTTCCCAAGCTTCCTCAACACCAAGAGCAATACGCTTATTTCTAATGTCATCCTCAGAAATTTCAAGAAGCTGACTTAAATATTTGTCTGAGAAACCATCCTTCTTAGCTTGTATAAGAAGCTCATCTGCTGGTAAGCTACCCTTAGACTTAAGGATTTCTTCCTCTAACATAACAAGTTCTCTCATCTGGTCGATGAAGTAATGCTTAACCTTAGTGAGCTCGTGAATCTCTTCGTTAGTAGCACCCTTTCTAAGAGCCTCATACATAACGAAATGTCTCTCACTTGAAGGAGTGATAAGGAGCTTAAGTAATTCTTCCTTAGAAAGTGTGTCGAAGTTCTTTGCGTGACCGAGACCATAACGTCCAATCTCAAGACTTCTTATAGCTTTCTGGAATGCTTCCTTATAGTTCTTACCGATACTCATAACCTCACCAACGGCACGCATCTGAGTACCAAGCTTATCCTGAACACCCTTGAACTTCTCGAAAGCCCAACGAGCAAACTTAATTACTACATAATCTCCATCTGGAACGTACTTGTCGAGAGTACCATACTTACCACATGGAATATCTTTAAGTGTAAGTCCTGCAGCAAGCATAGCTGAAACTAAAGCGATTGGGAAACCAGTTGCCTTAGATGCAAGTGCTGAAGAACGTGAAGTACGAGGATTTATTTCAATAACTATGATACGGTCTGAAACAGGGTCGTGAGCAAACTGTACGTTTGTACCACCGATAACCTGAACTGACTCAACAATCTTGTATGCCTGCTCCTGAAGTCTTGCCTGACACTCCTTAGAGATAGTGAGCATAGGTGCAGAACAGAAGGAATCACCTGTATGAACTCCAAGTGGGTCAATGTTTTCGATGAAACATACTGTAATCATATTGCCATCTGCATCACGAACAATCTCAAGTTCAAGCTCTTCCCAACCTAGGATAGACTCTTCAACGAGAACCTGTCCAACTAAGGATGCCTGAAGACCTCTAGCACATACAGTCTTTAACTCTTCCTTATTATATACGAGACCGCCACCGGCACCACCCATAGTGTATGCTGGACGAAGAACTACAGGGTAGCCAAGTTTGTCAGCAATAGCAAGTGCCTCATCTACTGTGTAAGCAACCTCACTACGAGCCATCTCGATTCCAAGCTCATCCATAGTCTTCTTAAACTCGATACGGTCTTCGCCACGCTCAATAGCGTCTACCTGTACACCGATAACCTGTACATTGTATTTATCTAAAACTCCTGCCTTGTATAACTCTTCACAGAGGTTTAATCCTGACTGTCCACCTAAGTTAGGTAAAAGTGCGTCTGGGCGCTCCTTTGCAATAATCTGCTCAAGTCTATCTACATTAAGTGGTTCAATGTAAGTAACATCAGCAGTTTCTGGATCAGTCATTATAGTAGCAGGGTTTGAATTAACCAAAACAATTTCGTAACCAAGCTTTCTGAGTGCCTTACAAGCCTGAGTACCGGAATAGTCGAATTCACATGCCTGTCCGATTATGATAGGACCGGAACCAATAATGAGTATTTTATTAATATCTGTTCTTTTTGGCATAGTTATGTCCTCCTTATATTCTCTAAAATATTATATAGAAAAACAGAAAAATAACAAGTTTTTTTTCAAGTTTTTTTAATAAAATTTTTACTAATTAAAATATTGTCTGAAAACACACGCAAAAAACTTGATAAAATCTATAGATAAACAACGCAAAATGCTTATTATGTGACAAGAAAATCTTGAAAAAAATCCTATCATTGTTATAATTAACCATAAATCGAATAAAAAATGAATTATTGTGTGATTTTTGCGATTATTAAGTAAGACTTGATGTGATACAATAAATTGTACAAAAGAGGAGGGGTAATATGGTAAAGCATATTATATTATGGCAGCTAAAGGATGAGTTTACTGAGGAGAAAAAGCAGGAGATACGAGCTGGCATAAAAAAAGGTTTGGAAGGTCTTATGGGACAGATTCCAGGTCTTTTGGATATAAAGGTACAAGCAGAGTTTCTTCCATCTTCGAATGTAGATGTTATGCTTGATTCAACTTTTGAAAGTGAAGAGGCTCTTAAGGGTTATGCAGTTCATCCAGCCCATGTAGCAGTAGCGGATGGTGCGGTAAGACCATATACTAAAACAAGGGCCTGCATAGATTATGAGGTGTAATGATGGATATATATTCGCAGCTTGAACATCTCAGGCAAAAAAGTAATAATTGGGGAAATTTATGCATAGGTGCATTTGTAATGTTCTTTGTTCTTTTATTTATACTACCATTCATAGTTATTGGTCTTGGCCCATCTATGAATAGAAATATCGACCCGAATGAATTCAAAATACTTTTTTGGGTTATAGGTATGGGATTTATGGTGCTCATTGCTGTTGCTTCCGTTCAGAAGAGTAAATACTACAAACAGTTTCAGAGTCTGTACAAGAACAACTTTCTTGTGGGATTACTTAGACAGTGGTTTCCGGATGCCCAGTTTAACTGGGAGCAAGGATTTACGGAACAGGCAGTAAATGCTGTAGGACTTGTGGAGAGAGGTAATCGTTTTCATTCTGAGGACTTTATCTGCGGAACCTACAACGGAGTATTTTTTGAACAGTCTGATGTAACCATTAAAAGAGTTGTAAGATCAGGAAAACATACTCACACGTATACACATTTTAAGGGTAGGATGTTTACCTTTAATTATGATATGAAGGACATAGCCTCCACCTTGGTGTTTTCTGATAGCTTTGGCTATAAAGGACATGGTTTCAATCTTAGATATGAAAAAGTACCTGTAGAGAGTGTACATTTTAATGACAAATTTAAGATTAGGTCAGTAAGACCGGTAGACGCATTTTATGTGCTTACACCACAGATGATGGAATGTGTTATGAGGCTGAATGATTACCTAGGGAATATAGCCCTACATTTTACTCCTGGAAAGGTTCATGTAGGATTTAATACAAATATAAATGCCTTCGACGTGAATGTTAAAAATCCTATAGATTTTAGACGTGAAGCTGAACTTAGAAGACAGGATATGCAGATTATCATAGATATAATCAATGCACTTAAGATAAGCAATGATAATAAACCAATATATAATAATCAATTTTAAGGAGGATTTATAATTATGGAAGGTGTAGTAATTGCAATTTTAGCAGTGATAGTAGTGATTGTGCTTTGGTACATAGGTACAAGCAACAGTATCAAAACTATGGAGCTTAAGGTAAAAGAGGGAGAGTCTGGTATCGATGTAGCTCTCACAAAGAGATACGATACTCTTACTAAGATGCTTGATGTGGTTAAGGGTTATATGGCTCATGAGCAGGCAACATTAGTTCAGTTAGTTCAGCTTCGTAGCGGTATGTCTATGAACGAGCGTAATATGGCTAACAAGAATATGGATGAGGTTGCAAAGCAGATTAACATTATGGCAGAAAACTATCCAGAGCTTAAGTCAAGCAACAACTTCGTTATGCTTCAGAACACTATAACAGATGTAGAGGAGCATCTTCAGGCTGCAAGAAGACTTTACAACTCAAATGTAAATGCTTACAACGCAAAGATAGTTGTATTCCCTAACAGTATAGTTGCTAATGCTATGGGAGCCAGCCAGAAGCAGTTCTTTGAGGCTGAGGAGACAAAACGCCAGGATGTACAGATGACATTCTAATAAAAGAATAAGCAAGTATAAGAACAGCTCTTGAAATGATTTCAAGGGCTGATTTTTTTGATTGAGAAATCTTATCAATTTACCACTACGTTTTTATTTGAGTTATAATATATCCTATGTTAAAATCAAAGTATCAAAATGTAGTACATAGGGAGCATATAAGATATTTATGAAACTTGAAATTGGAAGACCAACAGATGAAGCAAACAGAGAAAAGAATAGCTTTTATGGATAAAAAAGCATCATTTAACAATTATTTGCATATGCTAATATGACGTAGATAAAAATGGAATAGTATCGCTTATTACGGATGGTATTTCATTACTTGGGAGGATAATATTATGAAAGAGGTAATGCTTGCTATATGGATTCCCTTTTTGGGAACTGCCCTTGGCTCAGCCTGTGTGCTGTTTATGAAGGGACAACTTAACGACAAAGTACAAAAAGCACTTTCCGGCTTTGCAGGAGGAGTAATGATTGCGGCATCAGTATGGTCCCTTCTTATTCCAGCCATAGAATTATCGGAAGAAAGTGGAATGGGTAAACTCTCATTTGCTCCTGCAGCAGTGGGACTTATGCTCGGTGTATTATTCTTGTTGTTACTGGATAAAATAATACCACACTTACATCTTGGTGAAGAAAAGAATGAGGGACCACAGGTACCTCTTAAAAAATCCACTATGCTTATTCTTGCGGTTACATTGCATAATATACCAGAGGGTATGGCAGTAGGTGTTACCTTTGCCGGTATGCTTTCAGGTGAGGCCCATATAACCTTTATGGGAGCTATGGCACTTACTATAGGTATTGCGGTTCAAAACTTTCCAGAGGGAGCAATTATATCTATGCCGGTCTGTGCATCAGGTGCAGGTAAGAAAAAGGCATTTTTGTATGGAACTTTGTCCGGTGTGGTTGAACCCTTGGGGGCACTTTTAACTATATGGTTGTCTAGTTATCTGCTTGGAGTTATGCCATATCTTTTGGCTTTTTCGGCAGGTGCAATGATATATGTTGTTGTAGAAGAACTTATTCCAGAGTCCGCAGCAGGAGAGCATTCTAACATCGGAACTATAGGCTTTGCCTTAGGCTTTGTTGTTATGATGATACTTGATGTGGCACTTGGATAAATTATAAGGAGGTAGACATATGGATAAAAAGGTAATGGAGAAACTAAGCTACGGTCTTTTTGTATGTACAGCAAGGGATGGTGACAAGGATAATGGATGCATTATTAATACTGCAACCCAGGTTACGTCAACACCTAACAGAGTGACAGTAGCTATAAACAAGGATAATTACACCCATGATATGGTGGTAAAAACCAAAGCTATGAATGTATCGGTTATAAGTGAGGATGCAAGCTTTGATATGTTCAAGCATTTTGGCTTCCAGTCAGGAAGGGATGTAGATAAATTCAGTGCTACTTCAGGGGAGTGGATGAAGGAGAATATTTCCTCCTGCAAGAGGGCTGATAATGGTATTATGTACATCGCAGAGGGAGTTAATTCATATCTTTCATTGTCTGTTTATGATATGGTGGATCTTGGCACACACACATTATTTATCTGTGATGTGACAGGTGGAGAGGTGTTAAATGACACTGCTTCCGCAACTTATGCCTACTACCATAAGCACATTAAAACTCAGGTGGAGAAGATAGGTACTACACCAGAGGGAAAAACTGTTTGGAAATGTAAGATATGTGGATATGTGTATGAAGGTGAGGATTTACCGGAAGATTTCATCTGTCCATGGTGCAAGCATCCCGCATCAGATTTTGAAAAAGTAGTTATGTAGAAAAAAACGCCAGCTTTTATAAAGGCTGGCGTTTTATTATGTGTATAGTTATATAGTTCCAAAAATTCTGTCCCCTGCATCTCCAAGACCTGGGCAGATATATGCATTTTCATTTAAGCATCTGTCTAGCTGTCCTACATACACTTGTATGTCTGGGTGAGCCGAAGTTAATTTTTCAAGTCCTTCAGGTGCTGCAATTATTGACATAAATTTTATGGTTTTTCCACCGGAAGCTTTGATTTTATCTATAGCGTCACAAGCTGAACCACCTGTGGCAAGCATAGGGTCAACTACCAGTATAGTTCGTTCCTCTATAGGCTTAGGTAATTTGCAATAATACTCCTGTGGGAGATGTGTGAATTCGTCTCTATATAATCCAATGTGGCCCACTTTTGCAGTAGGTACAAGGGCAAGCAACCCACTTACCATACCTAGCCCTGCTCGGAGTATAGGTACTATGGCTGGCTTTGGACATGCCATAACTGGAGTGGTACAAGTTTCTATAGGTGTTTCCATCTCCACATCAGTAAGAGGTATATCTTTTAGGGCCTCATAGCCCATAAGAAGAGATATCTCTTCGATGAGTTTTCTGAATTCATTTGTGCCAGTATTCTTGTCTCTTAGTAGAGATATCTTGTGTTTAATCAAAGGGTGGTCTAAGATGAATACATTTTCTTTTTTTGTGCTCATAATTCATACCTCCTTTTGTTTCGAAAAGGTCTTTTGTTAGTGTGTTTCTATCTGCATTAATTATAGCATAATTCATATTAGATATGGTATACTTTGATTAAATATTATGGAGAAAAATATGGAAGAGCAAATATCAAAAGATAAACTTAATCAAGTGCTTAGTATGTCGGAAGAGATTATATCTTTGGCAAGAGATATATTGACAGTCAGATTCCGCTTTTTTGATGTGCCTCTTTATATGATAAGCTTTGTTCCTAAGGAAAAATGTGGTGGATTTTTTTCTTGCAATCAACAAGTTTTGTATGACCCTAAAATATTACTTAAAAGTTATATGAAGGAACCTGGACTTGTTACCAGACTATATCTTCATGAAGTGTTACATATGATTTTTATGCATGAGTTTAATGCTTTGAAATTAGAAAAAAGATATTGGGATTTGGCTACGGATATAGCTGTGGAAAATATAATTTTAGAATTTGATATTCCAGAGGCTAAACTTTCTGATGATACAAAAAGAAAACAGATAATAGATGGTTTGTCAAAAAAAGTTGAACCCTTTACGGCAGAAAAACTGTATAAGGAATTTTTGAACGATTCTTCTTGGGGAAAGTGCTTGGAGGAATATGAAGAAATTTTTTCTCTAGATGTTCACAAGTGGTATGAGAAAGATGAAGCTACAAGTTATATTCGGAAAGAAGATATGGAAAAGCTGGCAAGACGGATTAAGACGGAACTTGAGGCTTTTTCGAAGGATAAAAATAACTCGGTTAGTTTGTATCAAAATATAAAAGAACTCACGAAAGAGCATTATGATTATAGGGAGATTCTAAAAGCCTTTACGGTGCAAGGTGAAGAGGTAACCGTAAACGATGATGAATTTGATTACATATATTATACCTATGGTCTTGATACTTATGGAGACATGCCTCTTGTGGAACCCTTAGAATATAGAGAGGTTAATAAAATCAAAGAATTTGTTATTGCTATAGATACTTCTGCTTCCTGTAGGGGTGAGATAGTAAAGAAGTTTCTTGAGAAAACATATAATATACTTCTTGAAACAGAAAGCTTCTTTTCGAAGGTTAATTTGCACATTGTTCAGTGTGACGCTCAACTTAGGAGGGATACACACATAAGCTCTGCGTTAGAGTTTGAGGAATTTGTGAGAACTGGCAAGCTCGAAGGCTTCGGCGGTACGGATTTTAGACCGGTATTTGAATATGTGGATGAGCTTATAGAAAAAGGTGAATTTGAGAATTTAAAGGGACTAATATATTTTACTGACGGATATGGTGTGTATCCGGAGAGGATGCCTTCCTACGATGTTATGTTTGCCTTTTTAAATGAGGATAATCATCGTGAAAAAGTGCCGGGATGGGCTATGGAAGTTATATTGGAGGATGAACTAAATGAACATTAATCAAGCAAAAGAGTATATTAAAAATTCTATACATATGTATCTGAAAAAAGATGAGTACGGGGATTATAAGATTCCTGTGGTAAGACAGCGCCCCATTTTCTTATTGGGTGCTCCAGGTATCGGTAAGACAGCTATTATGGAACAGATTGCCCAGGAGTTAGGTATCGCATTAGTTTCTTATTCTATGACTCATCATACAAGACAGTCAGCTCTTGGGCTGCCCTTTATCAAGCATAAAACCTATGGTGGTAAAGAGTATGATGTGTCTGAATACACCATGAGCGAAATCATAGCTTCCATATATGAGACTATGGAAAAAAGTGGTGTTGGTGAGGGCATTTTATTTCTTGATGAGATAAACTGCGTGTCAGAAACCTTAGCCCCATCTATGCTTCAGTTTTTACAGTACAAGGTCTTTGGAAAGCACAGTGTACCTGAGGGATGGATTATAGTTACTGCTGGTAATCCTCCAGAGTACAATAAGTCTGTTAGGGAATTTGATGTTGTAACCATGGACAGACTTAAGGTTATAACTGTAGAACCGGATTTTGAGACATGGAAGCAATATGCTCTTGATAAGGGTATTCATAATTCTATAATTAGTTTTTTGGAGCTTAAGAAAGAGTTCTTTTACTGTATGGAGACAACCGCAAAGGGGCGTAGCTATGTTACGGCTAGAGGTTGGGAGGACCTTTCTGATATTATTTTCATGTATGAAGAAGATATGCTTTCGGTAGAAGAAAATCTCATAGGCCAGTATCTTCGCAATATAAAAGTTGTAAAGGAATTTGCCTCATATTATCAGTTGTACAACAAATATAAAGCAGATTATGATATAGAAAAAATACTTGCGGGAAATGTTTCGGAAGATGTGGTGACAAAGGTTAAACAGGGCTCCTTTGATGAGAGAGTTACCCTTGTAAGCATGCTGCTTGATAATGTCATTTCCAAGATGAAGGATGCATTGTTAGAGTCAGATTATATGAAATCACTTTTGGTATCCGTTAAAAATTTGAAAACAAAGGATAATATTGCAGAGGACATAAAGATAAGTGTAGAGGCGAGAGGGTGCATCATAAATGAACTTGAAAGCGCCGGCTCCCTGTCTGTAGAAGAAAAAATGATGCATAAAAAGGTTATTAAATTCTTGCGAGCTATTGAAGTTTTTGAGATGGATTATGTGAAAGAAAGATACAATGAGCAGCTTGATAATATGAAAAAACAAGTTGGTGATGCTAAAGATATTCTTCACAATATATTTACATTTGTAGCAGGTTCCTTTGATGGAGAAAGGGAGCTTCTAATTCTTGTTACAGAACTTATTGCAAGTAAGATTGCCTCAAGATTTATAGCTATGTTTGGCAGCGAAGATTACAGCAAGTATAGTGAACTGCTTATGATAACAAACCGTCAGGATAAATTGAGAGAAACTATAAGTAATTTGGAGTTAGTATAAATGGATGATTTTTGTGGTGTTGTAAATGCTGGGAAAAATAAAATATATTACTCTGTGGAAAAATTCCTCTATCAAGGAGATGTTAGAAAAAGAGTTGTAGTGGATAAGTGTGATATAGGTGAAAGTTCTTTATCTATTCCGGAATCCATATGTATCCATAATGAAGATATACCTGTTATGGTTATTGGAAAAAAAGCCTTCATTGGCAGTGAGGACTTGGTTGGTGTTATTCTTCCTAATACCATTACCACAATAGATAACTGGGTCTTTGCACAGTGCAAAAATTTGAGGAAAGTTGTTATACTGGCAAAAGAGGTAACCTACGGTAAAGGTGTGTTTTCTGATAGTGATAACATAGACAATATCTGTATGGAAAATGAAACGGAAAATGCAAAATCAGCTCTTTTTGCAGCGGTTTGTAACATGCCAGATTGGGGCTTTGTATACGGACATATGGACAGTGATGAATGGTTTGCCAGATGGGATGACGCCTTGGTAGCCTATCTAAAAAAAGATGATCTTGAGGGCTCAATGAATCAGATGTTAGGCGGGGAAGAGGATATAAATAAAAGCACTCTTTCATACGTTTTGGATAAAAAGAAGCTTAAGGTAAAGCTGTGTTTTTTAAGGTTGCTCAAGGAAGATAATATCGCTTATGAGACAAAAAGGACTTTGAGGGAATATATAAAAGCCCATTCCAAGGGGAAAGAGCTGGATGTGTCTTGGAGATTTATTTTAGATAATCATCCGGATGATCTTAGGTATTATGAAATTTTAAATGAGTCCGGGGGTATAACAAAATCTAACAAAGACCATATGCTTAGTGATTTGGGTGGACATCACTTAGAAGCAAAAAACTACCTTTTGAATCAAACCACTAAACAAGAACAAAGTGAAAATATATTTGCAGATTTCACTTTATAATATTACATGTAAAAGTACAAGCACAGCCAAGAATATAAGGTTTACTACAGTGAACGTGACCATATATTTTCCTGTGCTACTTTTTTCTGTTTTAACATAGAATTTAAAAGATATTAAACTTGCCATGGAGGCGATTATAGTACCTAGTCCTCCTATATTAGTTCCGATAATAAGTAAATCGTAGTTTGTTGTAAAGCCTGAAAGAAGCATGGCAGCCGGAACATTGCTTACAACCTGACTAGATAGGATTGATACCATACATTCTCTACCTGTGATGATTTTTTCTAAAAGGTTGCTTACCTCAGGTATATTTTTCATATTGCCTATAAATATAAAAAATGCCACAAAAGTGAGAAGTAATATGTAATCGGCACGATAAATAAGCTTATGATTTACAAGTGTTATAGTGAGGAGAATAATGAAAAGCATTATTCTGTAATCCAATACGGATAATACTGTTGCTATACAAACAAAAAATAAAATTATATATACGATTAGTTGGATTGTATTTAAACCATCATTGTCGGTAACCTTGCTAGTGCTTTGAATTCTATCTGGTTTTATAATAAAAATTGCTACAAGCAATAACAAATATGAAACAGCAGTGTAAGGGAGCATAAGTCGTAGGAAATCAAAAAGACTTGTGCCGGAAACCGAATAAAGATAAAGGTTTTGTGGATTTCCTATAGGAGTAAACATACTTCCGAGATTTGCAGCCACAGTTTCTAATACTATAAGGTATATGCTGTATTTGCTATCATTCAAATGATATAAGATGATTACACTGAAAGGAACAAAGGTTATAAGTGCTACATCGTTTGTAATGAGCATACTTGTAAAAAAACATAAGGAAACCAGCATAAAGGCTAACTGTCTCTTGGTTTTTATATATGTTAGAAGCTTATCTACTAAGGCATCAAAAAGACCACAGCTTTTTAAACCTTGTACCACCAACATAAGGGCAAGTAACAAAGCGAGAGTTCGAAAATCTATATAACTTATGTATTCTTTGCTTGGTGTTATTATAAATGATGAAATTATTGCCAGAAGAAGTGCGATGGCAAATACTATTTCATTTTTTATAAAGTGTATGACTGATTTCATATAATTCTATCTCCTATATTTGTATGGGTAACCTTGGGAATAATATCACATTTTTTTCACTAGTTCAACTAAGGTGGTGATGAATATTATATTGCCTTTTGCGTGATAACGTGCTAAAATGAACTTGTTACTATGTAGAGAATTAGTATAAGGGAGGAAAAAAAATGAACTGTAGTAATTGTGGAAATGAAATACCTATGGGTCAGCCAGCGTGCCCATACTGTGGCGCACCAGCACCAGTAGATATGAACATGGGCATGGATATGGGTATGCAGCAACCATATCAGGCAGCTCCAGCATATGCAGCAGCTCCAGCGCCAGCTGGCAATAAGAAGGGATTGATTATCGGTCTTATTGCAGGTGCAGTAGCTATCATCGCAGTTGTATTGATATTAGTATTCTTCGTATTTGGTGGCGGAGATGCAGACGGTACATATGTATGTTCTGATTATGCTTTATTCGGTATCAATATGGAAATCGAAATCGATGGTGATGAGTTTGTTATGACTATGGAGTCAACTTATGATGACGAGACTGAGACAATCGAAGGTGAGTGTGAGGTTAAGGGTGATGAGATTATCCTTACTTATGACGGAGAAGACCTTGCTTGTCCTTATGACGCAAAGGAAGGAACTATTGACTTCGAGGGTATGATTTTCACTAAGGAGAAATAGATTCAAATAAAAAAACTGCCAAGTAAATCTTGGCAGTTTTTTTATTTGTCTATCTGTTTGAAGTAGTATTGTTTTAATGCCTCAAAGCTTTCATCGCTTATAGCGTGTTCTAATTTGCAGGCGTCCTCTAGGGCTACCTCTTTGCTCACACCTAAGCTTATAAGTACATTGGATAATATCTCGTGCCTTTCTGAAATCTTACTAGCGATAGCCATACCTTTATCTGTAAGAGTTATATAGCCGTTGCTATCAATGTCGATATATTCATTAAGTCTAAGATTCTTGAGATAAACACTTACGCTAGGCTTGGATAAGCCTAAGTGATGCACCACATCTATAGAACGAACATGTTCTTTGATTCGTCCCAGATGAAGAATGGCTTCAAGATAGTCTTCTGCTGATTCTTGTATCTTCATAAATACCCCCAATAAATCTATGTGTAATAAAATTAGAAATATCAAAATATATTACAAGTATAGTACCATAAATAAATAGTCAATGCAAACATAAGAGATTATTAGAAATATGCAATTTCCACAAAGTGGAAAAAAATCGAAAAAAAGTATTGACAAACGAGTTAGTTTAAACTAACATAAGGTTGAAAGATGAGGTTAGGGACTACTAACTCAAGTCTATTAGGAGGTGAGAATTATGGCATTATCAATGGCACTTAATGGAGAAACAAAGGTTATACAGAGATTTATTGGCAGAGAAGATGTCATAACACGTCTTAGAGAGATGGGCTTCGTGCCAGGTGAGATGGTTCAGGTTGTTGGCAA
>JAGBBM010000049.1 GCA_017938485.1 Lachnospiraceae bacterium
CACTTTCATATTCATATGCTAATATATGTCTTGTGCTTGAGAGAGCAACAAAACTTCATAAGATATGCGCGAGTGGCTCAGCGGTGGAGCACCTCCTTGCCAAGGAGGGGGTCGCGGGTTCGATCCCCGTCTCGCGCTCTTGTTAATTAGTTGGGAAGTCTTATTTTATAAGGCTTCCCGATTTCTTTTTTAGTATCACGCACAAGTACACACAAGTACACTATCTAATGCATTGTTATCATTTAATGAATTAATAATAATCTTCTTTGTTGTTTCTTCACTATCGCAATCATAAATATAATCGAATGTTGTTTGTATATCAGAATGTCCAAGAAAATCTCGTATAACTTCAATATTGACATTGTTTTTGTACATCTCACTAGCAACAGTTCTTCTTATATCGTGCATTGATTTCTCTTTGATATTTGCATTGTTGCACATTGTACGCAAATAATTGTCTAGTTGTCTGCTTGTCATTCTGCCTTTTTTATTACAGAAAATATAATCACTATTATATTTATGTTCTTCGTTGAATTTCTTAACTAGATTTAGAATCTGAATATCATAGTCAGAGAGTGGCAAATATCTATCTCCAAATTCAGATTTTAATTTTACATGTTCAACAACAACACGTTTTCTGTTTTCGCCTAGTGCCTCTGTTCGTTGGATATGTATAGTTTTTTCAACATAATCAATATCAGACCATTTCAACGCTGACAATTCTCCAATTCTCAAAGCTAATTTGAATTGTAAAAATATAGCATATCCATTTGTTTTTGAATTGTCTTTGATTTCTTCATTGATAACTTTAAACAGTTTTGATTTTTCAGCTGGAAGATAAACCCTCTCGGTTTTCTTCTTCTTCGTTTGTGGTTTGCAACAATTCAATTTCATATCAATATCATCATATACATTGTATAAAATCAGCTTATCCCTTTTCGCATGTTTGAATATATCTTTTAGAATCACACTCATATTTGAATATCCTTTTGCTGTCATTTCAAATTCTTTAATTGTAGAATAATAGAATTCTTCAATGTCATTAGTTGTGATTTTAGATATATCTTTTTTCACAATTTTATGATTGATATAATATTTGTTCCAGTAATCGTGATAGCGTTGAATTGTAGCAGGCTCTAATTTTTGCATTTTTCTGCGTTCAATGAATTTATCAAACAATTCAGCAATAGTCACTTTTGCAGACTTCACAAAATAAATATCATATAACATATCATATATATCTTGTTCTTTTGTTTTGCAAATCTTCTTTTTGTTGCCCTCCTCATCAATATAGTACGTCATCCACCTTTTACCCTTTTGGGCTGGAGGTGTGATTTTGAATGTGTGAATTGATAATACTTTACTTTTTTTCATCATATTATACATATTCAACATATCTTCATCATCAATACTAGCTCCACTCAGAAAACTTTGCAACTCAATTATTTTTTCATTATTCATATAGACATTCTACAATGTCCTCCCTCTGCATTTGCTCCTTTCATTTTATAGTTTAAAAATATTGTCATATATTATCTCGGTTGGTTTACATAATATCATAACAATCAAAAATTGATTTTATACAACTTTGTGAATAATTACTCAGTTTTGAAATTGTGGAGCTTTCAGACAGCAAAAGACACTATATATAGTTCTTGATTATACAATCAAAACACTATATATAGTGTCTTAAAATGTCAATGAAAAAAATTACTCAAATTTATCTTACAGCCTCAACAAATTCTTTTTGTAAATTTGCTATATCATTATCAAGAGTAGAATAACCTAATACTTCTTTTTCTTTCTTTTGTATTTTGAAAAATACATTCATAGTTTTTTGAATTTTTAGTAGTAGATTTTGGAAAATGTTTTGCTGTTCAACTATTTCATTTTGTAATTGTTTATTGTCATTTATCAATTTTTGATTTTCATTTTTCATTTGTGTGTGTTGCTTTCGTAATTCAAGATTATCATTTTTGAATTTTGTATTAGCATTATTCAAAAATTGATTTTTCTCTTTCAGTTCAGCATTTTCATTTTGTAATGATTGTTTTTCAGTTTCTAATGATTTTAATGCGTCTTTCATTTTTTTGTAGTCCTTAATGTTATCAATATAAAATTTGTCATTGTTTTCTTTGTCTGCTAGTTTAACATCAATATCATATTGTTCTTTTAGTTCTTTTTCTAAATCACTATGAAATGAATCAAAACTATGAGCAATACATTTTTCATATGATAATTGATACTTCTTCTTTTTTTCGTTATAAATGCAAGGAATAAATGTAAAATGCAAATGTGAGCGTTTTTCATCTTTATGAACAACCGAACAAATAACATTTTCCTCACCATAACGCTTTTTAAATATTTCATTTAAAGCCTTGAAAAATTCTTCTTCATTTTCACAACTATCAAGACAATGAACAGCAATAGAACATAATGAATTATATTTAGCCTTGTTCTTGTCATTCCAACCACCATAAACATATAAATCATTTTCCATACGATTTTTATAATATTCATAACTACGTTTAATGAAATATATATTGTCTTTACTTTTTGAAGTATCAACATCTTCATTTCCATAATTCTTATTTTCACGGTTTATATGTTTAATAATTCCTATTGCACCAATATCCTTACACTTCATAATATGAGCCATACTAACCACCCCTTTTATTTTTAGTATGTCAGCCGAAAAATAGGTTTAATTTAAAACCTCCATAGCCCGTTATGGAAGTTTCTACGAAACTTCACGGGCTAGGGAGACCCTAGAACCCCTCACACACGCACGCACTACGCACAAAAAAAAATGGCGCTACACGCCTTGTCAGCTTAGCTGCCAATTCCCAGTCTAACGCCATCAAAATCAATTTTAAAAAATTGCTTTTTCAGTTGTTTTAATCATCATCATCATCTAATAAATCTCGCAACCATGCTTCTCTGTGGGTTATTTGATATTGTAATCTTGCAGATGATAATTCAGCATTTCTTTCAAATTCAGTTTTTTCAGTATCTTCAAAACATAATAATTCAAAAAGAATACAATTCAAATTATCTAATTCTTCTAGTAATTCATCATCACTTAATGATTTTACTTTTTTAATTAAATCATCAGTTCTTTTTATATAACCCTTACTTGCTAAAAATTCACATTCTTCATCAGTTGCAGTTCCTTTCATAAATTTTTTAAATAGTCTTTCTTCTTTTGTCATAATATCAACCTCCTCACTTTATAAATTATTAAGATAATCATTATACAATTCTAAACAATCATCATAATCATATTCACTCTTGCATTTTGCATACATATCTGTAATTGTAAATTTCAATGATGAAATTTTGCGTCTGTCTTTTTTGCTATATACTTTTTCATATTCAATATGTAAATCAGTTAAATCATTGATTTTCGCAATTGCTGGTTCTAAATGAAATCTAATAAAATCATTTGTTTTAATTGTCTTTTCAGCATCATAAAACAGTTTAATAGCATCTTGAATTTTGATAAAAATTGCATTATTAAAATTCTTTTTCAAATTACAAAATCTGTATAATTGAATAGCACATTTTGTTCTTAATTGTTTTATATATGCATATTTTGAAAATACACCTTTCTCATAAATCAAAAACAAAAATATAGTTTCATCAGATAATTTTAATTTTGCAATTCTATTTACATCATCATATTTGCCAGCTATCACATAATGAAAAAAATCTCCGTTTTCATTTTTCCATTTCTTATCTGCTAATTTGTCAATAGCTTTTTTCATTGAGTCAATAGAAGTTATACTGTATTTGTTGCTATTGTTATATCGTTCAATTAGTGTATCGTAAGACATTGACACCCAGTTGTAATTTTTATCAGTTGGTTTAACTTGTGCAACTAACAATAACAACATATGCAATTCTTTTTCATTTAAACTGTTAGGCATTAGCACAAATTCAGTATTTTCAGCAATTACTAGATTGCTATGTGTAATTAATTCTCTTGTCATATTATCAGCCTCCTTTTTGTTTCTTGTAGTTAATATGACAGATGAGCGAGCATATAAAAGTAAAAAATCACATAATGCACGCATATTTTTTACTAATATCAACTCGTCTATTTTACTAATATCAACTCGTCAATCACTAATATCAACTCGTCAATCACTAATATCAACTCGCATATCTCAAAATAAAAAGTCCGTGAGGTCTAGTATTTACTAGACTTCGCAGACTTTTGCAAAATTCTGTATTATATTCTTTTATTATACTTCTTTATTATAGAATGATGTAGTTTTATTATACACGAAGCAATCCTCGTATTACTTCATGAATGATAAAACGAGTAGGGGTGAGATTAGTAAAACCCTATCACACCAGTCGCAAAACGAAAATGAATATTTATATACTTTTTTAGTATCACATGAGCTATCACGTTGCAAATAAAAGATAATTGAAACCGTAAGGTTTCGTTATCCCCCTAGCGCAAGGGGAAGTCCAGCTGGCAAGCTGGCAAGGGGTTGCGCTTGTGCGTGCAAGTACACTTTCAAGTACACTTTTTGAAGATATGTTGAAACTCCTTTCATTTCAATGGTTTGCGAGATAGGAGAGAATTCGATCCCCGTCTCGCGCTCTTTTTTTTGCAAAGAAAGCATACGAAATCAATGCTTTCTTTTTTTCTGTCTAACCAAAAATATGTATACAATTGTAGACATATATCATATGTCTTATTACGCAGCTTACCTCCTTCCATAAAAATAAGGACATATGATTATATCATACATCCCTATTATCTACTTTATTACTCACCTAGTAAGGCTTTTAATTTTGCTTCTTTCTCTTCCTTTGTGATAAGTTTCATATCATACTGTTTTTCAATTTTTCTTATCTCTTCAAAGCTATCAAGTTTCTTCTGCAACACTGATAATTTGCTATCATATTCATCCTGCGAAATTACATCCATTGCTAAGGCCTTATCAAGCTTTGCCTTTTCTTTGTTGAACTCCTCCTGTGCCTGTTGCTTTTCTCTAAGTACTGCCTTATCCTTTACTTCCTTTTCTAGCTTTACAATCTTTTCTTCAAGTTCCTTTTTCTCTGTTAACTTAGGGTCAATTACCGGAATTAAATCACTTATATCAATACCTACCATTTCCCCTGACTCAATCACATAATCAACAAATCTCTTTCCTATTATTACATAAGATGCATTGAGTTCTTGCTCAATTACATTTACCTTCGACTTCAACTGAACCAATTCAGTCTGTTCCTGTGTAGTTGATACTACTGATGAACCAACCTTCGCTGCTGAACCAGCAACGCTCTTACCTACGCTCATAGTTTTCTGTGCAACCTTATCTAATATACCCATTGTCCTTACCTCCCGTATTGCTTTTCTTATGTTTTAAATATTATACCACTCCTATTTTGTATTTGCAATATTGTACTTTGCATATTCACATCCACACATTGTTTATAATTCTAACTGTACAATATAAACTTATTATGAGGTGGTCATATGAAGAATGATTTTTCATTAGAATATAAGTCAATAGGTTTAAACATTGCATATTACAGAAAACTACGTGGTCTTACACAGCTCCAATTGGCAGATAAAATTAATATCAGCAGAACCCATATGAGTAATATCGAAGCGCCAAACGTACACACATCTGTATCCCTTGAAGTATTACTAGCCATCGCTAAAGAGCTTGACATACCCGCCTATAAATTATTAGTAGTACAAGACAATTGTTAAGCACTCTTACAAAAAAAGGTTACCCAAATAAAATTGGGTAACCTTTTTTCTATGGCAACGGATGTCCTGCACTGAGATATAACTCATACCACTCCTGCCTTGTAAGAGCAATGTCATCTGCTTTTATAATATCCATAAGTCTATCTACACTGGCTGTTCCTGTTATAAGCTGCATCTTAGCTGGATGTCTAAGAATCCACGCCGCTGCTATAACTGTACTAGAAACTCCGTACTTTTTAGAAAGCTCCTCCATCTTCTTGTTAAGTGCCTCGTACTCACTACTTCCGATAAAACATCCCTTCCACTCTGGCATCTGGAATGGGGACCATGCCTGTATAGTTATATCATTTAATCTTGAATAGTCAAGTACACTTCCATCCCTATCTATGGCACCATCAGTAGTCATATTGACCTCCATACCATTTGCCACCATGTTAGATACTGGAATACTAAACTGTAACTGATTTATGTTTAGGCTCTGTTTCACATATTTTTTTAGGAGCTCTATCTGCATAGGTTTATGGTTAGATACTCCAAAGTATCTTACCTTGCCACTTGCCTCCAGTATATCAAATGCCTCTGCCACTTCTTCAGGTTCTACCAGAGCATCCGGTCTATGAAGCAGGAGTACATCTAGATAATCTGTCCTAAGCCTCTTCAATATACCATCCACAGAATCAAGGATGTATTCCTTTGAGAGATTATAATGTCCCTTGCATATACCACATTTGGACTGAATAATCACATCTTCCCTCTTTAAACTATTATCCGATGAAAAAGCCTCACCAAATATCTCCTCGCTCTTACCACCACCGTATATGTCTGCATGGTCGAAAAAGTATGCTCCCTGTTCTATAGCAGAATGTATAAAGGTATTCATCTCATCCTTTGAAAGCTCTGCAAGTCTCATACATCCCACAACTATTCTTGGTGCTTCAATATCTGTATTTTTTATATTAATCTTATTCATATAACCTCCCGCTTAAATATTAGTTTTTTTACTGATTTGTTCTCTGGTTGATATTATGGTCTCGTACGCCTCTTTTGGTGTATCAATTCCCATAACTGCAGTTTCCATAGGGCAAAATCCTGTGTTGTCACGATTCCTTATAGACTCTACAAGGTCTCCGTACTCCACCTTGATTCCGTATCTGTTACACACCTCCAAAGCAGGCTTGCTAATCACCCCAACATAAAGTGCCTTTACCTCAAGTAACACATACAAAAATGCTGCTGCCTTGCCTACTACCTTATCCGCCACAAATCCTTCTTTTATATCGATACCCTTCTCTATCCAGTCAAGAAGAGGCTTAACTCCTCGTTCCCTGCTGGTATATGTTTTCTCACCTTTTATAGCAACGCAGGTATATTCTTCACTTTCTAGTATGGTTTTTGCCTTAGCCAGTAATTCCATCCTCGTCAGCCTTTCTTACAATATATATCAAAAATGGTATAACTATTAACTGCACTAAAATCCCAACAAAACCTACCTTTATACTTGTCCATATAACTGCTGGTGCAATCTTATCACTTCCTACAACATAAAATGCAACCAAAATTGCTATTGCTCTTATTCCTCTTCCTGCAAACTGAGCAAGAAATACTTTAAAAAATGTATTTGTCTTAAACTCTCTAACAAGTCCACTAATAAGTCCATAAGTTGCAAGTTCAAGAATCATAAAAGGAAGTATAGCATTTCCAGGCATACCTGTAAGAGTATAGCTAATTATAGGAGCAAGAATACCTGTTGTTAATCCAGCTACTGGACCTGCAAAAAGTCCAACAATAAGGACCGGAAGCTGCATAGGCAAAAGCATCTCTCCTAAATGACTACCTGTTTCTGTTATTTTTCCTACCATGTGAACTATCTGTGGCAACAATACCGCTGATATAATGCCTATCAAGCTTGCAACGGTCTTAAGTTTCATATCTAATCTTGGCATTGCATAACTGCGTGAAATATTCTTTGTATCTGTCATATTATTCACTCCTTACTATATTCTACATAACTATCCAAGCTTACCGACAAAATCTTTCATAGCCTCAGATATCTTAATCTGCTGTGGACATACTTCCTCACATTTCCTACATCCGAGACAAGCGCTTGGCCACTTATCCTTTGGCATAGTGCTAAGAGCAAAGTGTGCCAAAAATCCTCCACCTGTAAATATGTGTTCATTGTATAAGTCAAGTAAAGTAGGAATATCTAATCCCATAGGACAGTGAGTTGTACAATATCTGCAAGCAGTACAAGGAAGGGCAATCTTAGCCACCATACTATCTGCAATCTCCATAAGAGCACTGTACTCCTCCTTGCTAAGTGGTTTTTCTTCCTCATATGTATCTATGTTAGCCTTAAGCTGTTCAAAATTAGACATACCAGAAAGGGTAACTGTAACATTTGGGAAGGTCTGCAAGAATCTAAAGGCCCAGGCAGGAATTGTTTCCTCTGGTCTAAGTTCCTTTAACTTTTCTTCGTATTCTGGGGCAAGGCTTGCTAGCTTACCTCCCCTTAATGGCTCCATAACCCAGATTGGAATATTGTACTTTTCTAATAACTCAATTTTTGCCTTGGCATCCTGGAAGTCCAAATCGATGTAATTAAGCTGTATCTGGCAAAATTCCATATATTCGCCATAAGCATCCATAAATCGCTTCATGGTATCGTAGCTTCCGTGGACAGAAAAACCAAGGTGCTTTATCCTTCCATTTTCTTTCTGCTTCATAAGGTAATCAAATATTCCGTATTCTTCATTTAAGTAACCATCGATATTTACCTCACATACATTGTGAAATAGGTAAAAATCGAAGTACTCCATACCAGTCTTTTCTAACTGCTTTTCAAAGATTTCCTCTACCTTACTCATATTGGCAAGTTCATATCCAGGAAATTTTGTTGCTATGTAGTAGCTATCTCTAGGGTAAGCTGCAAGTAACTTTCCTGTCACTATCTCTGACATACCATCGTGATATCCCCAGGCAGTGTCAAAATAATTCACGCCCTTTTCTATGGCATAGTCAAACATTTCCTTTGTTTTTTCTTCATCAATTAGATTATTCTTTCCATCAATGACGGGAAGTCTCATAGTTCCCATACCTAAGGAAGATAACTTTTTACCCTTAAACTCTTTGTAAATCATACAAAATCTCCTTTCTCTTACTAACTAAGGACTGTTGAGTATTACTCTATCAACAGTCCCTATTAACTATAATTTCAGTGCAAAATAAGTATTCACAAGCTCAATAATGCTTTCCTTATCCTTATTTGAAACTAGCTCACTCAATGCCTCCATAAATTCCTTATCTTCTCCCTCTAACTTATAAGAAAGTAGTTTTTCCATAAGGGAATTTACGCTTTCATAGTCCTCATTGTGAGCCAACTCTTTAATTGTCTCTAAATCTTGGAATATATCTCCTTCTTCAACATTTTCTTCTGTCTTGTTTGCCATCTTCTGTGCATATTCCTCATCACTCATTCCGGACAAATCATCAACAAATCCGATATAATCCTCCACCGCAAGAAGAACATCCACAAGACTTTCCAGGAAGCTTTCTAGATTGTCATTTATATATTCTCTATTGCCAATATTTATGGCTCCTTCCATCTTTGTTGCCTGATGGGCAAGGTCCATAGCACCTATGTTCATACTGGTTGTCTTAAGAGAATGTATCTTTATCTTAAATCCACGAACATCCTTACCTGCTTTTTTATAGAGTTCCTCTGAAGCTGCTGCATTTTGCTCATAGAACAATCTGACAAGCTTATTGAACACATCTATACTTCCACCTATTTTCTCTATAGCATGCTCAATATCCATATATGGCTTCAGCTTCTCAAGACCTTCCTTGTATCTGGAACCCTCTATATACTGTAATATGTCATTGGTCTTTTCTTTGATAAGACTTTGTGGAAGACAGTCTTTTAGGATAGCTGCCACTCTTCTTATATCCATAGGTTTTACTATACTATCTGTAAATCCTGCTGAAAGAAGATTATCTTTGTTACCTTCTATGGCATCTGTATCCATAGCGATAATAGGGAGCATAGTGTATTTGTCATCCTCAAGCTCTCGTATCTCCTCCATGGCATCTATACCATTCATAATTGGCATAGACAAATCCATAAATACTACATCATAATCATTGTTCATAACCATATCAATGGCGCTGATTCCTGATGAGGCAACATCCACCTTAAGTTCAAACTGCTTAAGTACATTAATTGATACCTCACGGCTTACATCCTCATCATCAACCAACAAGGCGCTAACCTCTGGCAACCAGAGCTTTTCTGCATCTTCCTTAGATACAGTCTCGTCTATCTTAGCCACATTGTGGCCTCCTGTAACTGCATTGGCTATCTTTTGATTAACAGTAAGGGTAAATGTAGAGCCTGCTCCGTAAGTACTTTCAACCTCCAAATCTCCCTCCATAAGCTCTGCATATCCTTTTGCTATGGCAAGACCTACGCCGTTACCTGCGTGTACACTATTTTTTACATTATCAGCTATGTTATACACCTCAAATATGTCACTAATTCTGTCTTCCTGTATACCGATACCTGTATCAGACACTGAAAATACTACATTTACTATATTTTCCTTGCTCTTATCCGTATACTTGTAACAGTCTACTGACAATGTTATGGATCCAGCCTTCGTGTATTTGATTGCATTGTCAAGCAATCTACTTATTATATCCTTTATCTTATCTGAATCTCCGATAAGATTATCTACTATATCTTCTCCAATCTCCACAAAGAATCGAACTGTCTTATCGCCAATTCTATTTATGGCTGCCTCTGATAATTCATATATCATGGTAGTGATTGAATATGGCGACTTTATAGCATCTACTCTTCCAGCCTCAATCTTAGCAAGAAGTATAATATCATCTACTTTTCCTATGATACCATTACCAATTTCACATATACTGTTTATCTTATCCTTAGATTCATCATCAGAAACAATGTGAAGAAGCTCATCTGCCTTTGCTATCATAGCGTTGATAGGGGTCTTAATCTCGTTACTCATATTAGCCAAATAGTCATTTTTGGCACTACTGGATTTAACCGCCTCCTCATGCTCCTTGGACAATTTTTCTATAGCTTCGTTCTTGTTTACTAATATATTTTTTACTCGGATCACTCCAAATATCAAGAGTATTACAATTAAAACCAGTATGCCTATCAATCCAGCCTTAACTACCGGATCCTCAAAAAAGCTAGTTTCTTTTTCAATCAAGAAGGTAATAGGTTGGTCACAGGCAACCCCATCACCGTTATATGCGTTTACTCTAAATTCATATATTCCACCATCCAAGTTGGTATATACGGCTCTCATTGTATCTGAGCCAGATATCACTATAGGTTCAACATCAAAGCCTTTTAAGGAGTATTCCACATTGATATCTTCTCTACCACTATAACTAAATACGGCAAAATCTATAGTTATCCTAGTTGCGTCACTATCTACCTTTAGACCATTTACCAAATCGTCCATCTCGTATATTCTTCCGTCGACTTCAATAGATGTAACCTTAAGTCTCGGTGGTGTCACGTTGTACGGAATATCTTTGGTATTAAGAGTGCATATACCATCATTGCAGCATATATAAAGCATTCCTTTGTCATCTATCACAGAGTTACTTACGGAGTTTACCGTCTTTGTAAGACCATCTGCTCCATCAAAATATCTATTTGAAATTCCCTGACTACCCATAAGTTCCTCTTCTGTAGTCATCAAAATTCCCATAGAGCCAATTACCCATACATTGGTCTCATCAACAAGAATATCATATATACTGTTAGAATATTCTATATTGCTAATTGTTCTGAAGGCTTCATTGTAAAGACAGATTCCGTTATCAGTACCAATCCATACACCCTCATTACCTTTTTTGATAGAAGATATCACATCAGAATTTAATCCATCTTCTATGTTGTAATTATCAACTATCTCCTCATCTCTTAAATTGATGGAATATATACCGCCTCCATCAGTTCCCGCAAAAAGTATATTATCACTAGGTTGGTACAAGCATGTTACGCTGGTATATGTCATACCCTCTGTGTCATCTATGGCATACAAAACATTTCCATCTGGGTCAACAATTCCTACACCAGTTTCTGTTGCCACAGCAATATTACCATTTTCAAGCTCTAGGGTATTGTTGATAACTCCACTAGGCAAACCGGCTGTTCGTCCTATAGTCTTTATCTCACCATTTTTATCTACGCGGATAAGACCATATCTTCTATAAGTACTTATCCAAAGGTTACCCTCTTCGTCAGACATAACGTATCTTACACTTATTCCTGACAACATGTCAGTGAGTTCGTTAGTAACCTTTACGTTATCTTTATCATAAATAAGTAATCCATCATCAGTTCCAATGTATTTGTTGGTACCATGAATTGTCACTGAGTTTACCATAGTTTCTGGCATACCAGTATACATATTAAAGTCTATAAACTTACTTTTGCTTAACTGAAGTACACCCATTCTGGTGGATGCAATCCAATAATTACCCTCATAATCCTGAATGATATCTGACAAGTAACTATCTATCTCACAATCATTCATCTTGACAAAGGCTTCACCTTCAAAATAACCTAGTCCATTATCTCCGCACACCCACACACGGCCTTTGTCGTCTTCAACAACGCTATTTATACTTTCTACACCGGCATTTAATACAGTGCTTTGGTTTTTAGCAGTGTATGCTATCACAATTTTACCTGCAGTTGTAGCATATATCTTTTCACCAGTTACATCCAAAGATAATACATCATCTGACGTAATCTTTGATACGTCCATAGTATACACAAGCTCATCATCTTGAATTATGCAAATCTTATTGTTATCATATATACACCATATAGCATCCTTAAAGAATTCTATCTCTGTAAATCTCTTATTTTGAATATTGCTAGCTTCTAAGCCTGCAAGGGTAACCTTTCCGGACTCTTCCACTACTTTAAATAATCCCTTTTCTGTAGAAACATATATAGTTCCATCAGGAAGTTCACAGAAATCATATATCTTTTTTATACCTGCATAGTATTCATCCTGTAGCTGATAATTCTCACCTTTTTCTATATAAAACAAACCATAATTATCTGTGCCTATCCACATACGGCCTCTGCTATCCTGCATAATAGAATTGATACTATATACATCACTTCTATTGGTGTTCCACAGATTAATACTGTTGAAAGAAGAACCATTATACCTGTACAATCCGCCATCTGTACCAATCCATATATATCCTGACGAGGATTGATACAAACAATTTACTTCATTGCTACCGATTCCATTGTTTTGATTATATACAGTTTGAATATACTGGGATATAAAGGAATCCTTTGCCTTTGGTGCTTCTTCAGGCATCACAAAAAGGCATACCATAATGGATGCCATAATTGCGGATATGAACTTTTTCATATTAGTCTTTATCTTCATAGGTGAAATCCCCATCTATAAGTTCTTATGCCTCTTTTAAGAACACCTTATATCCCTTTAACGTTTCATATATATCGGCTTTTGATGTTACCTCCCATGGTGCGTGCATATTAAGCACTGCTACTCCACAGTCTATAACTTCCATGCCATACAATGACAAGATATATGCGATAGTTCCACCACCGCCTACATCTACCTTACCAAGCTCTGCAGTCTGGTAACAAACCTTGGCATCATCCATCATCTTTCTAATCTTAGCAAGATATTCTGCATTGGCATCATTGGAACCGGACTTTCCTCTTGAACCGGTAAACTTGCTAAATACCATACCTCTTCCAAAGTAAGAAGAATTATTTTTCTCAAATGCACTGGCAAAAAGTGGGTCATAGGCTGCATTTACATCAGAAGAAAGCATACATGAATTAGCAAGACATCTTCTTAACATTATGTCGTTATAATCTCCCATGGCATTCATAATCTCTGCAACTGTATTCTCAAAGAATCTTGAACGCATACCTGTAGCTCCTACACTACCAATCTCCTCCTTGTCAGTAAGAAGACAACAGGTGGTTTTTTCCACTTCTTCTACCTCGAGCATAGCTCTAAGAGATGTATATGCACATACTCTATCATCCTGACCGTATGCCATAACCATACTTCTGTCTATGCCTGCTTCTCTAGCATTTCCAGCTGGAACAATTTCCAATTCCGCGGATATGAAATCCTCTTCCTCTATGTCATACTTTTCTTTAAGTAATGCTAAAACATTTTCCTTTACAGCATCCTTATCCTTGTCCTTAAGGGGTCTGCTGGCAAATAGAATATCTAAGTTTTCTCCCTCAATAACCTTGTTTGCCTTCTTTTCCATCTGCTCTCCCGCAAGGTGAATAAGCAAATCTGTAACACAGAACACTGGGTCATTCTTTTCTTCTCCAATGGATATATCTATGACTGTTCCATCTTTTTTCACTACAACACCGTGAATTGCAAGCGGAAGTGCCACCCACTGATATTTCTTAATTCCACCGTAATAGTGAGTATCAAGATATGCAAAATCACCATTTTCATATAGTGGATTCTGCTTAACATCCATTCGTGGGGAATCTATATGGGCACCTAGTATGTTCATACCCTTTTCAAGCTTTTTCTTTCCTATGTTGAAAAGTGCAACTGTCTTATCCATACATACACTATATATCTTATCCCCTGGTTTAATTTTAGTTTTATTTTTTATGATGCCATCTAAGTTAACATATCCTTTTTTCTCAACCATACCAACTATGGTTTTTACACACTCTCGCTCTGTTTTTCCCTCATCTAAAAATGTGAGGTAATCCTTACACACCTTATCCAGTTCAGTTAACTGTTTTTTTGTATATGTTGTCCATGCATTTTTTCTATTCATATATCTCTCCTAATCAAATGTAGTTTTTTATAATATACCCTCTTGGTCTAAAAATTATCATCCTAAACCAATTTGCTAACCACACTGTTTAATATATCAAAGGCTTTGTCACATTCCTTCTCAGTAATGTTAAGTGGTGGAACAAGACGAATAACTGATGGTCTTACCGCAGTTATAAGAAGTCCTTCATCTGCAGAGTTATACTTCACATCATTAGCAATGTCTTTAGTAAACTCTACACCTATCATAAGTCCCCTTCCTCTTACTTCCTTAACCCCAGGAAGATTTGTAAGCTTATCCTTTAAATATGCTCCTAATTTCTTAGAATTATCTGAGAGTTTCTCTTCAATTATCTCACTTATCTGAGCGTAGGAAGCCGCACAGCAAACCGGATTACCTGCATAGGTACTTCCGTGTGCTCCTGGTCCAAAGGTAAGAGCCAACTTCTCACTGGTACACATAGCACCTATAGGCATACCACCACCCATAGCCTTTGCCATACTGACACAGTCAGGTTTTACGCCGTAATCCATATATGCCATAAGGGAACCTGTACGTCCCCAACCAGTCTGAACCTCATCAAAGAGTAAGAGCATATTTTTCTCATCACAGAGTTTTCTTAAACCTTTTAAGAATTCCTCTGTGGCAGGTATAACTCCTCCCTCACCCTGAACAGGCTCAACCATAATAGCTATGGTATCCTCGTCACAAGCCGCTTCAAAGGACTCAAGGTTATTGTACTCAGCATAAGAAAATCCTGGTATAAATGGGTCATAATTTTTCTGTATAGCAGAATCCGGCTGACCTGTAGCTGCAAGAGTCGCAAGAGTTCTACCATGGAAACTGTTAAGCGCAGTTACTATCTTATATCTGTTAGGTCCAAAATTATCCTTTCCATACTTTCTAGCAAGCTTTATCATAACCTCATTTGCCTCGGCTCCTGAATTCTGGAAATATATCTTCTCCATACCAATATTTTTGCAGATAAGTTCAGCAAGCATAACCTGAGGAACTGTATAAAAATAGTTAGATGCATGCATCATCTCCTGACACTGATTAACTATAGCCTCAGTAACTCTTTTGTTACAGTGTCCAGTGCTATTTACAGCTATACCAGCCATAAAATCAAGATACTCCTTGCCATCCTCATCGATTATATATGAGCCACTTCCTGTCTCTGCAACAAAGTCAAATCTTTTAAACGTCTCATAAAAATATGTATTATATAACTCCTTAATATCTTCTTTAGTCTTTCCAAAATCATTAGCTTTCATAAAAGTCACCTCTCGTTATTTTACGTGAATGTAATATAATGAAAATATGAGTATATATATCAATATATATACTCATATTTTATACTTGCAATAGCTGTAATATATATCCTCTATCCGTATATCTGACTTCCTACAAGTTTATCAAGTATACTTACAAGTTTACCAATCTCCGGCTTTGATATCTGATCATCTGCACCAAGTAAATCTCCCTTTCTCTTCATGTCCTCGTTAATAAGTGAAGAGAAAATAACTACTGGAAGGTGCTTTAATCCCTCTGTATCTCTTATAAGTTTTATAAGTCTATGACCATCCATCTGTGGCATCTCTATATCTGTGATTACACACTTAGCACCATACTCAACACCATTGTTCTTCTTGAGTTCACAGAGATAATCCCATGCTTCCTGACCATTATTCTTGATAGTAAGCTTAGTGTATCCAGCCATGTTAAGAGCATCCTTTATAAGCTTGCACAGCATATTAGAGTCCTCTGCAATAAGTATAGGTATCTCATTTCTTTCTCTTTCTCCAAGAGCCTTAACCTGAGACATCTTAAGACTGGTTTCAGGACATATCTCCTCCACAATTCTCTCGAAATCAAGGATAATAAGAAGATTGTCTCTGTTCTTGATGATACCTGTAGCTACACCTGAACCCGGTGCACTTACAGTTGAATCTGGCTTTACAACATCTGACCAAGATACTCTGTTAATACCAAGAACGGTCTGTACATCAAATGCGATGTTAAGGTTGTTGAAATTAGTTACTATAAAGAAATTGTTCTTCTTAAACTCATTACTAAAGCCTAAAGCTCTAAACAAATCAATTACAGTAATAATTTCTCCTCTAGGCATAAATATTCCTTCGATACAAGGATGGGAATTAGGTATAGGAGTAACATCCTGATATGTAAGAATCTCTCTAACCTTCTCAACATTAATACCATAATGGTTGCCGTTTATAACAAACTCTAATACTTCAAGCTCGTTAGTTCCACTTTCTAATAAAATATTTGTATCCATATTGCGCCCTCCTCTATTCTAATGAAATATATTGTTCGTTGTCGTTGTATGTAATCTTTAATTTAAGGTCTGTGATAGATTCAGCTATAGAATCTGATAGCTGGAAAATAACTACAGCTTCCTCATACATACTTGGTTCTATGTTCTTTTGATATGTATATAAATCATCCAATAATATAGTCAACATCTGTTTTGCAGTTTTTTGATCGTTGATTATGATATTGTATGATATATCCATACTGTACAAGTCTATGTACTGTGGCTCATCTATGGCATTCTCCACATCAAACTTTAGTACAAGCAACTTATATCCTGCCGGTGCTTCAATCTCAATATATACCCCATCCTGATCATATGATGGATAACTATCTACTAGCATATAATGGGAATAGTATATATTCATATCTGATAAACCCACAAACTCTGCAACATCGAAAGATGCTGCTGGTGTAACGTTATCATACACATCTTCTATATCTTCTTCAGGTGCCACCTCTGTTGTTACTTCCTCAGTATCCTCTTCGGTAATATCCTCAGTAATATCCTCAGTAGTATCTTCTGTTGGTTCCTCTGAATCAAGGACTTCCTCTGTAACAGCCTCAGTAGTTGTAACTATAGGTTCTGTATCATCATAATACTTGAGGTCTATATTTCTATCGTACTTAAGAAGAAGTTCAGCGGCA
>JAGBBM010000050.1 GCA_017938485.1 Lachnospiraceae bacterium
AATACACCTATCACATGACCTATTATAACTATTATATATTTCTCTGCCACCACATTCTTATATCCACCCGGAAGAGCTATAGCATAGTTAGTCCACTTGGTTTTATTATCCAGCGTACATAATACAGTAGACATAGACATAGGAATAAGACAAGCTACAAATACGGTGGACATAAGCAATATATAGTTTTCAGACAGAACTCCAAGTTTTGCCTCCAGTCCTACTGCACTGACAAATTCCCAGCCTATGGTTTCTACCGTAATAAAAGCATGGAACAGATAAAACACCATAATGCCTATATATGCCTTACCATTTATTAAGTCCTTATAAAGTAATCCCTTCATTTACGCCCACCTCCTATTTCTCTTGCCAAAATACGAAACAGAAAATGACGCTACAACCACACCTATAACAACAAGAGCTCCGTGGTTATAAATCCAATCAAACCAGCTCTTTATAGTCTTAAATATAACCTCTATATTTTCCTCAAGCATAAGCCAAGCCATAATAGCGACAAGAAATATAAATGACAAAGAACAGCATATAATCACGCTGGTTTTTGCGGAAAATATGATGTCTATAGGAAGTCTAATAAGTATAATAATAAGCCCTGCCAACCAGCAGTATATTACTGTCTTAAACTCCTTAAAGCCAAAGGTTTCATTTCCTGACATATATACTATAGGAAGTAAAACAGCTGACCAGATGTTCATTATGGTATTAACCAAAAATGCCACTATATATCTGGAGAATATCTCCTGCCACACATTTATAGGAGAGGCGTAAAGCACCTTGTACCACTCCGCCTTATGGTCCTGATCTATAGCAGAGGAACTGGTTAGCGATACTGTTATTCCGGCGCCACATACATAAAAAATCGCTCCTTTAAAGAACAGATCGTATATTAAATCAAGTTCCTTCATTTCCTGAAAGTTTCCTACATTCATACCAAGTATAAATATCAAGGCAAACAGCGCCACACCTGCTATGGTCAAAAAGCCCATAATTATATTTTTCCTGACAAGAACAAGGTCCTTATAAATTAATCCTAACATAAGCTCCACCTCCTAGTTTTCGCTGTTGTTAGTATTATTTACATAGAACAACATAATTTCCTCAAGACTTGTTTTCTCACAGAGCATACCCTTGTACTTAGCCTTACATTTTTCCTGGTCACCTACAAGTGCTTCTATACCAAATGATGACTTTCTATATCCAATTACATCCTCATCGTCCACTGTGGCAAACTGCTCCTTGGAACATTTTAATATACCATGTCGCTCAGCCATAGTATCCTTATCCTCCGCAAGAAGAATCTTGCCCTTATGTATGAATACTATATTATCAGCAATTCTCTCAAGATCAGTAATAATATGTGATGAGAGGAACACCGTATGCTCACTGTCCTGAATAAACTCCATAAATATATCAAGAATCTCATTACGAACGATAGGGTCAAGACCACCTGTTGGTTCATCCATAATAAGAAGCTTAGCGTGGTGTGAAAGTGCAGTAGCAATCTGAAGCTTCATCTGCATACCACGAGAGTAATCTCCTACCTTCTTCTTAGTAGGAAGCCCAAGCTTATCTAGGTACTCAAAGAACACCTTTGAATCCCAGTTCTTGTACATTCCCTTTAATATCTTATCAATGTGCTTTGCCTTGAGATTAGGATGGAAACCTATATCATCAAAGACAACTCCCACATTCTCTTTAATGTCAAATTCATTTTTTAGATTATCTGCTCCAAAGACCTTTATATCTCCACTATCAGTCTTAAGCATATTTAGGATAGACTTTATGGTAGTTGATTTACCTGCACCATTTTGTCCGATAAAGCCTGTAACTTGTCCGCTAGGTACATTAAAGCTCACATCCTTTAAGCTAAATCCCTTGTAACTTTTATTAAGATTATTAATTTCTATTGCATTCTCTACGCTATAGTCCAATGACATAGTTAATCCCTCCACTACTTTGAATGATCCTCATATATGATAGACAGTATTTCAACCAGCTCCTGCAATGGAATATCACAAACCTTAGCCCTAGTCACTGCATCCTCAAAATGCTCCTCAATCTCGCACATAACCTTCTCTCGGATAAAGCCCTGGTTCTTCGCCTTGACAAAACAACCGATACCAACGCGAGTTTCTATAAAGCCATCTCGCTCCAGTTCCTCGTAGGCACGCTTAGTAGTTATAAGGCTTATACGAAGCTCCTTTGCAAGAAAACGCATAGAAGGAAGCATCTCTCCCTCACTAAGAGCACCGGATACAATCATATCCTTAATCTGCTGTTCAATCTGTTCATAAATGGGAACACTACTTGTGTTACTAATTATAATGTTCATAGGTATACCTTTCTTAATTTAAACTCTCGAGTGTGTATAGTGTATATATACACCTAATTACACCACTTGTCAACTACATTTTAAAAAAAGCTTCTACAAAGTAAGTTTTTTACTTTGTAAAAGCTTTATATTTAATATTTTTTTATTTTGATAAATCTAAGCCTCGTACAGTTTCTCTAACCTTTAATACAAAGCCTGGTGAAACTGATAACTCATCTATACCCATTCGCATAAATGTTTCTGTAAGAGTTGTGTCTGCTGCAAGCTCTCCACAGATTCCAATCCATGCACCGTGCTTGTGAGCATTATCTGCCGCCATCTTTATAAGTCTAAGAATAGCTTCATGATGTGTGTCTATAAAATCCTCAAGTTCAGGATTCTGTCTGTCACAAGCAAGAGTGTACTGAGTTAAATCATTGGTACCTACACTGAAGAAATCTACCATTGGTGCCAGCAAATCACTAATTACTGCAGCTGCAGGTGTCTCAATCATAATACCTAGCTCAATACTGTCAGAAATCTCAATACCCTCAGCATTAAGCTCTGATTTTACCTCTTCACAAATGCCAAGTATCTTTTCAAGCTCACTAACACTTGTAATCATAGGGAACATTATGCCCAGCTTGCCGTATACAGATGCTCTATATAATGCTCTAAGCTGAGTCTTGAAAATCTCAGGTCTTGTAAGACATATACGGATAGCTCTATATCCTAAAGCAGGATTTTCTTCTTTCTTAAGTCCAAAGTAATCCACCTGCTTGTCAGCACCTATATCAAGGGTTCTTATGATAACCTTTTTGCCAGCCATACTCTCGAGAACCTTTTTGTAAGCTACAAACTGTTGCTCTTCTGTAGGATAATCCTGACTTTCCAGATACAGAAATTCACTTCTGAATAAGCCTATACCACCGGCATCATTGAGTAAAACTGCACCTATGTTTTCAACGCTTCCTATGTTGGCATATATATTTATTTTCTTACCATCTATAGTAACGTTTTCTTTTCCCTTTAAGTTTTGAAGAAGTTTTTTCTTTTCTTCATCCTGCTGCTTTTTAAGGAGTAACTTATTACTTACCTCTTCATCTGGATTTACGATTACCTCACCGGTAAATCCATCTACTATGGCCGAATCACCATCCTTGATAGACTTAAGGAACTCCTCTCCCACGCCTATTATAGCAGGTATATTCATATTTCTCGCAAGGATTGCTGTGTGAGAATTGGATGAACCATATGCTGTAACAAAGGCAAGCACCTTATCCTTGTCCAAAAGAACAGTCTCGCTTGGAGCCAAATCATCAGAACAGATAATCACCTTGTCATCGCTTGAAGAATTGTCTTCTCCTTCAGACTGAAGATTTCTGATGAGACGGTTTGATATATCCTTTATATCTGCCGCTCTTTCCCTCATATATGCATCATCCATAGCTCCAAACATTTCTGCAAAATTATCAGAAGTAACAGCTACTGCGTATTCTGCATTAACAGATTGGGTGTCAATTATATTTTGGATAGAATCATTATAATCTATGTCCTCAAGCATCATCATATGAATCTCAAATATCTGAGCATTAGCTTCACCAACCTCTTTCAACGCCTTGTCATAGATTTCCTGAAGCTGACTTGTGGCAAGTGCTTTAGCATTCTCCACACGCTGTTTCTCATAATTTGTATCTTCCACACGAGTACGCTTTACGGAAACCTCTTTTCGCTTAAATACTGAAATCTTACCTATAGCAATTGCGCCATAGACTCCTTTTCCCATGTATTTTTCCATAATACGCCTCCTAATGTATTAAGCAAACAATTTATATTACTCACCGAATCCACTCTCAAATAAGCCTGAAACCTCATCTAATGCAGCCTGTTCATCTGTACCCTCGCACACGATTTCAACAGTATTTCCACACTTGATACAAGCTGACATAATCTGCATAAGTGCCTTAGCGTTTACCTTCTTGTCATTTACGTTCATTGTTATATTGCACTCCTTGTATGCAGCTGCTGCCTTTGCAAGGATTCCTGCTGGACGCATATGCATTCCCTGTGCATTAATTACTTCTACAGTTTTTGATACCATTATTATTCCCTCCGTATATACAAAATCTTGTTCCATATTATCCGAAAGTCCACCTATTTGATTATATGTGGACTCTCGAATCTTATATTATTATATCATTTATTTTATCTTCAAACTAGATGCTTATGCCTGAACCTTCTTCTTAAGAATACCAAGTAAAGCCATACCTACTAATGAACCTACAGCAAGTGCAAGGATATACATTGGCCAATTTCCTACTACTGCGAACACGAATACACCGCCGTGTGGAGCCATAAGTGTACAGTTAAATGCCATTGAAAGACCACCTGCTACAGCTGCACCAATCATACATGATGGAATTACTCTTAATGGATCGGCTGCTGCGTAAGGGATAGCACCCTCTGTGATAAAGCTTAAGCCCATAATATAGTTTACAGGACCGCTCTTTCTCTCTTCCTCAGTAAACTTGCTCTTGAAGAAAGTTGTTGCTAATGCGATTGCTATAGGAGGTACCATACCACCTATCATAACTGCTGCCATTACATCATAGTTACCTGATGCGATTGCTGCTGTACCGAATACATATGCTGCCTTGTTGAAAGGACCACCCATATCGATTGACATCATAGCTCCAAGAATACATCCAAGGATAATCTTGCTCTGTCCACCCATATCGCTAAGGAAGTTTGAAAGACCTGTGTTAATCATACCCATAAATGGATTGATTGCACACATAATTACTGAAATCATTCCAAGTCCTACAAGAGGATATATGAGAACTGGCTTAATACCATTTAAAGCATCTGGCATCTTGTCACAAAGCTTCTCTACACCAAGCATGAGGTAACCACCTGCAAAACCTGCAAACAATGCTCCAAGGAAACCTGATGGAACATCTCCACCGATACTTGTAAATGTAGAACCTAATGTTGCCATATATCCACCTACAAGACCTACTAAGAAACCAGGTCTATCTGCGATACTCATACCGATAAATGCCGCAAGAATAGGTACCATAAAGTTAAATGCAAAGCCACCAACTGTCTTGAAGAACGCTGCCAGCTCTGTATGTGTACCAAAGCTTCCGTCCTGTGGAGCACCTGCTATTGTATCAATAAGGAAAGCCAATGCTATGAAGATACCACCTGCAACTACAAATGGTAACATATTAGATACACCATTCATCAAGTGCTTGTAAATCTTTCTACCAAATGACTCACCCTGTGCATCTGAAGCCTCTGCCTTAGCGCCCTGATGCTTGTATACTGGTGCATCACCTGATACTACCTTGTTAATTAATTCCTCAGGAATCTTAATTCCGTCAGATACCTTTGTTGTAATAACCTTCTTGCCATCGAAACGTGACATCTCAACTGACTTATCTGCTGCTACAATAATTCCATCACACTCTTCGATTTCCTTTGCAGTAAGCTTATTCTTAACACCGCCTGAGCCGTTAGTCTCAACCTTAACTGTTACACCAAGCTTTTTGCCTGCCTTCTCCAAAGCTTCTGCTGCCA
Organism: Lachnospiraceae bacterium; assembly: GCA_017938485.1. Classification (GTDB taxonomy): domain Bacteria; phylum Bacillota; class Clostridia; order Lachnospirales; family Lachnospiraceae; genus Coprococcus_C. The sequence goes on from JAGBBM010000050.1 coordinate 5,912, forward strand.
TATAAGTATGTGCAATACCAGTTGGACAAGCAGTAACACCAAGAACTCTAAATGCTGCGTTGCTTTCCTTCTTAACCTCTGTTACTTCCTCTGGGAACTTTGCAGTCTCAGTTGCATCAATAATTGCTAAAAACTCAGTTGCATCCTTTGCATTAAGAAGCTTTCCTCTAAACTCCTCATCCATAAGAATTGTCATAAGTCTTGATAAAACCTCTAAATGTACATCTCCATCATTTGGAGCTGCAATCATAAATAAAAGGTTAGATGGTTCACCATCAAGTGCCTCATAATCTACACCACCAGGTACTGTAATTGCTGCAAGAGATGGTGCCTTAACTGCCTCACTCTTAGCATGAGGAATTGCTATTCCCTCTCCAACTGCTGTAGAACCCTGCTCCTCACGAGCTAAGATTCCCTTCTTATAAGTCTCAACATCGGCAATATTTCCGCTCTTTGCCTGAAGTTCAACTAACATGTCGATTGCTTCCTGCTTGCTACCTGGGTTCTTACCAAGTGCAATACTTTCTTTCTTAAGTAAGTCAACAATACGCATACTTAAAACCCTCCATTTTCATAATATTTTTAATATTGGGACTGTCTATCTACAGACAATCATAAAGTTTATAATAATTGGCCAAGTAGTCTTTCTACCTCGGCTTTTGTTGCTAATCCATCTGAGAATGCTGTAGCACCTCCTGTTGCAGTTCCAAGCTTTAAGGCATATTCATAATCCCCGTCCTTAAGACCTGCTATAAAACCAGCTACCATAGAATCTCCTGCACCAACGGAATTTCTAACTGTTCCTTTGCAAACTCCACATCTATGTGCTTTGCCAGTCTCATCTATAAGTAATGCTCCGTCTCCAGCCATAGAGATAAGTACATTTACAGCTCCCATTTCTTGAAGCTTTCTAGCATATGTCTCAATCTCTTCTATGGTGGTAAGCTTTACTCCAAACATCTCACCAAGCTCATGATTATTTGGCTTTATCAAAAACGGCTTATATGGGAGTACCTTCATAAGTAACTCTCCTGTTGCATCCACAACCGCTTTAATATCTTTGTGAGAAATGCGCTGCAAAATTTGTTCGTACATATCTGATGGAAGTGTATTTGGAATACTTCCTGCCAACACAATAGTGTCACCATCCTGAAGATTATCAAGCTTTGCAAAGAGCTCTGCAATTGCCTTTTCACTTATATGTGGTCCCTGACCATTTAGCTCTGTCTCTTCAGTGGATTTAATCTTAACATTTATACGAGAGAAACCGCTTTCAAGTTGAACAAAATCAGAATCAATACCCTTTTCCTCAACCCCCTTCTTTATGGCATCACCTGTAAATCCTGCGATAAATCCAAGTGCCTTTGAGGTAAGTCCAAGCTCCTTTAACACAAAGGATACATTAATTCCCTTTCCACCAAAATATATTTCTTCGCCGTTGCTACGATTGACACTACCTAATTCCATCTCTCCTGAGCGAACCACATAGTCCACTGCCGGATTAAATGTAACTGTGTATATCATCTCATAACCTCCTTAACCGATGCCTCGGTTACATACTTTTTGTTCTCCACCTTGTCAGTTATTATCTTACCTTCTGTAAGGGGGGCAATATTAACTGCTGTTATCTTGTCGAACTTGGAATGGTCAGCTAAGAAATATGATTTCCTTGTGTTAGCTATTACTGCCCTCTTTACCTCTGCCTCAGTTTTATCTGGAGTTGTAAATCCAACAGAAAGTGATATTCCATTCACTCCGATAAAGCTCTTGGTAAAGTTGTACTCCTCTATAGATTTGATACAATCCGCTCCAACAATAGCCTCTGTAGTAACCTTTATCTCTCCCGCCGGTACAAATACTCTAAAGCCTCTTTTCGCAAGCTTCATGGCATGTACAAATGCGTTTGTTACGAAGGTTACATTCTTCTCTGGAAGAAACTCTATCATCTTCTCAGTAGTAGTTCCTGCATCCAAGAACACAAAATCCCCTTCTTCAATCAAGGAAGCAGCATATTTTGCTATAGCCACTTTTTCGTCATTAAACAACAAAGCCTTTTCAGCTACATCTCTCTCTAAAGCTGTAAAATTATCAGTAGAATGAGCCGACATAGCGCCACCCCTAACCTTTACCAACATACCTTTTTCATCAAGATATGCCAAATCACGTCTTACGGTGGATTCGGAAGTATCAAGCAGTGTGCACAATTCTGCAAGAGTAGCACTTCCGTTAATATTGACTGTTTCTAAAATTGTTGAATAACGATCTTCTGTTAGCATTATATACCCTCTACTTTCTGATTGATTTTGAAAGTTTTTGACTGGTTATGACATAATAATACCATAAATTTTCATTTTGTCAACCATTTTCTTTCACTTTCTTTCAAATTCTTTCATTTTCTTTCAGTTTTGATTATCACACAATAAAACAAAGCCGTCAAGTTTAACTTGACGGCTGTAATTCACATATTAATATACCATTTTATACTACTGTCATAACGATAAGCACTATACCAAGGACTACTTCCACAACACCCATTAATCTAGCCTTCTTTAAACTATCAGGGTTTTCACGTTCTTCCTTCTTTGTAACAAGCTTAGGGCAAATCACACCAACCAGACCCAAAACCACAAGTATGGCTTCCACTATTACCTCTAACTTATCAATCAAATCCATTTTAACTTTCCTCCACTAATTATAAATTTGTTATTCTGTAAGATTTTTCTTGCTCATCTTCACTAATATCACTGCACATATAGCTCCAACTATAACTGCTGGGATCAAGCTCACAAACTGTATAGCCACATAATTTTTATCATATAAGGCTTCATTAATCACAAGATAGCCCATAAGTACACTTGGAAGTACGTTAGAAAGAGCATGAACTATAGTTGCCGGGTATACAGAGTTGGTAAGCTTTGTAAGTAACACGAGTGCACTACCGAGGAATATATTAGACAGGCTAAGGCATATAAAGCCCACAACACCAACCTTAAAATCCATCTGCATAAACATCACCACATGCCATAATCCACGAATAAGTCCTGTAGCTATAAGGGCTGGTATTACACCACAAAGCTTTTCCATCTTAGGATAGAGATAACCCATCCAGCCAATCTCTTCGCCAAGAGTCACAAAACTTCCTATTACTCCTATTACTATGTATAAAAGTATATTGAAAAGCAGTTCTGGCATAGCACCGCCAGCAACCTTTTCCACCTCTGGAAAGAAAAGCATTACAAATGGTTCTGCCATAAGACTAAGTGCCGCTCCACCAAATATAGCCACCAAGTAAACCCAACCAGTCTTATATAGTCCTGGCAAAAGCTTAAGAGTTCCAATCCCCTCTTTGTTCTTAAGTACACATATTACACCTGCTATAGCTGGCATAAACATACTCAAGTTAAGTAACACTGTTGCAAGACCTTCCATTTTTCCATCACTTGTAAGCTTGTATGACACCGCCATAAGTATCCAAGTTATAGGTAGGCAGATAACAAGAAACAAGCCCACCTTCTTGAAAAGAGTTTTCTTGCTTTCAGTGTTATTTGTATTTCCAAGAATTAATTCTTCTAATTTTTCTTCATTAGGTCTCATATGTATCCACTCCTTTCAGATATAATTTGCAAGATATCTTATATGAAATGTAATACATAATCATAATCACATAAGGCGCAATAGCCATAAATCCAAGAAGTCCTGTAGACATAAGCTCTGCATCGGAAAATATACTAATAAGCTTCTCAAGGAAGTCCAGATTACTAAAGTCAGGAAGTGGTCCAAAAAGCAAGTAAACTATAACCAAGAAGAAAATCCCTAGTCCAAATAATATCTTATAGCTTCCCCCATTTTTCTCTCCGAATCTAATTACAAACGGAATCTCTATGGCTCTTCCAAAGGTCTGACCAAAGAAGAAAGCTATATATATAAGAGAGCCTCCTCCTAGTTGGTCTGTAAATATGGGAACCAGCATATCGCAGATTAAAAGCCATATCATAGCCACTGCTGAAAGTCCTATGGAAAGGTAGTACTTAGAGAGCACCTGCCCCTTTGACATTAGGGGAGTTGAGGTCATATAATATGCCCACACTCTTCTCTCGTCCTGAGAGAAAATCTTTGACTGGACTAAAGATACAACTATGCACACTGCAAATGCAACTACAACAGGAGCCATACCAGCCACAGCACTTTCCTCTCCAAGCCATGTTCTAAGTGGCAGGAATAGACAAACAGAGATTACAACCATCTCTAAAAGCATCATTATTATCTCGTATTTCATTACCTTTAAATCTTTATAAAGAAGTCCTAGCATCATTTTTCCCTCCTTTGATAAAGCTTTACTGATATAAGAAGACTTATGATAAGAACAACCGGAATAATAACAAACCAATAATCTGCGAGAATATCACGAACTGCAAAAATCTTTTGTTCCATAAGCTCTCCTGCCGCCTCATCCTCAGCTGTATAAGTAGATAAGGTTCCATCCTTTGACCTCTCGTCAACTATTTTAATCATATCTATTCCTTCTACAACTGTAAGTACGATAAAAGCAATCATCCCTACAAGCCCCAGCTTCTTAATATCCTTAAGTCCTATTGCTACAGGCAGACAAAATGCCAACACCAAAAATACTATAACAGTGATGGCAACCAAATTTCTCACAAGTGTTTCTGATATTTTGGTTCCTGCAACTGTTGCTAATACATAAGAATAAATTAAAGCTCCTATACAGCACACAGCTAAGGTTATAGTTCCCGCCGCATATCTCGCACCTACTGTAACCACAGGCTTAGTAGGTAAAGTATAGCTATAATAAGTCCAGTTAGTCTTAAAGTCCGAGAATACAGAGTGTACTACACCGAACACTGAAAAAACTGCCATAGCAAATGGCATATATGTAAGTACGGATACTATAAATCCAAACAAATCCTTATTATCTGCCGCAAAGTTCTTAAGGTTACCACAGATAGAACTTAACACTACCAAAAAACCAAGCAAGCCAAACATAATTGCCATACCCATAAAGGAAGAATAAAATTTGCGGTTAAGTTTGAATTCCTTATATATCAAACCTCTCATTATGACCACTCCTTCTTTTCAGCATTTACGTAATAAAGCATAATCTCCTCTAAGGTTGTGTTATCTAGGGCAAGTCCTGAATACTTGTTACGACACATAGCCTTGTCACTAACCATAATTTCCGCACCATAATCAGTTATTCTGGCACTAACTATGTCCGCTGGCTCTATTTCCTTGTAATCAGCCTTCTTACACTTTATAACACCGTGAGTTTCTAACACATCATCCTTATAACCTGTAAGAAGTATCTTCCCCTTATTGATAAAGGTAACGCTGTCAGCTACCTTCTCTAAGTCTGAAGTAATGTGTGAGGACATAAGAATACTATGACTTTCGTCCTGCAAATACTCCAAAAATATATCCAAGCACTCGTTACGAACAACTGGGTCAAGACCTGTAGTTGCTTCATCCATAACAAGAAGCTTAGCATTATGTGAAAGTGCTGCTGCAATCTGAAGTTTCATCTTCATACCCTTTGAAAAATCACCGAACTTTTTCTTCATAGGTAATCCAAATCTATCAAGATAACCCTTGTACAGATTACTATCCCACTCTCTATATACGTCTCTAAGTATAAAATTCAAATCCTTGGCATTGAGCTGGTCATCAAAAGGAAGCTCATCAAACACAGCAGAAAGCTGTTCCTTAATCTCATACTCATTCTCAATATTATCAAGGCCAAGCATCTTAATACTTCCCTCATCACGTTTAATAATATTAAGCAATGATTTAATGGTTGTGGTCTTACCTGCTCCATTTTGACCGATAAAGCCCATTATGCTTCCCTTAGCCACATCAAAGTTTACATGATCTAAGGTAAATCCATCATATCTCACTGTAAGATCACGAATTTCTATAGCATTTTCATAATTATCAAAATCATTCATAGCCATCCTCCATATTTTCAACAGAAAATATTTTCATGAAATACTCTCATGGAATAAATTTACAAAGGAGCCCTTTTTACCCCTCGTATAATAAATCCAACATTTCCTTAAGCTCATCAACTGATACATCACTTACCTTAGCTGTCTCCACAGCATCCATAAGAGACTTCTCAATCTTTCTCAGATTCTCCTCACGTAAGAACTCTTTATTCTGTCCTTTAATAAAGCTTCCTCTACCCGTGTAAGACTCAATATATCCATCTCGCTCAAGATCCTCGTAAGCACGTTTAGTAGTGATAACACTAATCCTAAGCTGCTGTGCCAGAGTACGCATGGATGGAAGGGCGTCCCCCTCCTTTAATTCTCCACTCATAATCTGTGCCTTAATCTGAGATGTTATCTGAGAATATATAGGTTCATCTGAGGAGTTTGTAATAATAATATCCACCGGTGTACCTCCTCACTCATTAAATTGTATATATACAATATATACATTATTGCATGTGTATATACATTTGTCAATATATGTCTTATAAATTGTTTGTTTATTTTTCTTTCTTCACTTAAATAGTTTGATTATACTTGGATTATATTATATAATTAGTGTTATACTAGGAGAATTTAATATAATTGGTATTGATTAGTGTAATGTCTTTACAGAAAGGGGATTTATGATATGAACAATGCCAACAACAATACTAAGAACTCTACAGCAAGCTACATATTATCCATTGTTTTTATCATATGGTTTGTTGCTTCCATAGGAGGTATGTTATACATAAGCAAGCAGGACAATAAGTGGCCACTTCTTGCCTTATTTGGTCAGTATTTTCTTGTGTTTGGTTTGGTATTTCTAGTAAACAGCATCAAAAACAAAAAAATATTAGGTCCAGAGATTATAGTTACTCTTGTAGGTGCCATCTGTGTATATGCAGGTATTTCTCTTCCCAAAGCCACTCCAGAAGAAAGAGAAAATTTTACCAGACTTGTTCCCTTTATGTTCTTAGGTTTATTTACCTTTGTTGGCCTTATGCTTATTATTAATGCTATTCCAAAAAGGAAAAAGCCTGTAACAACCAACTGTACTACACAGGTTATTGCAAGCTGTATTGAC
>JAGBBM010000051.1 GCA_017938485.1 Lachnospiraceae bacterium
AAAAATGCAGCTCGTCTTGCAGAACTTGAGAAGCAGGAGCCTGTTGTAAAAGAAGAGTTAAAGCAGAAGATGATGGTTATCCCTAATATCATCGACCCATCTGTACCTATTGGTAAGGATGATTCTGAAAATGTTGAATTAGAGAAATTCGGAGAGCCAGTTGTTCCTGAGTTTGAGGTTCCATACCATACAGATATTATGGCTAAGTTCAATGGTATTGATCTTGAAAGTGCTGGTAAGGTAGCTGGAAATGGTTTCTACTATCTTATGGGAGATATCGCAAGACTTCATTCAGCAATTATTTCTTACGCAAGAGACTTTATGATTGACAGAGGATTTACTTACTGTATTCCTCCATTTATGATTAGAAGCAATGTTGTAACAGGTGTTATGAGCTTTGCTGAGATGGACGCTATGATGTACAAGATTGAAGGCGAAGACCTTTACCTCATCGGTACAAGTGAGCATTCTATGATTGGTAAATTCATAGATACATTAAATCCAGAGGATACACTTCCTCAAACTCTTACTAGCTATTCACCTTGCTTCCGTAAGGAAAAGGGTGCTCATGGTATTGAGGAGAGAGGTGTTTACAGAATTCATCAGTTCGAAAAGCAGGAGATGATAGTTGTTTGTAAGCCAGAAGAGAGTATGGACTGGTTCCACAAATTATGGAAGAACACTGTTGATTTATTCCGTTCAATGGATATTCCTGTTAGAACTATCGAGTGTTGCTCGGGAGACTTAGCAGACCTTAAGGTTAAATCTTATGATGTTGAAGCTTGGTCACCTCGTCAAAAGAAATACTTCGAGGTTGGTAGCTGTTCTAACCTTGGTGATGCTCAGGCTCGTCGTCTTGGCATTAAGGTTAAGGCAAATGACGGAACTAAGTATTTTGCACACACTTTAAATAATACTGTTGTTGCTCCTCCACGTATGCTTATTGCATTCCTTGAGAACAACTTAAATGAAGATGGAAGTGTTAACATTCCTGAAGTTTTAAGACCATATATGGGTGGCAAGACAGTTATCAAATAAGGAGACTTATATGCATTCTTATTTAAGAGCTATCGGATTTAGCAAAATTAAATCCAGAAAACAGCTTGAAAAGATATATGCGTTATGCCTTAGAAATCCAAATAGAAAAGTTATGACTACTATTAGTATTGATACATCTCTTATTCAGTTTGAAAAAGATTTTGGTTCTTCTATAGGCTTAACTTTACTAGGTGAATATGATGTGAATGGTGCTCTATCTATAGAGCACTATTTCCCTTATATCAAAGGTGATACCTTTTTGAATTTTGAAAACATCACCATAGAAAAACAGACCGACAAGGAATCTTATGCGGGAGTATGTGATGATTATCGTCTTGGTATGACCTTGATTTTTTATGTTCAAAATATTGCAGATTACGCAAAGTCTAAGTGGCTTAACTATTCTAATCGCAATCTGAGTAATGTAAAATTTTCTGCACTTTCTATAAGTGGAACCGTCCTTTTAGGAGTCCAGAAAAATAAAACCCAACAGCGCTACGAAGAAGAATTTAGACTTCTTAGAGATTCTCTTCTCTCCGCTGCAAAAAATGGTGATACCGAAGCCATTGAAAGTCTTACTATAAGCGAGATGGACACTTACACTTCACTAGTTGGCCGCATAAGAAACGAGGATATTCTCTCAATTATCGATACAAGCTTTATGCCTTGTGGTGTTGAATGTGACCATTATATGGTTGTGGGAAACATCTTGAAAGTAACAGAGATTGAAAATCCTTATTCCAAAGAAATAGTTTACAACCTTTTAGTTGAATCAAATGATATCCAGTTAAATATAGGTATCAACAGTTTGGATTTACAAGGGGAACCAAAAGAGGGACGAAGATTCCGCGGCGAAATTTGGTTACAAGGTCATGTTAGAATCTAATAAATTTTGCGAACTGTTCTATATTTACATTTAATAATAAATATTTTACAATATGTAAGTATTTATTTTGTTTCCGTAGCTCAGCAGGATAGAGCAACCGCCTCCTAAGCGGTAGGTCGGGCGTTCGAATCGCCTCGGGAACACTATTAGCTTTGTTATTCATATGTAGTATATAGGAGTACATATTTTGTAAACGCATTATGCAAACAGTTTATAAAATGAGTACTCCTATATACTATGTGCAAACAACAAAGAAATTTCTACCTTAATTTTGAGAAGGAGATTTATATATGTCACAAGAAAATATATACGTTATAGGTCATAAAAATCCAGACACGGACTCCATCTGTTCTGCCATTTGTTATGCCTATTTAAAAAATAATATTTCATCTGAGAATTATATTCCTATGCGTGCAGGTGAACTAAATGCAGAAACTGAATTTGTGTTAAACTCCTTTAACATAGCTTCACCTGAGCTGGTAGAAAATGTATATACTCAGGTAAAGGATGTGGAATATCGACACCTAAAGGGTGTATCAAAGGATATCTCCATAAAAAAAGCTTGGGAAATTTTAAAAGAAAATCATCTTACTACTTTAGCTTCCGTAGATAAAAGAGGCAACCTTATTGGAATTATTACAGTAAGAGATATCGCTATGACCTACATGGAGGTTTATGACAATACAATTATCTCAACTGCTAAAACCTCTTACGCAAATATTATAGAAACCTTATCTGCAACTCTTGTTGTTGGCGACTTGAAGGATACAGTAAGAACAGGCAAGGTTCTCATTGCAGCGGCAAATCCGGATATGATGGAAAACTATATCGAAACCAATGATATAGTAATCCTGGGCAATAGATATGAATCTCAGCTATGCGCAATAGAGATGGATGCCCAGTGTATCATTATCTGTGACGGAGCCCCCGCTTCAAAGACTATCACAAAACTTGCAGAAGAAAGAGGCTGTTCTATCATAAGTACTCCTTATGATACCTACACTGTAGCAAGACTTATTAATCAGAGTATTCCTATAGATCACTTTATGAAGAAAAATAATCTTATCAGCTTTTCAACTGAAGATTATATAACTGATATAAGGGATGTTATGGCTAGCAAGCGTCATCAATACTATCCGGTTCTAGATGAAAACGAAAAATTTGTAGGTCTTATATCACAGCGTAACTATTTGAATGCTCATCCAAAGAAAGTTATATTGGTTGACCACAATGAACACGCTCAAACTGTTGATGGTATAGATGAGGTTACACTTCTTGAAATTATTGACCATCACCGTATCGGCGGTTTGCAGACCATGAATCCTGTGTATTTTAGAAACCAGCCTCTTGGTTGTACAGCAACTATCATATATCAGATGTTTATGGAAAATGGTGTGGATATTCCTAAGGATATTGCAGGACTTTTGTGCTCCGCCATCATATCTGATACTCTTATGTTCCGTTCACCAACCTGTACGGAGATTGACAAGACTGTGTGCCAAACTTTGGCCGAGATTGCACATATTAATATAGAAGAATATGCCTCTGCATTATTCAATGCTGGTAGCAAGCTAAAGGACAAATCTGACGAAGAGATTTTTCATCAGGATTACAAGATATTTTCCTCAGATAATTTTACCTTTGGCATCGGACAGATTACTTCCTTTAACGAGGAGATATTAGAAAGTCTCAAACCAAGACTTCTTGCATATATGAAACATGTTTATCCTGAAAAGGATGTTGATATGTTATTCTTTATGCTTACCAATATATTTACGGAAGACACCGAACTTCTTTACTATGGTAAGGATGCGGAACAGCTTCTTGCAAAAGCATTTAAGAAAGATGCAGTTACCGGCGGCAGCATAACTCTCCCTGACGTAGTATCACGTAAAAAGCAAGTTATTCCAACTATAATGATTGCCGCTAATGAGTAATTGAATATATCACTTTTCTGTGATATAATTTTAATGTTAAGTATTTTTAAGGAGGTTTTGTATGAAACGCAAATCAGATTCATCACTTACAATTAGTGCCGTTGCATTTGTAGCTGCATTTCTAGTGGATTTATATTTGATAATCGCACATCCTTCCAACATAGAGCTTATAATAGCTGTTTCTCTCATTGCAGTTGTAGATACCTTCTTCTTAGTAGATGGTATTTTGTCCAAGGTAGAGGAGATAGCTTCTATCAATATAGACAAACAAAATGAACTTACAAAGGTTGAAAAAGGAATATACTCAGTTGCAAAACGTGAGGAGATTGCCAGAACCCAGAGCATGTCAGCACTTCTTGATATATTGATGGAGCTTAAAGATGAAAACAGCAAATTATATAATCAGCTTATGGAACAGGATAAGATGATGGCTAAGCTTCAGATTAAGAAAGACTCTGACAATACAACTAAGATTGTTAATAGCAATGAGCGTATTGCAGTTCTCATAGCTCAGATGGCAACAGCCCATGCTAAGTCTTCAGAGGAAGCATTAGAGATTTTAAATGACATCTGCAAAGAACTTGAAAACAAAACTGGTCAAGGAGCAGATCACTCTCACTTAAGAATAATGTCAAAAGCAGAATAGGATTGATTTATGAACTACGTAGTATTAGATCTCGAATGGAATCAATGCTGTGGTCGTGACCAGGAAAATCCTAGAATGCCATTTGAGATCATTGAAATCGGAGCAGTAAAGCTCGATGAAAAATTTAATATTATAGACTCGTATTCCAGTATAATAAAACCTAGATTATATAAGAGACTTCAGCCACATGTAAAGGCTATATTAAACTATGACGAGGCAACCCTAAAAAAAGGTAAACCCTTTGATATGGTTTGCAGGGACTTTATAAAATGGTGCGGGGATGACTACATATTCTGTACTTGGGGTGCTATGGATTTAAGCTACCTACAAAATAATATGGAGTACTACTACCTAAAACCTTTAGATTCACCTCTCAAATTTTATAATATTCAACAGATATATGCTGACATCTCAGAGCCTAATCACTCTATAGTGAAGCTTGAGCGAGCAGTAACTGCTCTTAAGATACAAGTTGAGGAGGATAAACCTTTCCACTCAGCAGTAAATGATGCATATTACACTGGTAAAGTCTTTAAACTAATTAAACCTAGGGATTTGAAGGACAGATACATTTATGATATCTACAATAACCCTAAGGAAAAAGAAGAAGAGCTTGTTTCATATCACAAAAATTACATGGAACATATATCCAGAGAATTCACGACTAAGATAGAAGCTCTTGAAGATACGGAATTACTTACTATGAGATGCTACAGATGTGGCAAAAAGCTAAACAACCGTATAACCTGGTTCGCCAGTTCTCCTAATTCCTACTCATGTGTAGGCAAGTGCTGGTATCACGGATTGGTAGCTGGAAAGCTACGATTTAAACAAGCTAAAAACGGTAACATCTTCGTCATAAAAACTATGTTACCAACTGACAAAAAAGGTATGGAAAATATTCGAGAAAGACAAGATGAGCTTCGTATTAAACGCCAGACCAAACGTCATAACAAACACAATCATGAATCCTTATAGTTCGTATATAAAGTAAAACAGCCCCTTTTTATAAAAGGGGCTGTTTGCTTGCTGTGCCAGCTTTTCTAGGATAAGCCTTAGGTGTAGGTTTAACCTTTTTAACAAACACAAAACTTCTTCCTATGTCTGAATCTGGAAGTATAAGTTTTTCTACTTTTTCTATTTTTCCACCAAGTATATTTATAGCTTTTTTTCCCTGAGATAATTCCTCATCCACAGTGCCAGTCTTATAAGGGATAAAGTACCCACCTTCCTTCACAAAGGGAACACAATACTCAGAAAGAACAGCCATATTGGCGACGGCACGAGAAACTACAATATCAAAGCCTTCTCTAAGTTCCTTGTTCCTTCCACCTTCCTCAGCTCTGCCATGAATAGCTTTACAAAATCCTTTTCCTTCTTCAGGATTTACTTCCCCGTCAAGTCCAAGCTCATCAATAACCTCTTGCAAAAACTTAACTCGCTTGTTTAAAGAATCAAACAAAACCACATTTAGATTAGGAAAAGCAATCTTAAGAGGAATTCCTGGAAATCCTGCTCCAGTTCCCACATCAATTACTTTAATGTTATCCTTAGTCAAATCATAATATGCTCCCAAGGCCACACTGTCAATAAAATGCTTAAGCTCCACCTCGTCTCTTTCGGTGATAGCAGTGAGGTTCATAACCTTGTTTTTCTCTATTAACATATTATAGTAGGTTTCAAATTGTTGAAGTTGCTTGTCGGTTAGTGGACATCCTATTACTTCTTCAATATACTTACTTAATCTTTCCATGTTTACTCCAGTTTTTATATTTTTAATACTTGTTTTCTTGGATTTGGGCATATACTATATTTCTTATCTCCACTGCCCAGATTTTACTCTACTTTTTGATTTACGTTACTTTTTTCGGGCATATATATTTTTTCTCTATTCCACTACCCAAATTTTCTCATTTTTATAATTTATTCTTTGAAAACTTGGGCACCAGCAATATATTTATCTCTATATGCCCAAATAACTACTTATCTCATTAAATAAAATAGCCAAATAATACACAAAAATTATATTGTTCTATTTTTTCTTAGACTCATTCATAGATGTAATGTATATAAGAAGCACCGATACATCTGCAGGGGAAACTCCGGATATACGGGAAGCCTGTCCTATAGATGCAGGACGAACCTGAGCTAATTTTTGTCTTGCTTCTTTTCTAAGGTTTGCCACATCATCGTAATCTATATCCGCTGGTATAAGCTTTTTCTCCATCTTGTTAAACTGAGCTACCTGCTGCTTTTGTCTGGAAATGTAACCGTCATACTTAATATCAATATTAATCTGTTCCTTAACTTCCTTTGAAAGCTCACCTACAGATTCTCTGTCCGGGTCAAGTTCTTTAAGCATATCGTAGTCAAGCTCTGGTCTTCTTATAAGCTCCGCCAAAGAAGCTGCAGTTTTAAGTGAAGTGCTTCCGTGAGCTTCTAAAAATTCCTGAACCTTTTTATTTGCACCTACCATAACTGTTCCCACACGCTCTATCTCAGAATTAATCTGGTTGCGCTTAGTGCAGAACTTTTCGTATCTTTCCTCGTCAATAAGACCAACCTCATGACCAATATCTGTAAGTCGAAGGTCCGCATTATCCTGACGAAGAAGAAGTCTATACTCTGCACGGGAAGTCATCATACGGTATGGCTCCTGGGTCTCCTTAGTTACAAGGTCATCTATAAGAACTCCAATGTAAGCCTGTGAACGGTCAAGTATAACTGGCTCCTTACCCTGAAGCTTTCTAGCTGCGTTGATACCTGCCATAAGTCCCTGAGCTGCAGCCTCTTCGTAGCCTGAGCTACCATTTAACTGACCTGCTGAGAAAAGTCCCTCAAAATCCTTGAACTCAAGGCTTGCATCTAAGTTAACTGCATTTATACAATCATACTCTATTGCGTAAGCATTTCTAACTATCTTAACATTTTCAAGTCCAGGAACAGTATGAATCATAGCATACTGAACATCCTCCGGAAGGGATGAGGACATTCCACCCATATACATCTCATTAGTAAACTCACCCTCAGGCTCAATAAAGAGCTGATGTCTGTTCTTGTCTGGGAATTTCATAACCTTATCCTCGATAGAAGGACAGTATCTTGGTCCAGTACCCTCGATAAAACCAGAGAAAAGAGGAGAGCGGTCAATGTTATCCTTTATAATCTGATGAGTTTCCTCATTGGTGTATGTAAGCCAACAAGAAATCTGCTCACGCTTAATATCCTCCTCAGTATTGGTAAAGGAAAATGGAACTATATGCTCGTCGCCCTTTTGCTCCTCCATCTTAGAAAAATCTATAGTTTTCTTATCAAGTCTGGCTGGAGTACCAGTCTTAAATCTTCTTATAAATATACCTGCCTCAGCCATGGAATCTGAAAGGCCATTGGCAGCAGAAAGACCATTTGGTCCAGTATAATTAACCACATCACCATATATACATCTTGCCTTAAGGTAAGTGCCTGTACAAAGAACCACCGCCTTAGCAAAGTAGGTTGCTCCTGAAAATGTCTTAACGCCCTTGATAACTCTTTTTGCGTTACCAGCCTCATCTACACTCACAACCTCATAGATAAGCTCAGAAACCTCAGCCTGTCTTAATGTAAGATTGTCAGTATCCTGCAAGGTCATTCTCATATGCTTGGTGTACTCACCCTTATCTGCCTGGGCACGAAGAGAGTGAACTGCCGGACCCTTAGACACATTGAGCATCTTAGACTGAATGTAGGTCTTATCTATATTCTTGCCCATCTCACCACCTAAAGCATCAATCTCTCTCACAAGATGACCCTTAGAGCTTCCACCAATGTTAGGATTACAAGGCATAAGAGCAACACTATCCATACTGATAGTAAATAAAATTGTATTCATACCAAGACGGGCAGCAGCAAGAGCAGCCTCACATCCCGCGTGACCTGCACCAACAACTACTACGTCATATTCTTCTGTTATAACTGAATTACTCATAAAACTAAAACCTTCCTAATAAGGATTCATAATCCTATAAATCACTAACACCTATTTTAACAAATAATCTGATAGTTGCAAGAATAATTTAAAATAAAGATATTTTGCACAATAAACATTTTAAAACATTCTATAGTTTAAAATCTAATATATACTTATTTTCCTATTATGATATAATAAATTTTAATATTAATATGGTTTATCAAATTTTGGAGGTGTTTGTATGTGGCTCTATTGGGACTGGGAAACAATAACAAAAAAATATGTTAAACACTTTTCAAGAATATTATTTTTATTTTTGAGTGTATTTTTAATTATATCTATAAATACCAAAGCATCCTTTGATGTACTTAATGTATATAATTTTACTAGCAAACGTCCGGAGCTTGTTGAGATATATCCAACAATTATTATCCCTGCATTACCACATTTGCAGGAGGCTTTATTATCATGTCTTTACATAGTTCCTATATTAATTTTAATTACATGGATACCCGATGCTAAAAACATAAAATTATTCAGTATGCTATACAACTTTGCTCTCATATTATTTGGCTTAGTCGTATTGGTTTATATGCTTGGAATTATTTTTTTCCTAAAATCAACCAGTTGGTGGTTTATATATTTTATAACTGTAATATTGTTGATTGTAGGAACTTTGATAATCAGTCACTTGTATTATAAAAAGAATAAAGAAGCTTATGTCACCTCAAAGAAATGTAAAATACTACTTGCAATTATTGTAGTATTTTCTCTCTGCTTAGAGATTTTCCTTGCTTATCCAAAGGTTATTGAATCAAAAAAAGCACTAAATGCTGATTATGAAAGGGTTTGCTATAATATTTCCTATAACTTTTATGGAGATATATTTGCCGAATCATATGATCCCGATTCGAATTTCTTTCATGACATAAGAGAAGACCTTCAAAACGGTAGTAAAGCATATATTATTCTTAATTTTATAAACCTTTATAGTTCGGAAGAAAACAATTTCTCAGAGGAAGAAATAATAGAATGTTATAACAACTTAGAAACTTCAGATTTAAATACAAAATCTCATTCCTGGAACAGATTGTTACAACTTTTTGATGCAAACAATTCTGCAGCTTTAAACAGCGGTCATTTAGTTAAATACAATATATTTCGTTCTCCTCTTGGTTTTGGATACACATCAAAACATGTTTTCTATGAAAATGTTCTTCGAAGATTAAATGAGCTTGGCTATACACAAAATATTGAGGTAGAATATATTGACAAAAAAGTAGTGGATGATGCCTGCAAATATGTATACGACATTTTTGAAAGTGGTTTGTTTGAACCTATTGATGAAGTAACCTTATCAGCTACATATGCAAATGGAGAATATACATTAACCACCAATGAAGATGAAAATTATTTCATTCATATCTATACTACAAATGATAGCGAAGATGAAATCAGAGTTCGTTTGTATCACTCAGTTGGCTATTATTTCGATGAAAATACTGTAATCAACGTGGACGGCATAGAAAATTACAATATCTCAGATATTGAATTTGAGTTAGAGTATGGCAAAGAGTATGTTTATGCAGATATGAATTTTAGTATATACGTAGAATAAAATATTGTGAATTAAGGTGTAAGGTCTTTTATATATATTTATAGGACCTTACACCTTTTTGTATATGGTAATATTATTGTGTTTTAACTACTTGTTTTGTATAATTAGAAGTGAGAATTTGAATTTTCTTGATTTTTTAAGGCCGGAAATAACGACAAGACATAATTGTCTAGTAGAAAATACGTCATTTCTCACTTTGTGACGTGGTTTTCTGGTGCCTTTTCAGTGATAATTGAGAACGAAAGGAGAAAGTAAAATGATAGACCAGATTAAAATCGGTAATTTTCTAAGAGAATTACGCAAAGAAAAGGAGCTAACACAAGAGCAGCTGGCAGAAAAATTTGGTGTATCATCCCGAAGCGTATCTCGTTGGGAAAATGGTAATACTATGCCAGAGTTGGGTATTCTAGTCGAATTAGCA
>JAGBBM010000052.1 GCA_017938485.1 Lachnospiraceae bacterium
CACAGAAGATACTGAAGCTAACACAGAGGAATCAACGGAAGATACAGATGCTACAGAATAAAACATTATAACAAGTCATAGATTTAAAGTAAGAATGATTAAAGTGGGATAATTTGAAAAAAATAAATGATACAAATTATTTTACAGTACACAGTATAAAAAGACTGGAAATATTCTTTGTGCTATGCTTAATCATGATAACGGTGGTGACAGTTAGACTTGGATATATTATGCTAATTGCTGAGAATAAATACAGCAAAATGGCCACAAGTCTTCAAGAACGCGAAAGAAGCATAAAGGCACCAAGAGGAATAATCTATGATAGAAATGGTGTGGTTATAGCGGGAAATAAACCGGTATGTTCCATATCCGTTATTCATAATCAGATAACTGACCCGGAGGAAGTAATAAAAGTTCTTTCTGAAAAGCTGGATATTTCTCCTGAAGAAGTAAGAAAGAAGGTAGAAAAGGTTTCCTCTAGGGAAAAGATAAAAAGCAATGTGGAAAAACATATTGCTGACGAGATTAGAAATCTTGATTTGGATGGAGTAATGGTGGATGAAGATTATAAAAGATATTATCCCTATTCCACTTTGGCATCCAAGGTAATTGGTTTTACTGGTGCTGATAATCAGGGCATTGTAGGTTTAGAGGTTTTTTATGATGACACTCTCATGGGAGAGGATGGAAGCATAAATACTCTCACCGATGCAAAAGGTATTGAGATAGCGAATTTGCCGGAGACAAGAAAAGAGCCTGTTCCAGGACATAATCTTGTACTATCTATAGATGTAAATATCCAACAGTATATTGAACAGCTGGCAAGTGAGACTATGGAAAAATGTCAGGCAAAGAGAGTCTGCATAATTGTTATGAATCCGCAAAATGGTGAGATATATGCTATGACGGATTATCCGGAATATGATTTGAATAGCCCATTTACATTAAATTATGTTGCGGATGCAGATGATAATCAGGATAGACTTAACCAAATGTGGAGAAACTTTTGTATAAACGATACATATGAACCGGGCTCTGCATTTAAGATAGTAACTGCTACTGCAGCCTTGGAAGAGGGTGTTGTCAGTGTTGAGGATGGCTTTTATTGTCCTGGATATAAGATTGTTGAAGATAGAAAAATTAGATGTCATAAAGTAGTAGGCCATGGAAGTGAGACTTTTAAAGATGGTCTCCTTAATTCCTGTAATCCGGTGTTTATGGAAGTGGGAGCAAGAATTGGAGCTACGAATTTTTACAAACAGATGGAAAAGCTTGGATTGTTTAAAAAAACTGGAATAGACCTTCCTGGTGAAGCGAATTCCATATTTCACGATTTGGAGAATGTGAAAGCTGTAGAGCTTGCCACAATGTCTTTCGGACAGTCCTTTCAGATTACCCCGCTTCAGTTACTTAGAGCAGTATCTGCAGTTGTAAATGGGGGAACACTTATAACACCACATTTTGGTGTTTATGTTACAGATGAAAATAATAATGTCATAGAAAAGCTAGAGTATGAAACAGAAGAAAATGTTATAAGCCATGAGACCTCAGAACTTATGAAGGAGCTTTTGGGGGCGGTAGTGTCAGAAGGTGGAGGAAATAAGGCTTATGTGGAAGGCTTTAGTATAGGTGGAAAAACAGCTACCAGCGAGAAATTACCTAGAAGTAGCAATAAATATATTGCTTCCTTTGTTGGATTTGCTCCGGTAGATAACCCTAAGGTTATGGCTTTTGTGCTTATTGATGAGCCACAGGGGATATATTATGGTGGAACTATTGCAGCTCCTGTGGCCGGAGAAATATTTGAGAATATACTTCCTTATCTTGGGATTGAAGGAGAATAAAAATACTTAAGAGTTAAAAAGGAGAAAAGTTATGAGTGAGTTTCAGAAAGTAGTTATATTGCCAATATTAATTGCCTTTGCAATAAGCGTGGTGTTAAGCCCGATTATTATACCTTTTTTAAAGAAACTTAAGTTTGGTCAGTTTGTCAGAGAGGATGGACCGGAATCACATCTTAAAAAATCTGGAACTCCTACTATGGGCGGACTTATAATTCTTTTCAGTATAGTTATAACAGCACTCTTTTATATCAAGGATTATCCACAGATTATTCCAGTGTTGTTTGCTACACTTGGATTTGGATTTGTAGGATTTTTGGATGATTATATTAAGGTTGTAATGAAACGTTCTATGGGACTTCGCGCATGGCAAAAGATGGTGGGACAGTTTCTTGTAACTGGAATATTCGCATATTACATTTACGCACATACAGATTTGGGAACAGACATAATGATTCCTTTTGTAGATAAAACTGTAGATATAGGTTGGGTGTACTGGCCACTTATGTTCTTTGTAATGCTTGGAACAGCAAATGGCGCAAACTTTACAGATGGACTTGATGGTCTTGCCTCCTCAGTTACAGTTCTCATTGCAACATTTTTCACAGTGGTAGCCATAGTGTTTGGTTCAGATGTTGCACCAATTACATGTGCTACAGTTGGTAGCTTACTTGGATTTTTGGTGTATAACGTGTATCCTGCCAGAGTATTTATGGGAGATACAGGCTCCCTAGCCTTAGGAGGATTTGTTGCATCAACTGCTTATGTTCTTAAGATGCCACTAATCATATTGATAGTTGCATTTATATATTTCCTTGAAGTTGTATCAGTAATTATTCAGGTATTATACTTTAAGAAGACAGGAAAAAGAGTGTTTAAGATGGCTCCAATTCATCATCATTTTGAGTTGTGTGGATGGCCGGAAACAAAAGTAGTTGCTATATTCTCCATTGTGACAGCAGTGCTTTGCCTTATAGGAATGTTAGCTATATAAGGTTAGGAGGTTATATTATGTTTGAGAAAAAAGTATTGGTAGCAGGATGCGGAAAGAGTGGAATTGGTGCAAGTATTCTTTTAGCTAGAAACGGTGAAAAGGTAATACTTTTTGATGAGAATGAGACAAAAGATGCGGATTCTGTTAGAGAGTTAATTGGAAACGTAAAGGGAAAAGAAAATATAGAAATATATATAGGACAGCTTAAAGAAGAGGTTATAGCTCAGTGTGAGCTTATGGTTATTAGCCCGGGAATTCCTGTAGACAAACCTTTTGTTAAGAAGGTTAAAGATATGGGACTTTCAGTGTGGAGTGAGATAGAGCTTGCTTACCACTATGAAAAGGGAAGTGTAGTTGCCATAACAGGAACAAATGGTAAAACTACAACCACAACTTTGGTGGGTGAGATTATGAAGGCTTACAATGAAAAAACTTATGTTGTGGGTAATATCGGAACACCATATACAGAGCTTGCAGATGCAACTTCTAAAGATTCTGTGACAGTAGCGGAGATAAGTAGTTTTCAGTTGGAAACTATAGTAGATTTTGCACCTAAGGTAAGTGCAGTTCTCAACATTACACCAGATCATTTGAATAGACATTACACATTTGAGAATTATGCTAAGTGTAAGATTGATATAACTAAGAATCAGAATGAAGATGATTTTGCTATATTGAACTATGATGACGAAGATACTGTTAAGTATGCAAAGGATATAAAGGCTAAGTCTATATACTTTAGTAGAAAGACAAAACTTGATGAAGGCGTGTATGTAGACAGAGATGATGTACTTGTAAAGTATGATGGTAAAGTTAAGAAGATACTTTCTTTACAGGATATAAAATTGTTGGGTACACATAATGTGGAAAACATTTTAGCAGCAGTGGCTATGACATATTTTATGGGTGTGCCGGCAGAAATAATTGCAAAGGTATGTACAGAGTTTCAGGGCGTTGAACATAGAATTGAGTATGTAAAGACAATAAATGGAGTTGCATATTACAATGATTCTAAGGGAACAAATCCTGACGCGGCAATAAAAGGTATAAAAGCTATGACAACAACCACATTCCTAATTGGTGGTGGATACGACAAGGGAGTAGGCTTTGATGACTGGGTAAAGGAATTTGCTGCAAAGGTGAAATACCTTGTACTTATAGGCGAAACAGCAGAAAAAATTGACCTTTGTGCTAAACAACATGGTTTCTACAGCATAGTCCATATGGATACCTTGGAGGAAGCTGTTGAATTTTGTTATAGAAATGCCAGACCGGGAGACGCGGTACTTCTTTCTCCTGCCTGCGCAAGCTGGGATATGTTTGAAAGCTATGAGCAAAGAGGTAATTTGTTCAAAGAGTATGTAAGAAATCTAGAGGAGTGATTAATTAGTGGATGGAAATAGTCGCACTATGGAAAGACAATCGCATAGAAGAAGCAGTAGGAGCGGATGGCTAAGTGGAGGCTACTTGGATTATCAGACTATATTTATACTAGCGGTTATAGTACTTATAGGTCTTTTGATGGTATATAGTGCCAGCTCATACAAGGGAGTTGTTCTTACTGGTGACAGTGCATATTTTGTTAAAAGACAGGCGTTCTTTGCAGTGCTAGCTTTCGGAATCATGCTTTTTATGTCAAAGAGAGACCACTACAAATATAGAGCTATAAGTCAGGTTAGTATGATTGTGTCTTTGGTTCTTTGTACAGTGGTTATGATTATGGGAGAGGCTACAAATGGTGCCGTTAGATGGATATCTATAGCAGGAGTTAGATTCCAGCCATCAGAGATTGCAAAAATTGCTATCATAATATACATGGCTCATGTGTGTGAGGTTCAGTCTAAGAGACTTGATACCATAAAAGGTATTCTCCAGATGTGTACGTTACCACTTATATGTATAGTTCTTATTGCCATGGAAAACTTAAGTACAGCTATTGTATGTTTTTGTATTGTGCTTGCAATGTTGTTTGTGGCAAGCCCTAAGGTAAAACACTTATTTATTATGTGTATTATCGGAGGCGTGGCGGCTTTTGCAGCTATCTTCTTGGTTGGATATAGAGGAGATAGAATTGATGCTTGGCTTCATCCTGAAACCAGTGAATATGGTTTCCAGACCATGCAATCACTTTATGCCATAGGAACAGGTGGATTGTTCGGAAGAGGCTTGGGACAGAGTATTCAGAAGATGGGATTTTTACCAGAGGCCCACAATGATATGATTTTTTCTATTATCTGTGAAGAGTTAGGATTATTTGGTGCCATTGGAATTATCATACTGTTTATCATGCTTCTTTATAGAATGAAATACATAGCAGACCACACACAGGATAGATTCGGTGGATTTTTGGTAACAGGAGTTATGACCCATATAGCGGTTCAGCTCATAATCAATATAGGTGTTGTAACAAATACAATACCTCCTACCGGAGTTACATTACCATTTATAAGTTATGGTGGTACGTCTTTGGTATTTGCACTTCTTGAAATGAGTTTAGTTCTTAGTGTTTCAAGAAAAATCAAGCCTACAGAATAGTGTAAGGATTGGTGGTGCCTATGAAAAAGTGGATTATATTAGTTTCGGTATTGCTTGTGCTTCTTGGTGGAGTGCTTTACTTAAATACATATGAGTTAAAAGAGATAAGGGTTTCCGGTTGTGAAAATGTGGATGAGCAGCAGGTTATAGATGCTGTAAAAGCAAAAGCAAACAACACGGTGATATTATATTTATCAAATAAGATAGACCCTATAGAAGGAATACCCTTTGTAAATAAGATAGAAATTGAATTTATATCGAAAAATGAGGTATCTGTTGTGGTTTTTGAAAAGTCCATGGCAGGCTGTGTCGAGTACATGAATGATTATGTGTATTTCGATAAGGATGGTGTTATATTGGACGTATCCTCGAAAATGATTGAGGGTGTGCCTTGTATAAAAGGTCTCAGCTTTAATAGTTGGGAAATGGGCGAGAAGTTGCCTATAGCTGATGAAGGTAAATTTCAGCTTATCTTATCTATAACCCAGTTAATTGAAAAGTATGAGTTGGCCATTGATGCAATTAGGTTCACTGCAGAAAATGAGATTATACTGGTGCATGAGAAGATAACTATAGAATTAGGGAGTGGTGAAAACTTAGAAATTCAAATGATGAATCTTGGCAGTATACTTGAAGGATTAAAGGGATTAGAAGGAACTTTGTATATGAAAGACTTCGATTCTGATGAAGCGACAGCAAGTTTTAGCAATAAATGATAAAAATATGTTGATATTTTCTCAAAAAAATTATATTATTAAGGTAATAATGCAACAATGTGGGTAATTATACGTTATTGCGATATATATATTACAAATTAAACACAATGAAGGAGGAGAAGACCTTGCTTGAAATAAAATCAAACGATGAAAAAACCCCTGCAAGAATCCTAGTTATTGGTGTGGGTGGTGCTGGTAACAATGCAGTAAACAGAATGATCGACGAAAATGTGGAGGGTGTAGAGCTAATAGCTATTAACACAGACAAGCAGATTTTGTCACAGAGTAGAGCTACTACTAAGATTCAGATTGGTGAGAAACTCACTAAGGGACTTGGTGCAGGTGCAAAGCCTGAGATTGGTGCAAGTGCCGTAGAGGAGAATAGAGAGGAAATCACTGATATCATGAAGGATGCCAATATGGTATTTGTAACTTGTGGTATGGGTGGTGGAACAGGAACAGGTGCTGCTCCTGTTGTTGCTGAGATAGCTCGTAATCTCGGTATCCTTACCGTTGGTGTTGTAACTAAGCCTTTCTCATTTGAAGGAAAGCCTAGAATGACTAACGCTATAAACGGTATTGCAAAGCTTAGAGAGAATGTAGATACACTTATAGTTATTCCTAACGATAAACTTTTACAGGTGTGTGATAAGCGTACAAGTATCCCAGAGGCTCTTAAGAAGGCTGATGAGGTTCTTCAACAGGGTGTTCAGGGTGTAACAGACCTTATCAATAAGCCTGGTCTTATCAACCTTGACTTTGCTGATATTCAGACAGTTATGAGAGATAAGGGTATTGCTCATATCGGTATCGGTAGAGCAAGTGGAGATAACAAGGCAGTTGACGCAATTAAGTCAGCTATGGATAGTCCATTGCTTGAGACTACAGTTGCAGGTGCAACAGATATTATCGTTAACTTCTCAGGTAACATCGGTATTGTGGAAGCATACGATGCTATTACATACCTTACAGAAGTTGCTGGAGAAAGTGTTAATATTATCTTTGGTACAGTTGACAATGATGTTATGGGTGAGGATGTATGTATTACAATCATCGCTACAGGTATTGAAGGTAAGGCAGGAGAGGGAGTTGCTGTTTCAATCCCAACAAGTCAGGGAGCAAAGCCATCAGTGGCACCTATTAAGACTCCAACTTATTCTGGACAGCCTATTACAAGTGCAGCTCCATCAGCACCAAAGCCATCATTTATGAGTAGTCCATCAACTGTTAAGCCAGCGGTTGATTTAAATAGCCCAGTTAAGCCAGCTTCTGTTAAGCCGACTAATGGGGCATCAGCAAGCGGAATTAAGATACCAGATTTTCTTAAGAGAGGCTAATTATTAGTAAATTAGGACTGTTGCACTGGAGTATTTCGGTGCAACAGCCTTTTTGTTACATAAATATGTTATGAGAGGAAGATATTATGAACAACGATATGGGAGAAAGAACAACGTACTTTGACGCTTCCATGATGGAACAATATCAGCAACAGTACCAGCAGGCGTCTGGCTCTGGTTCGGCGAAGAATGTGCTTGTTATTGCTGATAAAAGTGGTGTAAAAGAATTGGATATGAGTTCATATTCAGAGGCGACTTATACCTTCGGACGTTCCAATGATAACAGTATAGTTATCGATTCAGAGATAGTGTCAGGTCAACATGGTGAGATATGTATCAGCCAGGGGTTATTTTACATTAAGGACAACAACAGTTCCAATGGAACATATATTGCTTATGGTCAGCAATATACCAAGGCTATCGCTGGTCAGTATTATGGCGGTGACGGCAATGATATGATTATAAGACTTGGTACCACTAAGTCTATAAATGGTATGGATTCAGTGCTTATGCTTTATGATAGCAATGCATCTTCAGGTACATGGAGAAGCTACGACCTTCATGAAGGTGATAACAGTATTGGTCGTGCCGATAACTGTGATATCAAGCTTAAGAACGTTGCAGTATCTCGTTTGCATGCTGGAATAAGATGTATGAATGGAGAAGCATATATCTTTGATAACAAGTCTACAAACGGTGTATTCGTAAACGGAATCAAGATAGACAGACCATATAAGCTAGGCGATAAAGACATATTCACTATATTGAATACTATATTTATTTATACTGGTAACAAGGTATTCTATAAGGTTAAGCCAGAAGGTATTGCTCTTGAGATTCGTAAGCTTAACAAAGAGGTTCCATCTAAGAATGGAAAGAAGACAATTCTTGACAAGGTTGATTGTAGCATAGGAGCCAATGAATTCGTTGCTATTATCGGCGGTTCTGGTGCAGGTAAGACAACTCTTATGACTGCTATGAGTGGTTTCGATACAGATGTAACAGGTGATGTATACTGTAATGGAATCAACTTAAGAGAAAACTTCCAGACCTTGAAGAATATTATTGGATTTGTTCCTCAGCAGGATATTATCTATGAAAATATTACTCTTAAGAAGATGCTTTACTATACAGCAAAGCTCAAGATGCCTGAGGATACATCAAAAGCAGAGATTGATGCCCGTATAAGAGATGTACTTTCTATGGTTGAACTTCTCGACCATCAGGATACATATATAAGAAGACTTTCAGGTGGTCAGAAGAAGAGAGCAAGTATTGCGGTAGAGCTTCTTGCAAACCCAGGACTTTTCTTCTTGGATGAGCCAACATCAGGCCTTGACCCTGGAACAGAGCAGCACTTGATGCATACTCTTAGCAAGCTTTCAAAGGATCAGGAAAAGACTATCATCATGGTTACGCATACAACTAATAACCTTCACCTTTGTGACAAGGTTATTATTATGGGTTACGGCGGTAGACTTTGCTACTGTGGAAAGCCAGAGGGTATAAAAGATTTCTTCTCAACAGATGATATTGTAGAAGTGTATGATAAGATTACTGCTGATACAAAGGCATGGGAAGCTAGATTTAAGGCTTCTGGTATTAACAAGCTTGGAAATGAAACTGGTTCTGAATCAGGCAAAGAGATTAAGCCAAGAAAGGTTAGTAGTATCAACCAGCTTTCAGTTCTTATTAGAAGATATTTAACCCTTATCAAGAATGATATGGAAAGACTTGCTATGATATTCCTTCAACCTGTGCTTATAGGTTTACTTATGGCACTTGTTGCGGAAGATGGCATATATGAGAAGATGTTTGAAACAAGGTCTATACTCTTTGCTCTTATGAGCGCAGGTATATGGATGGGTCTTTTCAATACCATTCAAGAGATTTACAAAGAACGAGTCATACTTAAACGAGAATATATGGCTAACCTGAAACTACCTGTATATATGCTTTCTAAGTATATAGTTCAGGCTCTTATCGCTATGGTACAGGCAATTATTCTTATAGCTGTATTTGTTGTTGTTAAGGGTGCACCTGCTTGTGATGGAGTACTTGTATCCAATGCAGTTGTTGAGATGATGGTTACATTATTTGTAACTATATATGTATCTGCAAGTTTTGGTCTTCTTATATCAGCTATATCAAAAAATGGCGACAGAGCTATGACCATTGCACCATTTATACTTATTATACAGCTTTTATTCTCAGGAATTCTCTTCTCTCTTGATGGTGTTACTGAGAAGGTTTCTTACTTTACATTTAGCCGTTGGTCTATGGAAGCCCTTGGAAGTACCAATGGATTAAATGACCTTGAAGGAGTAGGAGAGGAAGCTGCTGCAGAGGCAGAGGCTGAAGCTCAGGAGAAACAGGATGAACTTATTGCTGATTGTAACGAGATGATTGCATCTATGCAGGACGCATATGATGAGACTATCAATCAGCTTCAGGATTCAGTTGAGTACTATTCTCTCTATACAAGTGACCCTCAATCCTTTGATGAATATGTGTCCGACCCTGTGACGGTAGAAGTTGAAGAAGAGGAGGAAACTGAGGAAGAGGAAGAAGAACCAGACCAGATGTTTGTTCGTACAAATGGTCATATGGCTAAATGCTGGGGACTTTTATTTGGAGTTACATTCCTTTTTGCCGGTGTAAGTATAGCTGTTCTTACTAAGCTTAAGGATGAGCAGAGATAATATATATTTCATATAATTTCTATAAGAGGTATCACGCTACATTTTATAGTGTGATACCTCTTTTGATTGTATGATTATATTGAAAAATCACTGCTTATGGTATACAATATAATAGATATTTTGTGGTTTGGATTTATCCTATAAGGAGGAACTATGATTTATATAGATGGATATGGTTATGTAAACAATAATATATATGCCACAGAAAATGTAGCTGGGGTTACTAATCCAACATCTGCCACTGATACATCGAATACATTGACAGATACTTTTGAGGATATACTTGCAACTGAGACAGCTAATTTAGAGGCACAGGAAAAGACCTATAACCTAAATGACATATTTAAAGAGGCATCAGAAAAGTATAATATTTCAGAGGATTTACTTAAGGCTATCGCTTACAATGAGTCACGTTTTAAACCGGATGTTACGTCCTATGCGGGAGCTATGGGGATTATGCAGCTTATGCCTTCCACAGCCAAGTATCTTGGTGTAGAAGATGCCTACGACCCATATGACAATATCATGGGTGGAGCGAAGCTTCTTAGTCAGTTGTCCGAGATGTATGACGGTAACGAAAAACTTATGATTGCAGCATATAATGCAGGCGCTGGTAATGTTGAAAAATATGGTGGAGTACCACCTTTTAAAGAAACTCAAAATTATGTAGAAAAGGTACTTAATACATTGAATACCGGCGTTAACACTGATGGTATAGTTGTGACTGCAAGAGTAGATGATAAAGCAGGTAACACGGTGAATGACAGTGCTATGGCGGCTGTAAATGGTGCAACATCAACAGATATATTATCTGAAAATGCATCAATTCAAAATACCGGCATGAGTAAGCTCGTATCAGATGCTTTGAGTGAAAGATTTACATATGATGAGTACAAGCTTCTTATGACTTATTTTGAGCAGATGCTTGATATAATACAGAGTATGGGCGAGGATAACTCTTCATCTAATGAGGAAGAGGATGACTCCTTGGCGGATCTTTTTAGATTAGGTGGAAGTAACATAGTATACAATAAATCCACAATCAACTTATTATAATATTTACACATAGGGGAATTTGTCATGAAATATATTGTTAGTGGCGAGGAGATGTCACGTATAGATGATTACACAGTTAATAATGTTGGTTTACCACAGATGGTTCTTATGGAAAGAGCGGCTCTTGAGATATATGGATTTATCAAGTCTAAGTATCAAAGAAGTGCAAGAATTCTTGTGGTTGTAGAAAGCGGTAACAATGGTGGTGATGGCGTAGCTGTTGCCAGAATGCTAAAGAGTGATGGTTATGATGTAGAGGTTTATTGGGTTAATGGCCTTAATAAGACTAGTGATGCTTTCGAACAACAAAGAAATATTGCTAAGAAGATGGGAGTCAAATTCGTTGATGAGATAGTTAACTATGGATATGATGTAGTAGTTGACGGTATATTTGGTGTGGGCCTTAATCGTATAGTTACAGGCAAGCAGGCGGAGGCTATTAACCTTATCAATGATATAGACGCATATACTATAGCTATTGATATACCTTCTGGTATTGATTCAAAGACAGGATTTGTTCTTGGCTGTGCTGTAAGAGCAGATGCAACAATTACATTTGAGCATATCAAAATCGGTATGCTTATGGGCATTGGTTATGAATATAGCGGTAAGGTGATTATAGCTAACATAGGATTTCCTAAGACTGCAGTAGATTTTGTAGAACCAAAGCTTTATACCTATGATGAGGAAGATGTGGAGAAATTACTTCCTTATCGTAAGTCAGATTCACATAAGGGTAGTTATGGTAAGATAAGTGTTATCGGTGGATGTAAGAATATGGCTGGAGCACCTATGTTTGCTGCAGAAGCGTCCTATAGAATGGGATGTGGTTTGGTAAAGATTTGTACTGTGGAGGAAAATCGCGAGATTATCCAGACAAAGCTTCCGGAGGCTCTTCTTGGAACTTACGATTCAAAAGATAAGGAATCAATAAGAGAAGCTCTTAGGTCAACTCTTTCCTGGTCTGACGTAATTGTATTAGGTCCTGGACTTGGCACAGAGGAATCATCTTCTTATATCGTTGAGAGAGTTCTTAGGAAATTTGATGGAATAGTTATACTTGACGCAGATGCATTAAATATATTATCTGGTAATTTAGAATGGCTAGAGGATACTCAGGCAAAGGTTATTATTACACCTCATCTTATGGAAATGTCGCGACTTACTGAGAAAAAGGTTGCTGACATTAAGGAAAATAAGTACGATATCGCTAGAGAATTTGCCGACAAATACAATGTTATTGTTGTATTAAAGGATTCAAGAACCATTGTATCAGATGGTGGTAATCAGGCATATATAAATATTACGGGTAATAATGGCATGGCTACGGGTGGCTCTGGAGATGTGCTTAGTGGTATTATAGCAGGGCTTTGTGGTCAGAATATGGAGCCTTTTGCGGCAGCAAAGCTTGGTGTTTATATGCATGGTATGGCTGGTCAGGAGGCTGCCATAAGTAAGGGCAGATACAGTATGATAGCTAGTGATATAGTTAGAAGTATTACTAGAGTTTTAGAGGGAGATTATTATGTTAACTAGAAGTGTTGGTTACAATAGAATATATGCTAGAATCAACATGGACAATTTGAGATACAATATATCCAAGATGAAATCCCTTAGAAAGTCTGATATGAAGATTATGACTATTATAAAGGCAGATGCATATGGTCATGGTGCAGTAGAGATAGCTAAAAGAATTAAGGATTTATCAGATTATCATGGAGTTGCAACTATAGATGAGGCTGTTGAACTTCGTGATGCAGGTATAGATACTCCTATTCTTATAATTGGATATACAGATTCCGAGGATTACGATAAGCTTCTTGCATATAATATAACACAGGCAGTTTATGATGTGGATGAGTGTAAGAAACTTTCTGATGTGGCTGTTGCTAAGGGTACTAAGGTAAAAGTTCATATAAAGGTTGATACTGGTATGTCTAGAATAGGCTTTCCTGTAAGTGACGAAGGTATTTCTAAGGCTATTACTTTGAAGGATATGCCGGGTATTGAAATTGAGGGTATATTTACCCATTATGCCAAGGCAGATGAGGTTAATAAAAACTATTCTTATGAACAAAAGAAAAAGTTTTTGCATTTTATAGAGAGTCTGGAACAAGCCGGTATTACATTTTCCTTAAAGCATATTGATAATAGTGCTGGCACCATGGAGATGAATGATGATGATTTTGATATGGTAAGATTAGGTATTGTTACATATGGCTTGTATCCTTCAGAGGAGATAGACAGATCTGTGGTTATAAAACCAGTTATGTCTTTGATTGCCCATGTATCTCATGTAAAAACTCTTCCTGCTGGTGTAGGTGTAAGCTATGGATGGACTTACGTAACTTGCAAGGAAACCAAGATAGCTACAATTACGGCAGGATATGCGGATGGATATCCGAGAGCTCTTTCTAATAAGGGTAGAGTTATTATAAATGGTCAGTATGCTCCTATTATCGGTAGAGTATGTATGGATCAATTTATGATTGATGTTACCAATATACCCGATGTTTCAGTTAAGGATGAGGTTATCCTTATAGGTGGAACAGAAGATAAGTATATATCTGTAGAGGAAGTTGCAGCTCCTGCAGAAAGCTTTAACTACGAATTGGTTTGTAATATAAGTAGAAGAGTGCCAAGAGTGTATTATGAGGGTGGCAAAGATACAGAGGAAGCAAATTACCTTTTATAAATAATTTGAATACACACGCTTATTGTTGGAAATACTTTCATTAGTTAAATAAGACAACAGGAGTGTGAAATCATTGATAATTAGACGAGGCGATATATATTATGCAGATTTACGCCCGGTTATAGGCTCAGAACAGGGTGGTATAAGACCAGTACTTATTATACAGAACGAAGCAGGCAATAAACATAGCTCCACAGTTATTATAGCTGCCATAACATCTCAGTTACACAAGGCAAAGCTACCTACACATGTGGAACTTGATTCAAGGTATTGCGATATAGCTAAGGATTCTGTTATACTACTAGAGCAGGTGAGAACAATTGATAAACAAAGGCTTAAAGAAAAGGTTTGTCATTTGGATAATCAAATTATAAACAGAGTAAATGAAGCCTTAAGGATAAGCCTTGAATTATAAAAAAGGAGAAATACATTATGTCCCAAAGTGGTCCCAGTAGCTTTAAAAAGTTATTTTCAAAAAAAGTAGATGAGGAAAAGGTAGAAGAAGAAATTCTATCCATGGTTGAGGAAGGACACGAACAAGGTGTAATTGAAGAGACTGAGGTAGAGATGATTTCCAACATATTTGAGTTTAGCGATATGGATGCTAAGGATATCATGACTAACCGACAGAAGATTATTGCCATGGAAAATACCCTTTTAGTAGATGAGGCCTTAGAGTTTGTACTTGCTAACAGCTATTCCAGATATCCGGTGTATGAGGAAGATATAGATAATATCATTGGAGTTATACATCTGAAGGACTTGGTTGCTACATATATGAACAACCCGAAGACATCTATAACTGAAGTTATGGAAGAACCCATATTTATACATCCTACATTTAATATATCTAAGCTTCTATCAAAGATGCAAAAAGAGAAGATACATATGTCTGTGGTGGTGGATGAGTACGGTCAGACAGAGGGTATAGTTTGTATGGAAGATATTATCGAGGAGATAGTAGGTAATATTTTCGATGAGCATGATGAGGAAGAGGAAGCAGATATAAAGCGAGTAAATGAAGATGAGTATATAGTTGAGGGTGGTGCATCCCTAAAAGACTTGGAAGATACTATAGATGTAGATTTTCCTGATGAGGATTTTGAAACACTAAACGGATTTTTATTATATAAGCTTGGTAGACTTCCTATGGAAGATGAAAAAATAAAGATATCATATGAGGGATATGATTTTATCCCTCTTGAAATATGCGACAAGATGATAACGCTTGTCAAAATTATAAAAGATAAAAATTACAAAGATGATGAAGATAAGGAGTAACTAATATGTCAGGACATTCAAAATTTGCCAATATCAAGCATAAGAAGGAGAAAAATGACGCTGCCAAGGGTAAGATATTTACTATTATTGGTAGAGAAATTGCTGTAGCAGTAAAGGAGGGTGGTCCAGACCCTGCCAATAACAGTAAGCTTCGTGATGTAATAGCTAAGGCTAAGTCAAACAATATGCCTAACGATACTATCGATAGAGGTATCAAGAAGGCAGCAGGTGACCTTGGTTCAGTTAATTATGTTGGTATCACTTATGAAGGATATGGCCCAAATGGTACAGCTATTATTGTAAATGCACTTACAGATAACAAGAACAGAACTGCTTCAAATGTGAGAAATGCTTTCACTAAGGGGGGCGGAAATGTTGGTACAACAGGTTGTGTATCATATATGTTTGATGAGAAGGGTCAGATTATCATAGATAAGGAAGAGTGTTCTATGGACGCAGATGACCTTATGATGATAGCTCTCGATGCCGGTGCAGAGGATTTTGCAGAGGAAGAGGATAGTTTTGAGATTATCACAGCTCCAGCAGATTTTTCTGTTGTAAGAGAAACTCTTGAAAAAGAGGGTATTCCTATGGCTTCAGCTGAGGTTACTATGATACCTCAGAATTATGTAGAGTTAACTAACGAGGATGACATCAAGAAGATGAATAAGATTCTTGATTTACTCGATGAGGATGACGACGTGCAAAGCGTTTACCACAATTGGGATGAGTAAAATATAAGTTGCTTAGGGAGAGTATAATATGCCTTTATTAGTTTTCTTTTTAATATGGTATTTTGGGTTTGCCAGAAATAATCCCAATACATATAAAAAGATAGATGGAAAAGTGGGGAAGATTATAACTGCATTGATTTTGTTCAGTGTGTTTGGTTCGTTTATACCTTCCTTCTTTGGCTTGTCCATAGCTTTAATTGTACTGCTTGTTACATTTAGCCCTGTGATTATTTTTTTCTCCATAATAGCTAAGTTATTTGGCATAGGAAAAAATAAGAACAAAGGGTACAAAGATAGTTCGGTTTTAGGTGCGGTTTCTTCTGCGAAGGCCAATGTTGCAACTGGTCTTACAAGGTCTGTGCCAAAACGAAAAAAGATTCTTAAGAAGTTTAACAAGAAGTATGGTTTGAATCTTTTGGATGAGGAAATAGATAGGATAGTAGATGCTTCATATCTATATCTGGCATGGGGAAAAGAGATATACGATATGCAAAACAACTACGATACTATATCCCAGTGGTATGTGGGTAATACAGGATGGCTTAGAGCATATATGAAGGTTTTTCCTGTCCATACTATATCCTCTGATTTTGCAAGGCAAAGAGAAATTTGCTTAGAAACCTTTACTCAGATATTTGATGAGATTAATCCTGGTTCATTTGGGACAGTGGAAGATTGTATAGAGGCAATAAATAACGAATATTTTTCCTCTTTTGATGAGACTACATTTATGGTTGTGTATAGATTTCTTGAAGGTGCCGGCAAAAAGTATAATTTACCATCTCTTGGTATTATTAGAAACGAGTCAGAGCTGGATAAGCTTAGAAAGAAGTATGACCGTTCAGTAGATGCTATGAAAAAGGATGAGGGAAGAAAACTTAAGATATAAAAAGAAAAAGGAGTGTGAAAACACTCCTTTTTTAGTGCGGATGACAGGAATCGAACCTGCACGGGGTTTCCCACCAGAACCTAAATCTGGCGCGTCTGCCAATTCCGCCACATCCGCAAAAAAAATTCAGATATAAAAATATCCGAAGTAAAATAGAAAAATGAGCCACGGGGGAATCGAACCCCCGACAACTTGATTAAAAGTCAAGTGCTCTACCGACTGAGCTAGTGGCCCGTATAAAAGAAAAAAGCTGGGCTAGTTGGATTCGAACCAACGAGTGCAGGAGTCAAAGTCCTGTGCCTTACCGCTTGGCGATAGCCCAATGGGCTTGCTCTTGCAAAGCCTAACTTAAAGGGTGGATAGAGGGACTCGAACCCTCGGCCTCCAGAGCCACAATCTGGCGCGCTAGCCAACTGCGCCATACCCACCATAAAATAAAAATATAAAAAAATAAATGTGCCCGAAGGGATTCGAACCCCCGACCCACGGCTTAGAAGGCCGTTGCTCTATCCAGCTGAGCTACGGACACATTTGTAGTTCGCTATTGCGAAACAAAAGCGGGTGATGGGAATCGAACCCACGTATCTAGCTTGGAAGGCTAGTGTTCTACCATTGAACTACACCCGCATATACATATGCAATTAAGTGTTTAAAAGTCGGGGTGACAGGATTCGAACCTGCGACCTCCTGATCCCAAATCAGGCGCTCTAGCCAAGCTGAGCCACACCCCGAAGGAGTATAAAACATTAAGTCTTTGTGTGGTGTCTTATGTACCCCATCTCTTAACGCAAGACTTATTATATATAAACCAATCGATAATGTCAACAACTTTTTTAAAAAAGTTTGTAAAAATTCCCACCGCCCTAAATTTAACCTTTAAAAATAAGTAACTATGTCATATAATATGAGAAGTTTATTAAAAAATTATGTAAGGGTTGGTTTAAAGTGGAGAATTTTATATTTAGTGTAAATGTAACAATCCCTATATTTTTGATTATTTTGTTAGGGTACATATTGAGAAGATTTAATTTTTTGACTGACGAGTTTGTTACCGTGGCAAACAGGTATGTTTTTGTTGTTGCACTACCTGTTATGCTTTTTACAGATATATCTGAGACTGACGTAAGAGAAGATATGAACTTAAAATTTTTTCTGTATTGTCTTATAGTTACTGTTGTTATGTTTTTTATGGTGTGGGGCATTGCGAAACTTACTATAAAGGACAAGAGTATGATTGGTGCCTTTGCTCAGGCTGGGGCAAGAGGTAGTGCAGCAGTGCTTGGAGTTGCCTTCGTGGAAAATATATGTGGAAGTATAGGAATGACTCCTCTGATGATAGTTGCTGCAGTTCCATTTTTTAATATATTATCTGTAATAATACTTGTTTTTAATGCTAATAATAAAGAAGAAAAAAATTATGGTAAGATAAAGGATGCGTGTATAAACATAATTAAAAATCCTATTATAATAGGAATATGCCTTGGACTAATCGCTTCCCTGGTTAAACTTAATTTGCCTGTTATTGGTGATAGAACTTTGGACTACATCGCAAGAACAGCTACACCTATTGCTTTGATTGCGATAGGTGCTGGTTTCGATACAAAGGAGGCTATAAAGAAACTTAAACCTGCTCTTGGGGCAAGTTTCATAAAGCTTATTGGTCTGCCTATGATATTTTTGCCCATTGCATATGCTATAGGCTTTGCAGAAAGTGAAATGGTAGCCATACTTATTATGTTGGCATCTCCAACTACGGTTAGCTGTTACATAATGGCTAAAAATATGGATAATGACGAAGTACTTACCTCAAATGTAGTTGTGTTGACTACCTTGTTTTCTTCGGTTACGCTAACGTTGTGGATATTTGTACTTAGGAGTTTAGGTTGTATATAGATAGAAAAAAATATCTGTAAAAATTATGAAAAAAGTGCTTGACATTTTAGCATGTAGCCATTATACTAACAAAGGTGTTGAGAAACACGAATGGGATCTTAGCTCAGCTGGGAGAGCATCTGCCTTACAAGCAGAGGGTCACAGGTTCGAGCCCTGTAGGTCCCATTTAATATGGCGGGATAGCTCAGTTGGCTAGAGCACATGGTTCATACCCATGGTGTCGAGGGTTCAAATCCCCCTCC
The DNA here is from genome assembly GCA_017938485.1 of Lachnospiraceae bacterium. Lineage (GTDB taxonomy): Bacteria > Bacillota > Clostridia > Lachnospirales > Lachnospiraceae > Coprococcus_C. The sequence goes on from JAGBBM010000052.1 coordinate 18,916, forward strand.
CGCTACTAAAAAAGCTTCGGTTTTTACCGAAGCTTTTTTGTTTTAAAAGAAAACTATGTTTTTTTCGTAAATAGTGTATAATAGAAGTAATATCATATAAGGAGAGGATAATATGAACAAGTCTTTCTATATGAAAAATATAATAATATCTTTGTGTATGATTGTAATTATTGTGTTTAATTATTCAATGCCAATTTTGGCAGAGGAATCTGAGGAAGAGCAATCATATTATGAAAGCGTAGAATTTATATCTGCTGACGAAGCAGAAAGAGAAGAAATAATTCATCTTCTTTTTGCAAAACTCACATATGATTATTTAGATGGATATGAAGGAAGAACTGTTGCAGAATATATTGACGAGCATCCTGAAGAATATGACATGGAAATATGGGAGGATTCTGGAATAACATATAGAGCTTTATATAATAGTATAATTGGAGATTGGAATATATATAAGGTTTTCAATCACAATGCTGTGACTGGTTTTTATGGTGTGGTATTTATAAATGAAGATAGGGTCATATATTCTTTAAGAGGAAGTGATATGTTTACTGAGGAATTTCCTTTTAATGAGAGTAATGATTGGATAGCTACAGATTTTAAGTTTGCTATTATGAATGAACTAAGCAGGCAGTTTGATGATTTTGACAGCTCATACAAGGTGTTAGTATCCATATTACAAAAAGATGGTTATGGAGATTATGAGATTACTCTTACAGGACATTCGTTAGGTGGTGCCTTGGTGACCTATGGTTCCTTGACTACAGATTGTTTTGGATACGCTTTTGATGGAGCTTGCGGTCATGTCATAGATTTGATATATATGGAAGATTATCTAAAAATTGACGGGTTTACCGGTGCAAACGATATATCAAATGTAAAGTTTATCAACTATACTGATGATACAGGCTTTCTTGTGGCTGATTTAATACAACATACAGGAACAGGAAACTTTTATCAGATTGATAGAACATCCTTTGTTGACGGAATGTTGGATAATGATTTTATGTCTCAGGTTGCTGATGCGGATGCACATCATATATGGTCCGTCCTTTCCTATGAGGATAACAAGGTGTTTTTCAATGATAAGGTGGACTGTGAGGATTTAGGATACACATATATGCCGGAGGATGTGGTATATATAGACATTAATAAAAATGTGGTGGAAGCAACCTTAGAAGAGTTTGATATATTCGCACCTTGGGAATTTTTCTTCGATTTTGATACTGAATATATGATAGATAGTGCTCTGGGAAATGTTAAGAATGGAAGAGTGGTATTGGCACCAATTAGCGGTGGAGAATTTTTTGCAGATAAGCATGGTGGCAATGATGAAGAGTACGATGTAGATACCGTTATGTATGGTGGAGTAGGAGATGACCAATTTATAGGTGGTGCTGGAGACGACGTTTTTGTTAGCGGCGGAGGACTGTTTAATACCTTATATGGCAAGGGTGGAGAAGATACCTATGTGATTGATGCCGTGTCCAATCAAATTAATTTTATAATGGATTTGGAAGGAGAGAAGGTAAAACTTATATTTAGAAATCCCAATAGATACATTATGAAAACTATGAAGTTGTCTGATGATGGAGTTATAAGCTTGCCGGAAGGTCAGGAGATAACTATAGGTGATAAATCTGAATTTTCTGATGTGGAGTTATATATTTGCCGAGGGGATAGACTACTCTATATTGGAACATATGAGGAGTTGCTTTTAAAAGATGTAGAATAATAAAAATGAGTATATATCTAAACGTTACGTTTATGATATATACTCATTTTTTATTTGGTAGTATTTATCTACTGTTGTGGTTCGTCATATTTTTTTGTTAATTCACTCATATCATTGCCAAAGGTTTCAAGAGGAGTGCTTAAGATTTTCTCTAAATCTTGCTGCTCTTTGTTTTCCTGCTCCTTTTTCTTCTTCCACCACTTGAAGAGAATTACAACAATGATAATAACTGCAACTGCAATTATAAGAACTGTCATAATTGCTCTAAAGTTACTCTTTGCCATGATATTCTTTGCGGCATCTTCGAGACCATCACCAAAAGCCTTAGCAAGGTCACCAGTATACCAATATCCGTTTACCTTATCACAGATTATATCTAAAGAAGTCTCATCGATGATTTCACCGGTATCATAACCTGCAGCAAAGTAGTAATCTTCTTCTGATGCTACATACAAGATGAGGAAGTTACCCTCGGCATCAAAAAGTTTTTCGTATAACATATCCTGATATGTATCATATCCTTCGTATTCACTCTTGCTTGGAGTGTCTTCAATAATATAAAGGAATGGGAATACACCAGTTTTGTTGTAGAAGTTTTTGAATCCAGATATAAGAGTGGATTCGTTGCTTCTATCTATGAACTTTAGATCGCCTTCGCTTTCGTCGATGTAATATCCATGACTACTGTCGACAGGTCCGTTGTATTTGTCTCTGTTAAGCTTCTGGTTTGAACCACCAAAACCACTTCCCATCTTACCGATGCAGATGAATACAACAATTGCAATTATAATAAATGATGCAAGTACTGAGCTACATCCGCCACCTGAAGAACGATAGTATGTTCTTCCACCATGATAGTGATGGTAATGTCTCACAGGTCTGTGGTAGCTGTGATGGTGATGATGATTAGAACTGTGGTAATGATGTCCACTTGAGTGATAGCCACCGCCACCACCTATATGACGGTTGCCACCGCCACCGCTTCCTCTTGATCTTCCACCACCTGAAAATGAACGACTTCCGCTTCTGCTTCCGCCACCCATAGAACGACCGCCGCCGCCACGACTTCCGCCGCTACGACCGCCACCCATAGATCGTGCCATAATATATATCCTCCTTATGTACATTATATTTTCAATTACTCCTATTTTACAATGAAAGTTTAAAACAGTAAATACAAATTTTGCTATGAATTTAAAAATGAATTAAAAATAATAAAAAACTTGTAGTTTATGTTAAATCAATTGAATTGATAATGTAAATATGTTAAATTAAGTGGGAAATATAAAATAGTATAGTTCATTATATGAACGAAATGTGGTTGCCAATGGCAGAAAGGATATTTTATGAGAGTTGGAATGGGCTATGACGTCCACAAGTTAGTAGAGGGACGTAAGCTTATTATAGGTGGCGTTTTGATTCCTTATGAAAAGGGGTTACTTGGACATTCTGATGCAGATGTACTTACCCATGCGATTATGGATGCTTTGCTTGGGGCTTGTGCTATGGGAGACATAGGAAAACATTTTCCTGATACAGACGAAAGATTTAAAGATGTAGACAGTATGGTTCTCTTGGAAGAGGTTGGAAAAATTATAGATAGTAAGAATATGCTTGTGGGAAATATTGATGCAACAATTATTGCCCAGAAACCTAAGATGGCACCATACATCGAGGATATGAGAAATAATATCGCTAGAAGGCTTAAGATAGATGTAAATCAGGTTAATATTAAAGCGACAACAGAAGAGGGACTAGGCTTTACTGGTGAGGGACTTGGAATTAGTTCTCAGGCCATTTGTCTACTTGAAACAGTTGACAATTTTGATTACAGAGCAAATTATGAGGTTGGTATGGAAACAAACAAATGCGCAGGTTGCTCAGGTTGTAAGAACATTTAAAAAGAATAGGATGTGAAAAATGGACGATTACACGAATGATATTATATTTACCTATGAAAAAAACAATAAAGAAGAAGTAAGAAAGCTATGGGAGGATTCCTTTAACGACCCGGATTCTTTTGTGGATTACTATTTCGAAAATATATATGAAAAAAACAGAGTCTTATCTGCTGTTTTTATGGGTGAGCTTATTGGTATGATTCACCTTAATCCATACAAGGTTAACTACATGGGCGAGGAGTATGATTGCTCGTATATAGTGGGCGTTGCCGTGCGTTCTGATATGCAGGGTAAAGGCGTTATGAAGAATATGATGAAAAAAGTTTTGGATGATATAAAAGATGAAGCTCCCTTTACTTTCCTTATGCCGAAAAAACAAGAATATTATAATAGTCTTGGATTTTTGCCGGTGTATAGTACAAGACTACTTGATATATCTATTGTGGATGTAGATGAGTTTGACAGAGATGTTATGGATAATTACTCATCTCTTATGTTGGATGTGGTAAATCTAAGTCAGCTTGAATCTAATGAATATTGTGAGATTGCAGAGTGGATGAATCATATAATGTCGAATCAGTATAATGGTTTTTGTAGAAGAGACGGGGATTATATGAATGAGTTTCTTCAGGAACATTTATGCCAGCATGGTGACGTGTGCATTGTAACTGAGAGTGAAGTTGGTGATGATGGCGAAGAGATATATCATAATCTGGTTGGTGTGTTTGCCTATGATATCTATGATGAGGTTATGTATGTGGAAAGATTTTGGCCTACACAAGGAAATATGGTAGCTCTTCTTAGTTGCGTTATGAAACAAGCGGTTGACATAACTTGCGACAGACTTATCGTCACAGTGGCAGATGATGATTTGGAGGATGTTAGTCATCTTGTATCAGGCGCAGAGCTTGATATAAGTAATGGTAATGGAGTTATGGTAATCGGTCTTTTTGAAAATACAGAACAGATAGTGACTAATTTACAGTCAAATTGTTTTTTTGATGAAATTGTGTAAATACATTAAATATTTACGTTGTAAAAACTTTATAGATTATGTTATAATAAGTCGATTTGCTTATAGCAATGGCAATAAAATTGAATGGGGGATAGTCTCATGTACAAAATATTAAAGAAAGAAGTCTTAAATCAGGCTGTTATCATGATGGAGGTTGAAGCTCCTTATGTAGCTACTCGTTGTGAGGCAGGACAGTTTGTAATCGTTAGATTGGGAGAGGATGGCGAAAGAATCCCTCTTACAATTGCTGATTTTGACAGAGAAAAGAATTCAGTAACTATTATTTTCCAGGTTGTTGGATACTCAACAGAGCAGTTTGCAAAGCTTGAAGAAGGTGATGCATTTGATGACTTTGTAGGACCACTTGGTCAGCCAGCTCCATTTGGAAAGTGGAACAGAGTACTTGGTATTGCAGGTGGTGTTGGTTCAGCTCCACTTTATCCACAGCTCAAGAAGCTCTCAGAGATGGGTGTAGAGTGTGATGTAATTATTGGTGGACGTTCAGCAGAGTTTGTTATTTTAGCAGAGAAGTTTGCTAAGTTCTGTAAGAATGTATATATTATGACAGATGATGGTTCATTAGGTGAGCAGGGACTTGTAACTAAGAAGATTCAGGAGCTTTTAGATGCAGGTGAGAAATATGATCACGCTATTGCTATTGGACCACTTATCATGATGAAGTTTGTTGTTGCTACAACTAAGCCAGCAGACCTTCACACAACAGTTTCACTTAACCCTATTATGATTGACGGTACAGGTATGTGCGGTGGTTGTCGTGTAACTGTAGGTGGAGAAACTAAGTTTGCTTGTGTAGATGGTCCTGACTTTGACGGATTCCTTGTTGATTTCGATGAGTGTATGAAGAGACAGACATTCTACAAGGAAGAAGAGCATGCTTGTAGAATGAAAAACGCAGCTGAGAATTTATAAGATATAGGAGAGAAATATTATGGCAAATATGAGTCCAACAAAGGTTCCTATGCCACAGCAGGATCCTGATATTAGAAATAAAAATTTTGATGAAGTTGCTACTGGTTATACAGCTGAGATGGCTATGGAAGAGGCATCAAGATGTATTAACTGTAAGAATAAGCCTTGTATGACAGGCTGTCCTGTTAATGTTCCAATCCCTGGATTTATCGAGCAGGTTGCAGCAGGTAACTTTGAGGCAGCTTATGAGATTATAACAAGCGAGAATGCGCTTCCTGCAATCTGTGGTCGTGTTTGTCCACAGGAGAATCAGTGTGAGGGTAAGTGTATCAGAGGTATCAAGGGTGAGTCTGTTTCTATCGGACGTCTTGAGAGATTTGTTGCAGATTATCATATGCAGAATGGCAAGAAGGCAGACCTTAACATTGAGAAGAATGGCAAGAAGGTTGCTGTAGTAGGTTCAGGCCCTGCTGGTATTACTTGTGCAGGAGAGCTTGCTAAGAAGGGTTACGAGGTAACTATTTTCGAGGCATTACATAAGGCTGGTGGAGTTTTAAGCTATGGTATTCCAGAGTTCAGACTTCCAAAGTCACTTGTGGCTAAAGAGTTAGAGAATGTAACAGATATGGGAGTTAAGATTGAGACTAACGTAGTTATTGGTCGTTCCCTTACTGTTGATGATTTATTTGAGAGAGGATTTGACGCTATTTTCCTTGGAACTGGTGCAGGTCTTCCAAACTTCCTTAGAATTCCTGGTGAGAACTTACTTGGCGTATATTCAGCTAATGAGTTCCTTACAAGAGTTAACCTTATGAAGGGTTACAAGAAGGATGAGGTTCCAACTCCTATAAAGGTTGGAAAGAAAGTTGCTGTAGTTGGAGCAGGTAACGTTGCAATGGATGCTGCTAGAACTGCAAAGAGACTTGGTGCAGAGGAAGTTTATATCGTATATAGAAGAGGTGCTGAAGAGGTTCCAGCGAGAGCAGAGGAAGTTGAGCACGCTAAGGAAGAAGGAGTTATCTTCAAGCTTCTTAACAACCCAGTTGCTATTCATGGTGAAGACGGTTGGGTTAAGGGTATTGAGGTAGTTGAGCAGAAACTTGGTGAGCCAGATGCTTCAGGAAGAAGAAGACCTGAGCCAATCGAGGGTTCTAACTACATTATTGATGTTGAGACTGTTGTTATAGCTATTGGTCAGTCACCTAATCCACTTATTCGTCAGACTACTGAGGGTCTTGAGACTCAGAAGTGGGGTGGTATTATAGTTCAGGAAGAGACTAACGAGACTACTCGCAAGAACGTTTACGCTGGTGGTGACGTTGTAACAGGAGCAGCAACAGTTATCCTCGCTATGGGTGCTGGTAAGAAGGCTGCTAAGGCTATTGATGAGTCATTAAGTGCACAGTAAATTATAGGAGTGACTTTTGTGGATAGATATACAGAACAGATATTAAACAAAAAGCCAAGCGGAGGTCAAAAGGCACTATTTGCTGGAACAATGCTAATAATAGCTGTGGGTGTTTATTTCATATTGTTTATTGGCTTCAGCGTAGGTGTTGCAATAATTGCAGTAGGTTGCTTCGCCGCATATATGGTTAAACAGGGATTTGATGCCGAATATGAATACCTGTTTGTAAATGGCGATTGTGACATAGCTAAAATTGTTGGTAAATCTTCAAGAAAAGATATTTATTCATTTAAGGAATCAGATGTAAAAAGAGTTATGACATATAATTCGGATGTATGTCAGAACGAATTCGAGATTAATGGTGAATTATCAATCAAGAATTTTACTTCTGGTATAAGTGATAATGCAGAGGATTGGTATGTGTTTTTTACCAATGTAAAATCAGGTACTGTAGCAGTTATACTTGAACTTAATGAAAAATCAATAGAGCATGTTAATGAGTGCTATAAAAAGAAGTTAAATTAAACAATAGGCCGTAACATATTAGTATGACTAATTATGTTACGGCCGTTTTTTATTTTTTGAGTTTGTTAAATGATATTATTCCTGTGATAAAAGATAGGATAAGAAAAACAATTATGAATATAGAATTTGTATCGCCGGTTTTTGGAATATCTGTTTCCGGGACATAAGTTTCACCTAAAACTTCAGGTTCAATAGCCAGATTTTCTATGTAGATATCCGAACACAATATATATTCAGAAGGTGAAGGATTGATAATAGTATTTGACTTGTTATCTTCGGTTAAGTGTATGATAGAGTTTTCGGCTTTTATATATCCTGCTGGTGGATTTTCTTCCTCTACTTCATAAATTCCGAGGGGAAGAATAGGTGAGGAAATGGCTATTCCTTCTTCGTTGGTTATTATGGTTTCCACTAAATCATCGGCATGATATATAATGGTTTGACTTCCGTCAGGGGCTAATATATCTTCCTTGGCATATATGTTGAATTTAATGCCTGAAAGAGATGTTATATCATTGGTTTCGCTAGAAGCAGGAAGTTCTAGGGATTTATGGATTATTATTTGCCCTGTAATAGGAGTATTTTCTATAGAAACTGTAAATATTCCCATGTCTGTATAGTTTCCATTTTCATCGGTGTAATGTGTATAGTCAGAGGTGTTGGTTATATCTATGACATATCCAGATGTGGATGATGCTGGTAGATAGCCTGTTGGTGAAACTACCTCTTCGATTAAGTATTTTCCAGGCATAAGAGGTTCGGGGGTGATTAAAGTTCCATCTGAATCGGTTTGAAATTGGTCAAGAGTCAGGGTTTGTTCCCCTTCTTGTATTTCAAAGGTTACATACTTTTCCTCCGTAAAAGACCAGATTTTAAATGTGGCTGGATTATCTAAGATGATTTTATCGGTGGTTGAATCTTGCTTTGTTATTTGGAGATATGCTTTGAAACTTTTATCTGTGAGATAGATTACATTTTCAGATGAGTTTGTGTCTTTGTTTATAGTAATAAGAAAATCAGAAACTGGGAGATAGTTAGGAGGAACCGTAGTTTCACGAATTAGATAAGTGCCATAGGGGAGAGGGATGCTTAAGGCGTGTCCGCCTTCTCCTGTAAATAGTTCGTGGGAACCATCAGAGGTGATAGGGATGGTTTTATTGTAATCCCATCGATAATTACCTTCTTCATCTATAGTCAATTCACTCGTAGGACATACCATGAATCCTGCTCCTTGTAGAGGCTTATCGGTAGAACTTGTTTCACCATATTTCATTAATTCAAATGGTTTGGTTATAGGCTCATCGGTAGTAGTGATGGTTGTGGTTGCAAGGGTGTTTATATTGGCTGTGATTATTTCTGTTGATAGCTCGTAACCGGATGGTGCAACAACCTCCTTTAGATAATATGTGCCTTTATTAATGTCGTTTACCTTAGCATATCCAGTTGAGTCAGTTATAAGAGTTGCGATACGATTTGTATCAAGGGCCGCATCATCGAAAGATAAATATAATCCATATTGAGCATTTTCCAAAGAATAGTCAGGATGGTTGTTGGTTACAGAATTGTTTGCGGATGATTTTATAATCTCTAAAGAACCTTTGTTGTACCAATTTATTGAGAGAGAACCACATTCTTTCCTTGGTTGAGCTACTAGATAGGTTAGATCCTGAATGTCTTCGGAAACTGTAGATGCAATGACGGCAGAGTAGACATTTTCATTTAAGTGTAAAGTTCCACTTGTCCAGTTACCATCGGAATTAAGAGGCCCGCTTATGTAAAATGAATCTCCTCCGCGAACAGTTACGGTTCCTGTTTTTTCACTACCATCTGAAAAGTGTAGTGTCATATCAGAACCAAGTGTAAAGGTGGTGGATATTCGGGAATCGCCATTAACATGAATTATTTCAGTTCGTTGTTCGTTACCATTTCCGTAAGCCACACAAGCATTTGGTGTAAAACTAAGAGAATATGAAGGTACATCAGGAGCATTTTGAATATAATTTTTGAAATCATCACAGATATTTTTGTATCCATAACCTGAATACGCGTCTGAAAGCATTATGGATGTACACAATATGGCCGCTCCATCACTGGAAAATCCTTCCCATCTGCTAGGACCATTGTAGCCATAATATAAAATCTTTTTTATATATGGGTTATCTAAGTAGGATAGCGTAACTTCTGTGCCTGGAAGAGGAGTACCTTTGTCTCTCTCCAAACAAAAGGCTATGTAACCATTGTCTAGAAGAAAGGTGTTTCCGTAAAATTCTACTATGTCTGTAAAACTTGCCGGGATTACTTGGGTGACATAGTGTTTTTCTGTTGTTTCTGCTTTTACATATGCTGGAAAGAGCATAGCTAAAAGAGCAAATAAAATAGTTGCAATTTTCTTTGTTTTCTTAATTATCATAGAAAACCTCCTTGTATAAAAATATTTTATCTATGTAAACCATATAAATATGGATTGTTTTTCTAGGTATAAAAGTGAAATATGGAAGAAAAATAATTGTAAATATGAATGTGGTGGTTGGTGGTAATGCGTGAAATATTTGAAAATATAATAATGTGTTTGATAGGAGGAACTCTTTATGTAGGAGTGGAGATACTTATGAGGGGTTATTCCCATTATTCTATGTTTGTTTGTGGGGGAATATGTTTTCTTCTCGTTGGAGCAACTGGAAAAAATATACTTGAGAATAATAGAAGAGCTGTAAAAGCTATAGCAAACATTATGATAATGGGGAGCTTAATAATAACCACTTTAGAATTAGGGACAGGTATAGTGGTGAACTTATTATTTGGGATGAATGTATGGGATTATTCTGATATGAACTATAATGTTATGGGACAGATTTGCCCGTTATTTAGCGCACTATGGGCGTTGTTAAGCCTTCCGTGTGTGTATATAAATAGTGTAATTAGGAAATATATCTTTGGTGAAAAAATTGAATATATGTGAGATATAGAAAATATCAACCAGACTTAAAAGAATTAAGTCTGGTTTTAAAATAATGTCAAATATAAACAGAATAATTATGGCTCCAATGGAGTCATCTTAAGGCCTTTATACATCTTTGTATATAAGCTCTTCTCATCCTGATAAAGCACATGGCCACGAGCACCATCCTTAACTATGTAAGTATATTTGTTCTTCTGAACATTCATATAAAGCACTTCGTCAACGTTAAGCTCCTTGGCTTTTGCCTTAGCAGTGTAGACATTAAGTGGCTCCAACTTGAATTTCTTTACAGCCTGATCTACTGTCATTATAATTACCTCCTATCTGGCATTACAATATTTTTTCTTGATTCGTATAAATAGAGTATTATAATATATACAAATGAGTAGTATAATATAAACACAATTATACGTTATTATCTAAAAATAGTATATTGTATATTATGCCCAAAGTCAACTATTAAAAATAACTAAAAATAATTTTTTTCTACGTTATTTTTAATAAGTCAATTAGTGAAATTGCTAGGAGAATACATATTATGGTTGATGTTATACATAAAAAAGATAAGTTATTGCTTCATGTATGCTGTGCACCGTGCAGTTCCCATGTTTTAGAAGTGTTGAATGAAGAATTTGATATCACTATATTATTTTACAATCCTAATATTACTGAACAAGGTGAGTACGAAAAAAGAGTTGCTGAGCTTGAACGATTTGTGCATGAAGCTCCATTTGCGAATAATGTTAAAGTAATTGATGGGGGATATGCTCCAAAACTTTTTTTTGATATGGCAAAAGGTTTGGAACACCTTCCGGAAAAGGGAGCAAGATGTTTTAAATGCTACGAGATGAGAATGAGGGAAACAGCTTGTTTTGCTAAAAACAACAGTTATGACATATTTACAACCTCCTTATCAATTAGCCCCCATAAGAATGCAACTTGGATAAATGAAATCGGAAACAACTTGTCCAAGGAGATAGGTATAGATTATCTGTACAGCGATTTTAAAAAGAAAAATGGATATGCCCGTTCTATTCAGCTTTCCAAAGAGTATGGTTTGTATAGACAGGATTATTGTGGTTGCATATTTAGTAAAAATGAAAGTGAAAAAAGAAGAAACAAAACCTTGTAGATATGGTGAAAATATAGTAAAATTACCATAGAGTATTATTTTAGTAAGGAGGGCTATTTATGTATATTAGTGGTATGAGCAACAACTATACAATTCCAATCAGTAATATAGCTAAAGTCACTCCTATCAATACGGATAATTCGATAGACAGTGCCTCAAAAGTCAAAGGTACCACTGGTTGTGAAACTTGTGAGAATCGTAAGTATGTTGACGGTTCTAATGAGAGCGATGTGTCCTTTAAGACACCTGGTGTCATTAAACCTGAAGAATCCTATGCTAAAGTAAGTGCACATGAAAGACAACATGTTTCAAATGCTATTGCAAAAGGAAAGGAGCCGGGGGCTAAACTTATTAGTGCATCGGTTTCGTTACAGATGAGTACATGCCCGGAGTGTGGTAGAAAATATGTAGCGGGTGGACTTACAAAAACACAGATAAAGTATGAGGAAAGTAATCCATACGAAAATAGCAGAAAGATTGTAGAAGGTAGTTTTCTTGCGGGAAATAATGTGGATGCAAAGGTTTAGTTGAGGTCGCTATGAGTTCGACTTAGAAGACAAGCCATATTAAGTATGGCTTTTTGTTCGTCATTTTCCAAAGAACGATAGTATGCGAGTATTTGTTTTTCTCTGACAGTTAATTTTGAGTTGGGGAGTATATTTTTATAGAAGGGATAATCCTTTAAATCTTCAGGGTGAATCAAAGGCAATATGAGTTCCATAGGATCAATTTTAAATTGTACGGAGATTTGTACTAAAACCTCTGCAGAGGGTAATCGAGTTCCCTTTTCGTAATGATTATATGTGGAGCGGGAAAGGTATAAGGCATCGGCAGCTTGGGCTTGGGTATATCCGGCTGCTATTCTTTTTTCTGTTAAGACAGTAGCAAAATCTTTTTTTGTCATATGATATTTGTCCTTTCTTGATTTGTTGGTTCCTTTTGTGGAAAAACAAGCTTGATTTTTGATATGAGTATCTAGATTATTTTGGAAATCTTTTTGAATAAAATAAGAAAATAAATTTGTGTTGAGAAGTATGCATATTTTCGCCAAAGTATCTGGTGGTGGCAGACATCTTCCCTGTTCGTAATTACTGTAGGCTTGTCTGGAAATATTCAACTGTTTTGATATATCATCCTGGGTAAGTTTGTGATAACGGCGAATAAGTTTAAGACGAAGCCCGAAGTCTTCATAAGACATAGTATTCACCTCCGATGGTGTAGATATTAACACAATGTAATACAATAAAGCAAGAATTTTTTGAAAAAAAGCGGAAAGGACAAAAAATGAGCAAAGCAGATGAATTATTTATAAATATGTGTAAGGATATTATAGAAAATGGATTTAGTACTGAAGGTGAAAAAGTGCGACCTAAGTGGGAAGATGGTACTTACGCATATACAATCAAGAAGTTTGGAGTAGTAAACAGATATGATTTATCAAAAGAGTTTCCTGCTATAACATTGAGAAAAACATATGTTAAATCCGCAATTGATGAGCTTCTTTGGATATGGCAGAAAAAATCAAACAATGTAAATGATTTAAAGAGCCATATATGGGATGCTTGGGCAGATGAAACTGGTTCCATTGGTAAAGCTTATGGCTATCAATTGGGAGTAAAACATCAGTACAAGGAAGGTATGATGGATCAGGTTGATAGAGTTATATTTGACCTTAAGAATAATCCTTATAGTAGACGTATTATGACCAATATATATGTACATCAGGATTTGTGTGAAATGAACCTTTATCCTTGTGCGTACAGTGTTACATTCAATGTTACAGGAGATAGACTTAATGCCATATTAAATCAGCGTTCTCAGGATATTCTTGCAGCAAACAACTGGAATGTGGTTCAGTATGCGGTCCTTGTTTATATGTTGGCACAGGTTACAGGTTTTAAACCAGGAGAGTTGGTTCACGTTATTGCCGATGCACATATATATGACAAACACATTCCTATCGTTAAGGAACTCATTGAAAGACCTACTTATCCTGCACCAAAGTTTTGGATGAATCCGGAAATAAAAGATTTTTATGAGTTCACCTTAGATGATTTTAAGATTGAAGACTATGAGGCTGGTCCTCAGATTACAAATATTCCTATTGCAGTTTAGGATAAAATGGGAGGAATAGTATGGATTTAATAGTTGCAGTAGATAGTAATTGGGCAATTGGTAATAAGGGGGATTTGCTTGTTTCTATTCCAGAAGATCACAAATTTTTTAGACAGACTACTATGGGTGGTGTGGTGATTTTGGGAAGAAAAACTCTGGCAGGATTTCCGAATGGGCTTCCTCTTTCTGGACGTGATAACATCATTTTGTCAACAAATCCAAATTATAAAGTTAAAGGTGGAATTGTTGTACATTCAAAAGATGAGCTATTTGAGGTTTTGAAAGATTACAAGGATAGACAAATTTTTGTAATCGGAGGAGGTAAAATATATGAGATGCTTCTTCCGTATTGCAAGTATGCTCATGTTACAAAGATAGATTATAGCTATGAGGCTGATACCTATTTTCCGAACTTGGACAAGCTTGACAATTGGAAAATTGTGGCAGATAGTGATGAACACACTTATTTTGACTTGGAATTCTATTTTTACAAATATGAGAACACCCAACCTTTAGATTTTTAGTTTTATTAACTTTTATGGAACTTGCACAAAAAAGATTATTTAAATCTAATAAAAGGCACAAAAACACTTTAAAATAAAAAAAATATATGGTATAATTTTACCACGTGTTTAATAATATAATTATTTATTGGAGGAAGAAGATATGGCAGATATAATGTTGACATCTGGTTTTGATTTTCAGGGTTATGAAATTACAGAGTATTTAGGATTTGTTAGTGGACAGACAGCACTTGGTTCAAACTTTTTTAAAGGACTTGCGACTGGTGTTACAGAGATGTCTGACTCAGAGAGTGAAAAGCTTACAAGTAAGCTTGAACAGGCCAATGATTTAGCTATGGAGAAGTTAAAGAAGGTTGCTTCAATGAGAGGTGCGGATGCCATTATCGGTCTTGAACTTAATTATACACAGTTTGCAAATAATTCAGTAGGTACAATTGCATCAGGTACAGCTGTTAGGCTTGCAAAGAAGGTTGTTGAAGAAAGCATTATAGAAAAAGAACTCTATGTAAGTAATTATTACAATAGATTAGTGCCAAGACCTGTTAGAATTATTCTTACAGGAAATAAAAAGGATGTTAAGATTGCTGCATCATTTTTCAATTATAATATGGATGATATTAAGGCAATAAGAGCAGATGTTGAGCTTACTAATCTCTATGAAGAGAAACTTTTACTTAAGAATCTTGATTTTGTATTTGAGAGAGGTAATGTAACTCTTATTGAGTCAAACGGAATAGAGTGTAAGCTTCCAGCAAAAGATATTCTTCTTATCAAGGATACAAAGGTAACTATTTCTAAGTATGTTACAAGTAGAGGAGTATTTGCATGTAACGACTTACCTATCAATGTTTCAATGCCATTACATAGACTTGCTGCACTTAAGGAGAAGAGAGGTATTGATGCAGTTGAGAAGTACAGAACAGATGGTATGATTTGGACTTGTAACTGTGGATATGTGAATGAAGCAGGTTCTGAGGAGTGTATGGTATGTTCACGTAAGCAGGAGGATATGAAGAGTAGTTCTAAGTTCAATCCTGATGAGATGATTGCCAAGATGCAAACTAAAGAATATGTTATTGAAATTAAAGATGTGCTTATGGAGTACATTAAAGATATTGACAGTGAATACAGAATGGAGCTTCTTGAGATTATGGAATCTGGTTTACAGTATGAGAAGACAAGAGGTAACATGAAGGACACAGTTATTGAAAAGGTTGAGAAGGTTTTTGAGGGTCATTAATTATTGTAAAAGACCGGGCTGTGTGATAAACTAAATTTAGTGACATTATTGAGGTGGATGATATGGGCTCTGGTCTTAGTATGGCTAGTGTAAACAAAATAAAAGAATTGGCAGAGCAAAGGGAGTATAACCTTGCTTTGGATATTGTTGATAGTCAGGATTTAAGTAAATCACTTAATCCACAGTTTTTAAGAATATGTGGAGACATATATATGTATAACGGTCGCTATGTGGATTCTCGTAAGATGTATCTTATGGCTCACAAATTGGCACCGGAAGGAAAAAGAGTGATATATTCATTAATCTATCTATATCTTAGGATGGGTTATATGGATTTGGCTAAGAGATATTATGACTTGTATTTGTTTGACGCTGATGAATTAAGCGAGGAAACCAATCAAGTTAAATACATATTTGGCAAAGCACATAAAGCTGATTTTGATGAGCTTTATGCTTTGCTGTGTCCACATTACATCCATAATATGGACTATGACTGGAGTTTTGAAACCTATTTATTACTTAAAAAGATGGGCAATGATGATGAAGCGAGTATTTTGGCTAGCGATTACACTGCCACATTTAAAAACTCAAAAAATAGTGAATATATAAGTGATATTGAAGATGGAAAAGAAATTCCAGATAAACATTATGATGTGTTCGCTGCCGAGATTGTTTTAGACGAGGATCCGGAACAAGAGGATTTAAGGAAGGTAGAAGCAGTTTTACTAGAAGCAGATGATCTAAGGGTTAATCCTAAAGAGGCAGAGATAACTATTATGGTGGATGACTTCGAAGAGGTGGATATAGGCACAAAACGTCGCCTCAAGAAGATGTTAAAAAGTGAAGAAAAAGAGAATAAAAAGAATAAAAACCAGGAAGTTGAAGATGGTTCTTCTGACAACGAAGAGACTGAGGACGCCATTGATACTGATGATACAAAAGAGCAAGATGAACTTGCAAGTACAGAAGATGCTGCTGAAGTCTTGTCTGATGATACTGTAGAAAAACAGCAAAAAGTAGGACTTTTCAAAAAGATTTTCGCAAAAAAGAAGCACAGTGAAGAACAAGAGGATGAAGGTGGAGAAGATACTACTGAAGAGGAAAAATCCAGTGATTCAGTTGGAACTGAAAAAGTGGAGGAACAAGAGTCTGATGTGGTGTCTCAAGAATCTGAAGCTAATGAAGTGGAAGAAGAGAGCCCTGAGGAGAAGGAAGAGGATTCTATGCGAGAGTTACATACAAACAAACATAATCCTGTGATATCCATAGATTTTGACAGTGATGATTTTGCTGCAGAATCCGATACTATTGAAGGGTTAAAGGATGAGGACTTTGCTAATCCTTTTGATGACATTAGTGTGTTTAAAAAGGAAAAAGAA
Source organism: Lachnospiraceae bacterium (assembly GCA_017938485.1). Classification (GTDB taxonomy): domain Bacteria; phylum Bacillota; class Clostridia; order Lachnospirales; family Lachnospiraceae; genus Coprococcus_C. The sequence continues at coordinate 35,779 of JAGBBM010000052.1, forward strand.
GAGCCTATATTTGTACCAAAACGCAAAACAGAATTTTCTTTTGATGATCTTGATTTTTCTTCGGATGATGAAGATGAATTTGAAATCGACGATTTTTCTTTGCCAGATGATGAGTTTGGTGCTATGAATGATTCCTGTTCAGATGACGAAGATGGATTAGTAGAAGAGAATTATGAAACTGAATCTGATGCTAATGTAGAAGAGTATGTTGAAGAGGCATGTGATGAAGAAGAAACAGAAGTAGAAGATGAGGTTGATGTTGACGAAAATTATGAGGCAGAAGAGATAGAATCTGTAGAAGAAGTTTATGATACAGAGGATGAGGAGTATGCCGAAGAATCTTACGATATAGAATCAGCAGAAACTGATGAATATGAATCCGATGCTAATGTAGAAGAGTATGTTGAAGAGACATATGATGAAGAAGCAGAAGTAGAAGATGAAGTTGTAGAAGAATATGAGGCAGAAGAGATAGAATCTGTAGAAGAAGTTTATGATATAGAGGATGAGGAGTATGCCGAAGAATCTTATGATATAGAATCAGAAGTAGAAGATGAAGTTGTTGAGGATTATGAGACAGGAACTGTAGAGTCTACTTATGATGAATCCGATGCTAATGTGGAAGAGTATGTTGAAGAGACATATGAGGAAGAAGCAGAAGCAGAAGATGAAGTTGAAGTTGTCGAAGATTATGAGGCAGAAGAGATAGAATCTGTAGAAGAAGTTTATGATACAGAGGATGAGGAGTATGCCGAAGAATCCTACGATATAGAATCAGCAGAAGCTGATAAATATGAATCCGATGCTAATGTGGAAGAGGAAGAGTATGTGGAAGAGACATACGATGAGGAAGAAACAGAAGTTGAAGATACATATGAGACTGAGATGATTGAAACAGAGTCGGATATGGAATCACAGTCATATACTGGGGTGGAAGTAGAAGATGATGTTGAGATAAATGTACCTGTAGAAAAAGTGGTTCCTGAAAAAGCGAAAAGCAAGTTAGATTTTCCTGTTTTCAGATCCTCATTATTCCCTAATCATAATAAGGAAATTAAACAAGTTGAAAATAATTTCAATGAGATTATGGCAAAGGGACAGGACAAGATACAAGAGAACTTACTTAAGGAAGAACAGATGCAAAGAGAGGCAGAAGCATTACTGGCATCTCTTGGTATTGACTTAGGAAGTATTACTGTTTCAAATGACAGTATGGAAAGTATCAACAAAACATTATACAATGAACCTTCAAGAGATGAGTTAAAGGCATCATTGAAGATCGATTCTGTTAAGAAAGATATCTTGAAAAAAATCAAAGAATATAGATAATTCTTGACGAGAAGGTGTTACTGAAAGGAGGCATAATAGGTGGCTATTGATCAAAGAGAAGCATTGATTGCTGCCGTTAGAGCACAGGTTGAAAAAGAGAAGGCTGCTAAGGCTGCTAAGCTAAAAAAGGAACAAGAAGCTATGCAATTGTCTGGCAAAACTCCTACAACAACAGGCTCTGACGATAAGCCTAAGTATAAGACTTTATCAGCTGAAGATTTGGCCAAGATTGAGGAAAATAAACGTCGTAAGCAAGCTGCTAAGATGGGTATTGTTCTAGAAGATGAGCCAAAGGCAGAGGAAACTCCTGTAGTAGAGGAGAAGAAGCCAGCTGAGGAAGAGGCTAAAAAAGTAGTTAAAGAGGAGCCTAAGAAAGAGGAATCTAAAAAGGAAGAGCCTAAGAAAGAGGAGCCTAAGAAGGAAGAACCTAAAAAGGAAGAGCCTAAGAAGGAGGAGCCTAAGTCTGCAGGAGTTACATTTGCTCCTAAGAAAGAGGAACAAACTGAAAGCTTGGGCATGAGCGTAGGTATTCAGCCAGATAAGTCAGGAAAGAGTCTTACTTCTGGTGGTTTGGGTGCTAAAACTGATAAGCAGGAAGCTAAATCAGGACTTGGATTAAATATTAATCTTGGCTCTAAGGACGAAAAACAAACAGAGAAAAAGGAAGATACTACTAAGGTAGAGACTTCTAAACCACAGTCTAAGTTCACTATTAGTGGAAGCAAAGACGAAAAGAAAGAACAACCAAAGGTTGCAACAAAGCCGGCTCCACAAAAACCATTCATCAATGAGGAGAAAGCAAAGTTACAGCCAACCAAATTGGTAGGTGGCACTGATAGCGTTAAGATTATTAGTGATGATAGTAAAGTTAGTACAGAGGATACAATGTCATTCTCTAAGCAGGGGGATACAACTATCATATCAGATGGTATGGAGTGGCAGGAGACTCCTGAGTCAGCTGCTAAGACTGCAAAGAATGATGATATAATTAGTATAGTTCCTAACAGAACCACACCAACAAATGATGTCAAGAGTATGTATGATATGGATGATGATGGTGATGATGTATTAGGAGCAGAGATTTCTAGATTAGCAAACTTTGATGATTCTGGAAAAACTACACAGAAGCAGGATTCAGCAAAAGAAGCAGCAACTGATGCTCATGCGCAGGAAGAGGAAGCTGCACGTAAGAAAGCAGAGGCAGAAGCACGTAAGAAGGCTGAGATAGAAGAAGCTCGCAAGAAGGCTATGGCTGAGGAAGCTAAGAAGAAAGCAGAGGCAGAAGCGGCTAAGAAGGCTGCTGCTGAAGAAGAAGCTCGTAAAAAAGCTGAAGCTCAGAAGCAGAGAATGAAAGAGGCTGAAAGACGAGCTGAAGAACAGCAAAGAAGAATTGCTGAGGCTGCAGCTAAGGCTAGAGCAGAGGAAGCAGCAAGAAAGAGAGCAGAGGAAGAAGCAAAGCGTAAGGCAGAAGAAGAAGCAAAACGTAAAGCCTTAGAAGAAGAGCGTAAGAAGGCTGCTGAAGAAGCACGTAAGAAAGCTGAAGCAGAGGCTAGAGCCAAGGCTAAAGAAGAAGCACTTAAGGTAGCAGAAGAGGCACGTAAGAAAGCTGAAGAAGCTGCTAAGGTGCTTGAAGAAGCTAAGAAGGCAGAAGAAGAAGCTACTAGAATAGCAGAAGAAAATAGAAAGAAAGCGGAAGCGGAAGCTAAACGTAAAGCAGAAGAAGAAGCAAAGCGTAAGGCAGAAGAAGAAGCAAAGCGTAAGGCAGAAGAAGAAGCAAAGCGTAAGGCAGAAGAAGAAGCAAAGCGTAAGGCAGAAGAAGAAGCTAAACGTAGAGCAGAGGAAGATGCAAAACGTAAGGCAGAAGAAGAAGCTAAACGTAAAGCGGAAGAGGAAGCTAAAAAGGCCGCAGAGGAAGCTCGTAAAAAGGCAGAAGAAGCTATGAGAATCCTTGATGAGGCTAAGAAGGCAGAAGAAGCTGCATTAAAGGCTGCAGAAGAAGCTCGTAAGCAAGCTGAAGCAGAAGCTAAGAAGGCTGCAGAAGAAGTAGCAAAACGTAAGGCAGAAGATGAAGCTCGTGCGAAGGCAGAAGCAGAGGCTCGTGCGAAGGCAGAGGCAGAAGCAAAGCGTAGAGCAGAGGAAGAAGCTAAGAAAGCCGCTGCAGATGCGTTAGCTAAGAAGGCAGAGGAAGAAGCTCGTAAAAAGGCTGATGAGGCTGCTAAGAAGGCAGAGGAAGAGGCTCGTAAGAAGGCAGAAGAAGCAAGAAAGATTCTTGAAGCTGCAAAGAAAGCAGAGGAAGAAGCATTAAAGGCTGCCAAGGATGCAGAGTCTATGAAACTTGATTTGACTCAGCCATCTACAGATGGAAAGTTACCTCTTGCTGCATATTATTTAGAGAAATATACTGGTGTTGAGTCTATATCACAGAATATAATTAACACATTCAATGCTGTAGCTAAGGCACCAAAGGAATCTAGAAATGTTGTATTACTTGGCGAGCATGGATTTGGTCTTACTTCAGTAGGCGAAGATTTTGCAAGAAGTTTCTATGATATGGGAGTATGCAAGGCAAAGACTATAGCAAAGATCAAGGCGGCTGCACTTAATAAAGTTAAGCTTGCTGATGCAATGGTTAAGCTTGCAGGTGGATGTCTTGTAGTAGAAAATGCAGGTCTTATCGCTATTGATAGATTAAATGAACTTATGGATTTGACTTCTGTAGAGAAGAACGATGTTGTAGTTATTCTTACTGGAGAAGAGGGCTCATTGGAAAGACTCTTTGATAGTGCTAAGAATGTTGCAGGCAAATTTAATCATAAGATTAAGATTGCTGGACTTTCAAATGCGGATATGATTAACATCGCTAAGGGATACATAGGCCAAAGAGGATTTAAGGCAGACGATTCTATAGATGGTACTATAAGAAGTATGCTTATGGCTATGGAATCAGGTAATGTTGATAGAATGCTTAAGACAATTGACGATGCTATGCTCAAGTGTGAGGATAGAGAAAAATCAAAAGGTATGGCAGGAAAGAAATATTTACTAGCTGAAGATTTCAAATAAAAGTTGAAAAAAGTAGTGTAGATGCTTATAATCATTATATTAGAGCATTTGCACTACTTTTTTGTTTGATTGGTAGATTAGACAAAAGTGTGTAGACAATACAAAAAGACAAGGGGATTTATAGTGGTTAATATTGACATAGGAATAGATCTTGGATCTTCAAATACAGTAATATATATTAAAGATAAAGGCGTAGTTGTTAATCAGCCTTCTGTAGTAGCATATGAGGTTAAGGGCAAAAGAGTTATAGCCGTAGGTAACAAGGCAAAGAAAATGCTTGGAAAAACTCCGGAAGAGATAGAGGTTGTAAGACCAATAAGAAACGGAGTTATATCTGACTATACTCTCACAGAGAGAATGGTTAAGGCCTATGTTAGAAATGCTATCCAGCAAAGACGTATATGGGGAAGACCTACGATTTGTGTATGTGTTCCTAGTGGAGTTACTGATGTAGAAAGACGTGCAGTTGAAGATGCGGTTTATAGAACTGGTGCAAAGATGGTTTATATTCTTGAAGAACCCTTTGCAGCTGCTGTGGGTACAAAGGTGGATATAGATGGACAGTATGGTCGAATGATTGTTGACATAGGAGGAGGTACAACAGATATTGCCGTAGTATCAAAAGGAAGTGTAAATTATAGTTCATCTATGAAAGTAGCTGGTGATGCTTTTGATGAAGCTATAATTAAGTATGTACGAAATAGACACAATGTTTTGCTTGGTGATGTGTCTGCTGAACAATTAAAGATAGATATTGGCTCAGTATATCCACGTGAAAAAGATGCTGTTGGATATGCGAAGGGAAAGGAATTGGTTAGAGGTCTTCCTACAAAGCTTACGGTTAAGTCCTCAGAGATGATTGAGGCAACAAAAGAAGTTGTGGGACAAATTTTGGATGCAATAAAACTGGCCATGGAAACTATTCAACCTGAACTTGTAGCGGATATATCAGAGAGAGGTATTCTTCTTACTGGTGGAGGAAGCAAAATATTTGGAATAGATAAGCTTATAGAAGAAAAGCTAGGCGTAAAGGCTAAAGTTGTACCTAATCCTGAACTTGCAGTAGCAACAGGTGCAGGAACTGCCAATGCCTACACAGATATGCAGGTTAAGAAACTGGTTATAAAAGAAGATTAAGAAAGGTAAGTGCCTGATGCACAAATTTGATTACGAGTATGATGGCAGATTTTTGCCACTTAATTATGAAGAAATGAAAGAAAGAGGTTGGGAACAGCCGGATTTTGTATTTATTTTGGGTGATGCTTATGTGGATCACCCTTCTTTTGGTCCCGCTATTATAAGTCGTGTGCTTGAACTTAATGGTTACAAGGTTGCTATGATTTCTCAGCCTGATTGGAAGGATACGAGTAGTATTGATATATATGGTATGCCAAGACTAGGATTTTTAGTATGTGCCGGCAATATGGATTCCATGGTTAATCACTATTCTGTATCTAAAAAAAGAAGACAGACAGATGCTTACACTCCAGGAGGAGTGATGGGAAAACGTCCAGATTATGCCACTGTGGTATATTGTAATCTTATAAGAAGAAAATACAAGAATGTGCCTATTATAATCGGAGGGATTGAAGCGAGCTTAAGGCGTCTTGCTCATTATGATTATTGGTCAAACAGATTAAAACATTCAGTTATTGTTGATTCCCAGGCTGATATTCTCATATATGGAATGGGGGAAAAAGCTATAGTGGAGGTAGCGGATGCTTTAAATAGTGGCATAGATGTAAAGGATATATCCTTTGTGGAGGGAACGGTTTATAAGGCTAAGAACCTTGATAATGTGGTGGATTACATCACCTTGCCGGAGTTTAAGGAACTTACCGAGGATAAAATTAACTACGCAAAAAGCTTTAAGATTCAATACGAAAATACAGACCATTTTACAGGAAAAACCTTGGTGGAAAAATATAATGATCACCAGTATGTAATACAAAATAGACCGGCAGCTCCCCTTACTGAGGCAGAAATGGATAGGGTATATTCTCTTGATTACACAAGAACCTATCATCCAAGCTATGAGGCTGAAGGCGGAATACCCGCCATATCAGAAATTAAGTTTAGCTTAGTTAGTAATAGAGGGTGTTTTGGAGGTTGTAGCTTCTGCGCTCTTACCTTTCATCAGGGAAGGATGTTACAGACAAGAAGTCATAAATCCATAATACAAGAAGCAGAAAAAATGATTTGGGATCCAGAGTTTAAAGGGTACATTCATGATGTGGGTGGTCCTACAGCTAACTTTAGACAAAAGGCCTGTGAGAAACAGAAGACACTGGGAGTGTGCAAGAACAAACAATGTTTATTCCCAAAACCTTGTCAGAATCTTGTGGTAGACCATTCTGATTACCTTGAACTTCTAAGAAAGCTTCGTGAATTACCGAATGTCAAGAAAGTATTTATTCGTTCAGGAATAAGATTTGACTATCTAATGGCTGATGAAAACGACGAGTTTTTCTATGAACTTTGCAAGCATCATATCAGTGGACAGCTTAAGGTGGCACCTGAACACATATCAGATAATGTATTATCAAAGATGGGTAAACCAGAAAATTCAGTGTATAGGGCCTTTTGCGAGAAATACAAAAAGATAAATGAGAAACTTGATATGAAACAGTATCTTGTTCCATACCTTATGTCATCTCATCCGGGTTCTACTATGAAGGATGCAGTAAAACTGGCGGAGTATCTTAGAGATTTAGGGTATATGCCGGAGCAGGTTCAGGATTTTTATCCGACCCCTTCAACCATATCCACCTGTATGTACTACACAGGGGTGGACCCAAGAACTATGGAGAAGGTGTATGTACCTATTTCACCTCATGAAAAGGCTATGCAAAGAGCACTCATACAGTATAGAAATCCTAAGAATTATGAGTTGGTACATGAGGCGCTTACTATTGCAAAACGTACGGATTTAATAGGCTTTGATAAAAAGTGCCTCATTAGGCCGAGAAAGAACGACGAACACTTCCGACCAGACAAGACAGGAAGAAACAATCAGAAAAATAGCGGTAAGAATACTGCTAATAATAAAAATAAAAAAACCATACGAAATGTTCACAAAAAGAAGAAAAAGTAAGGGCTTATATTATTGCGAAACAATTTCAAATATGGTATTATAAGAACAAGCGTGTCGAGACGTAAGTGTTCTTGGCACAAATAAGAAATGGAGGATGATAAAATCATGTCAAAGAAAGTAGTTTTAGCAGGCGCATGTCGTACAGCAATTGGTACTATGGGTGGAACTTTAAGTAACACACCTGCAGCAGAGCTTGGTGCAATCGTAATTAAGGAAGCATTAAACAGAGCAGGAGTTGCTCCAGAAGCAGTTGATCAGGTATATATGGGTTGTGTAATCCAGGCTGGCTTAGGTCAGAATGTTGCACGTCAGGCATCTATTAAGGCAGGACTTCCAAATGAGGTTCCAGCTGTAACAATAAATGTAGTATGTGGTTCAGGTCTTAACTGTGTAAATATGGCAGCTCAGATGATTATGGCTGGTGAGGCTGATATCGTTGTAGCTGGTGGTATGGAGAACATGTCAATGGCTCCATATGCTCTTGATAAGGCTCGTTTTGGTTAC
>JAGBBM010000053.1 GCA_017938485.1 Lachnospiraceae bacterium
GACAACAGACCACAGATGGCTACAGTTCGTCCTGGTGTTATGCAGAAGATTGATAGAATTGATGGAGCAAAGGCAGAAGTTATCGAGTTCAATCCTGGATTTACTCCAGATAACAAGTATGTTGAGATTCTTGAGATTGTTAAGTCAGTTAAGGATACAGTAGATATCATGGATGCTAAGATCCTTGTATCAGGTGGACGTGGTGTTGGTTCAGCAGAGAACTTCAAGATTCTTCAGGATCTTGCAGATGTTCTTGGCGGAACAGTAAGCTGCTCAAGAGCAGTTGTTGATTCAGGCTGGATGGAGAGAGATTATCAGGTAGGACAGACTGGTAAGACAGTTAGACCTAATCTTTACTTCGCAATCGGTATCTCAGGTGCTATTCAGCACGTTGCAGGTATGGAAGAGTCAGATATCATCATCGCTATCAATAAGGATGCAGATGCACCTATCTTTGATGTAGCTGATTACGGTATCGTAGGCGACTTAAACAAGATCGTTCCAGCTCTTACAGCTTCTCTTAAGGCTGAGATAGCTAATAAGTAATATTAAGATTTATAAGAGGTTGTTGCTTATGGCAATGACCTCTTTTTCTATAAGAGGAGAGTCTTTATGAATAAAAAATTGGTATTTAAAAATCAATTAGGGGACGTGAGATATGTGGTTCTTGCCCAGGAAAAGGATTATACACCCCAGCTTGAAGAAGTCTTTGCAATCAGCAAAGGGTATGGATTTAGTGTGGATATGACAGAAAAGGCAATTCTAATAAAAGATTATTTTGCAGGGGAGACAAGGGCTAAGTTTGAGATTATATCCTTTGAGGATTGTGAACTTCCAGTTAATTTGAATCAAACTTCAGTGGAAGAGTTTTTATCTTGATATAATATGTGCCAATTTATAGCATGAGGGGATTTTTATGAAAGAAACATTTCTTATGACAACAAGGGAAGCTATATTGGAATATGGGATGTCACTAGAGGACGTATATATGGATGCTCCTTTTAAAGATTCCAATTGGATACTTCTTCGGTATAAAAAGAATAGCAGAGCATTTGCCTGGACTTACGAAAAAGATGGAAACATGTGTGTTAATGTTAAGGTTGACCCTGAGTGGCGTGATATGTGGAGAAGTACATATGAAGCTGTGATACCAGGATATCATCAAAATAAGAATCATTGGAATACCATAATACTTGATGGAACTATTCCTGATGAGGATATAAAGAAAATGATAGCTGAGAGCTATGATTTGATTGTGAAAGGAAATAAAAAATAGCACTACTATATTTTGAATAAATGTGTTATAATAGTTATGTGAGTAAAGCATAGATATAAAACTAATATAGATATAAGTTGCAGAAAGGTAGTTTGTTATGGATTTATTGGTTATATTTTGTGGTATATGTGGATTAGTTATCTTGTTTGCTGTTATTGTTGCTATTGCAACAGTTGTGACCACAGCATCAGTTGTTACAGAAGAGGAAGAAGATGATGAATAAGAAAGAGCCAAAGATTTAATCTTTGGCTCTTTTATGATTATATAGTTTCGGAGTATATGGCTATGGAAAATAACAATGATAATTTTATTTTGATAAGAGGGCAAGAATCCCGTTATGGAGGAAATCAACAATGGTGGGAAAAGAAAAATGAAACCATAGCAAAATATGGCTGTGGTGTGATAGCTATGTGTAATATAGAATTATATCTGAAGAAAAACATAGTGAAAATGCATGGGCTAAATAATTCATTTACTGCTGATAATGAGATACACATAGATGATTATACGGAATATGTGAATGAAAGGTATATCAATAGATATCATTTTATTAGTTTTCCACCATTTAGTTGGCTAGGATTAATGCCCTGGACAATGAAAGCAGGGCTGAAGAAGTTCTTTAAGGAAGAAAAATCGAATGTTAAAATTAAATGGGCACCTACACTAAACAAGGGTCAAATTATGAGCTATGTAACAAGTATGCTTGATAATGATATACCTATCAGTGCATCATATTATGTTTTTAACAAAAAGAATACATTGAATTTTTATGTGTATGATGATTCAAAAAAAAGTATGATAAAAGCAAATGGCTGCTCATCTCATTATTTCAACATAACAGGAATTAAGGACGTTGTAGAAAATACGGAAACAACTAAGTATTTTATTATATCTTCCTGGGGGGAAAAGTATTATATTAAAGTAAATGAATGGATAGAAAAGTTAAGTTATTTTAGTAATATTTTATTCGTAAAGGTTTTGAGTTAACTATTACAAGGAACTTATTTTTTGTATAATATTGAAAAGGAACTTGAAAATGCTATAATATAAGATAGTTTATTTTTGGCATTAATGCTTATTGGATAAGGGGAATTGTATGGAAAGTCAAATTAGTAAAACAATGAATATATTACAGTGGATACTTGGGATTTTCCTTGCTATATCTATCTCCTATTTTGTTATAGGCGAGCTTTTTTCTGAAAAAGAATCCTATTTTAAGGTGGGTTTAAGCGATGCATTTAATGAGGGTTGGGAGATGGTGTTAGATGATGGAAGCAAGGTCTCTATAGATGTTCCAGGCTCATATGATGTAGATAGCGGAGAACTATTTGTTATTGAAAAGGAATTACCATCTGATTTTGAAGGAACCTGGATATGTATCAGAAGCTCTCAGCAAGATATAAAGTTTTTTGTAGATGGAGAACTCAGAAAAGAATATAGTACAAAGGGTACTAGAAAGTTTGGAAAAAACAGTGTAAGTGTTTATGTGTTTGCAGAATTGTACCCTGAAGATGCGGGAAAAACTCTTAGAATGGAGATGGTAAGTCACTCTACATATGCAGGATATATAGGTGAAATATATTCTGGTGATAGGGAACAGATATGGACTGGTATAGTGAAGAGGCACTTGCCTGTAACTATACTTGCTCTTTTTATGCTCTTATTAAGTGTTATGGTTGTAATATACACTTTGATTATTCATATTGTGTATAAAAAAGCTATGAATATATCATATCTAGGTGTAGGTCTTTTGGTAGCATCGGTATGGCTCATAGCAGAGTCAAAGCTAAGACAAATCTTTTTACCTAATAGTACCATAGCAAGCGATGTAGGCTTCTTTATGATTATGCTTTTACCATTCCCATTTCTTGCATATATTAATAAGATTCAGAGATGTCGTTATGAGAAAGGATATGCTATCATAGCTATATGTACAGCTATAAATTATGTTGTTTCCACAGTGCTTCAGTTAGCTGACATCAAAGACTTTTCTGAGACTATGGGAGTTGCACATATAATTATTATCGCACTTATTTTTATGCTTTTTACAACAGTAATTATAGATATAAAAAAGAAACGTATATCTGAGTACAAAGAAGTATCTTTTGGATTAGCTGGACTTATGATTGCTGGTATCTTTGAAGTATATATGGTGTATGATAGATTTGCCATATATAATGGTGTGGCTCTTTGCATAGGCTTGGCATTCCTATTTTTTATGGCAGTTATACAGACAGGAAAAGATTTATTGCAATTAGAGAAGGATAAACAAATTGCAGTGGCTGCAAGTGAATCTAGAGCTATGTTTTTAGCTAATATGTCTCATGAAATTAGAACTCCTATAAATACAATTGTGGGTATGAATGAGATGATTCTTAGAAATAGTGGCGATGAAAGTACAAGGGAGTATGCTAAGAATATTGATAGTGCAAGTAAGATGCTTATGAGCCTTATTGATGATATTCTTGATTTTAGTAAATTGGATGCTGGACGTATAGAAATTGATGAGAACGATTATGATGTGGCTATGCTGGTCGATGATGTAATTCTCAGTGCAAAGGTCAGACTCCAAGATAAGGCTCTAAACTTTAATATAGATATCGATGAAAAGCTACCATCTGTACTTAAGGGTGATGAAATAAGAATTAAGCAAGTATATAATAATATTTTGTCTAATGCAATTAAGTATACAGAAGAAGGTAATATAGATATAAGCTTAAAGGGTATATACGAAAAAGGTGTATTTTACATAGTCTTTTCCGTATCGGATACAGGTGTTGGAATCAGAGAAGAAGATATACCTACGTTGTTTGATAGTTTCCAAAGAATGGATTTAAAACGTAATAAATATATTCAGGGTACAGGTCTTGGTCTTAATATAACAAAACAGCTAGTGGATTATATGAATGGAACTATTGATGTTAAAAGTGAATATGGTAAGGGTAGCTGTTTTACAATAAAACTCCCACAGATTATCGTTGATGAAACACCAGTTAAAGATCATTCTGAAATGGCTGTAACTGATAGAGTAGATGTGGATATTGTAAATAAGGAGAAAAAAACTTTTCCTAATAAATCCGTTCTTGTAGTTGATGATAATGATATGAATCTAACTGTTATGAAAGCATTACTCAGTAATTCTGGATTAAAGCTTGATTTTGCAAGTAGTGGTTTGGAATGTATTGATAAGTGTAAAAAAGAAAAGTATGATTTGATATTTATGGATCATATGATGCCGGACCCTGACGGAATAGAGACATTACATATTATTAAAGAAGATGAGGAAGGCTTGAATAAAGATACAACGGTAGTTGTTCTTACTGCCAATGCCATAAAAGGTGCTGCAGAACAATATGAAAAAGAAGGATTTGCTGATTATATAACAAAACCTGTGGAATACGAGAAGATGGAAGTTGTATTGGAAAAATATTTAGAAACAAAGGATGAGAGGGAGGATAATATGGAGGATATATATAATATTGATATTGATGCAGGAATAAATTATTGTGGTGGAATGGAAGATTTATACTACGAAATTCTTGGGGATTACATAGATAAAACCAAAGAATATAAGGAAGAGATAAATGGTTATTATCTTGATGAGAATTGGAAAGAATACGCAAGAATTTCCCATACACTAAAAAGTACATCTCTTACTGTGGGTGTAAATGAGTTTTCAGAACTTGCAAAAAAACATGAATTTGCTGCAAAAGAGGAAAATATACAGTTCATTAAGAGTGGTTACAAGGAATTTGTAGATGCTATAGGTGTGGCAATTCTTTCAGCTCAATCAATTTTAGATAAAAAGTAGGATGAATAATAATGATTAGAGAATGTACATTAGAAGATATCTCGGATGGAAGAACATACGGGCTAAATGATATGGTGAAGGCAGATACAGGCAATTGCGAAGGTTGTTTTAAGTGTTGCACAGGGATGGGGACATCTATAGTGCTTGATCCATATGATGTTTGTCAGATAAAGGCAGCCCTAAATAAGTCTTTCCAGGAGCTATTAGACCAAGGATATATAGAACTTAATATGGTTGATGGACTTATCTTACCTAACCTTAAAATGAATTCGAAAAATCGTTGTAGCTTTTTAAGTGATGAGGGGAGATGCACGATACACCAATATCGACCAGGAATGTGTAGGATTTTTCCTCTGGGAAGAGTATATGATGGACGGGGGTTCAAGTATTTTTTGCAGAACAACCAGTGTGTAAAGGATAATAGAGCTAAGATAAAGGTAAAAAAATGGATTGATGCAAAATGTCTGGGTACAAATCAAGAGTTTGTTAATTGTTGGCATTATTTTATCAGGGACATTGGTGAAAAGATTACTGGCTTTAAAAAGAATAATAGAAGCGAAAACATAAATGATATAGCAATGTTCATACTTAACTCTTTTTATATACCAGATATAGCATCCGAAAAGTTGGATAGTGATGAACATATAAAAGAATTGTATGAGTTGTTATTAAATAGAATTGATAAGGCAAAAAAAATTATAGAAGATACATTTGCATAAATGAAAAGGAGATTAGATTAATGTTAGGTATTATTGGCGCCATGGACGAGGAAGTCATAAAATTAAAGGAAGTAATGGAAGATGTAGAAATTACAAGGAAGGCATCTATGGATTTTTATAAGGGTACAATGAGTGGCAAGGAGGTTGTTGTGGTTCGTTCAGGTATCGGGAAGGTTAATGCAGGAATTTGTACACAGATATTAGTGGATGAGTATAATGTTGAGGCAGTTATTAATACAGGTATTGCCGGAAGCTTAAATCCTGCTATTGATATAGGAGATATAGTTCTTTCCACAGACACTCTTCAACATGATGTGGATGCAACAGGTTTCGGATATGATTTAGGTGTTATTCCTCGTATGGATACATCTACCTTCCTTGCGGATGAAAAACTTAAGGAACTTGCAAAGACAAGTTGTGAGAAGGTGAATCCTGATATAAAAGTGTTTGAGGGTAGAATAGTAAGCGGAGACCAGTTTATTTCTGATAGAGAAAAGAAAAATTATATTGTGGATAATTTCAAAGGCTATTGTACTGAGATGGAAGGTGCTGCTATAGCTCAGGCTGCATATTTAAACAATGTACCATTTCTTATTATAAGAGCCATATCTGATAAGGCAGATGATAGCGCTACAGTGGATTATCCAACCTTTGAGGCAAAAGCTATAGAGCATAGTGTGAAATTAGTTAAAGATATGGTAGCTAATTACTAGATAAAAGAATGGAGAGTATAACATGGAAAAAATAGCAAGCTTTACCATAGACCATACTAGATTATATCCGGGTTTATATGTGTCTAGAAAAGATAATGTAGGTGGTAACATTCTTACAACTTTTGATATAAGAATGACAAGACCGAACTTCGAACCTGTTATGAATACTGCAGAGATACATACTATTGAGCATTTAGCAGCTACATTCCTTAGAAATCATAAGTTGTACGGGGAGAAGATAATATACTTTGGCCCTATGGGGTGTAGAACAGGATTTTATCTTATACTAGCCGGGGATTATGAATCCAAAGATATAATAGATTTAATGATAGAATTATTTACATTTATGTCTGGATTTGATGATGCAGTACCAGGTGCTTCAGCTAGAGATTGTGGGAATTATTTAGATATGAATCTTCCTATGGCAAGATATATCTCTAATAAATTTCTTCAAAATGTTTTGCTTAATATAGAAGAAAAGAATCTTATCTATCCAGAAGGATAAATGTATACGTTTGTAGACATCCTATGAGCTTTATTCTTGCATTTGAGTAAAAGTAATTGACCTTATGATAAAATGATATAAAATTAAAACCAAAGCAACTTAATTATATAATGTTTGCTTTGGCTTTTTTATATGGGAGGAGATTGCTTATGGACAAGGAACAACATAATATAGATGAAAAAAAAGGTTACAATATTCATCGGTGTGAAGAGTATTACAACAAGGTTTTGTTAATGGAACAGCCCTTTTATAGGACAGGGATGACAAGCGTAGAAGCAAAAAAAGAACTCGAATATTTAAATAATAATCTTAATTCATTTTACAATGGCGATTATCAGCCACTCTGGAAACAATCTTTATAATAATTATTTATAAAAAGTCTTAATTCATTATCATTTAATTCCGATATATATTTATAGGATAAATAGTTTGGTTAGTATATCAAAGTACAAAATAGAGAAAATTCATAATAAAAACATCTATATTTTGTATTTTTTTCTAATAAAGGTATTTTATTTTTTATATCTCTATGGTAAAATAACCTATAGTGTGAATAATTATGCCCTAGTGGGATTATTCTTTATATTAGATTATATTTATTTAATAATAATTTGTTATATTAGGAAGGCTCTCGTTATTTGTGAGGGAGAAAGGTGATGAGAATGAATTTGAAGGACAGAATTATCAAAAAATTGCTCAGCGTGGGTAAGAAACATAGGATACTGGTATATCCTACACTTGCATTGGTAGCTATTATCAGTGCTATTTCTCATGCAGTATATTGGGGAAGGGGTAACGGCAAAAAGCTTGTTGCGTCAGCCATGGTTATGGTTATGCTCATCACACAATCCATATTCCTTACATCATCAGCGGATGTTATGTCTGATGAACCAGAGACAGGAGCAGAAGAAACTGCAACTGGTGAAAATCCGGATGCAGGTATTGCAACAATAGCGGAGGATTATACGAATTATACTATTACATATTATAGAGTAGATGAGGAGGGTGTTTCACATCTTGTTCATTCTGGTTCAACAGTTCAGCTTAAAGATGGAGAAGATGGAGCTGAGATAGAAGATTATCATATTGTTCCTCTTGATTCTGATACATTGATTAATAAAATGTTTACAGATGAACCAGACCAGGTTAACCATATTACTATTGATGGATTTTATCTTGACCAAGGTTGTACAGCATCTATAGGCGATGGAACTTTACAGAGTACATGGATAGCAACAAATAGTTCTTACAATATATATTTTAAAGCTACACGTAATTCATACCCACTAGAGATAGTTGACAGCAAGGGTAATATAGCAATTATAACAGATACTATACCTGCTGATGTTGAGACTGGTAATATATATCCTACTGCTACATATACGGTTAAGACTGCGACAGATTACAATTATTATATGACAGGTTATAAGTTTGCAGGCCTTAAGTTTTATGAGACTTCGTATGTGGAGGGGGCACCTATTACTTTAACTGACGAATACAAGATTTCAAGACTTTCTATGGCTGGTCAGTGGCAGGCTATGGAGGCAGAAGTTTCCTTTGATGCTATAGGTGATGGGGCACCATCAGATGCAGCTATCAAAGATGGCGGTGATGAGATAAGAAAATTCAAATTTACATATGGTTCTATGCAGATGCTTCCTACAGTTTCCCAGTTTTGGGGAATCAGTGATGCCTATACCCTTAGTGGATGGCAGTATACGGATCCTGTTAGTAGTTCTACAACAACATTTTCTATAGAAACTGAGGTTGATACTACATTACTTTTTGATCCAGTAACAGATATGAAGCTTGACCCTAATATTGCAGGACGTCAGCTTGTGGCATTGTGGGCGTACAAGAACATTCATCTTACTGCAACAGAAGATGGAGTCGTATCTTCAGACGGAACAACTGTTAATATTTCCGGACAGTATGGAGATGAGATATATACTAAGATAGAGGCTAAGTATAACGATAATACAAGTTCTACATTTAGCTATGATATATCACAGACAGACATAGATACTCTTGGTTCTTACGGTTTGGGAGTAAAAGATGCGGGAACATACTTCCTTGTTGAAGGTCAGCTTAGCAAGACTACTCCTGCGGATGGCATATCAGTAACACTTGTTGTTACAGACGAAAAGGCCGTGGATGATCCTGCTACTGCTGATAAGGATGAAAGAGTTTCACAGTATGTTATTAACTTTGTAGCAAACAAAAAGGAAGTAACTGTTGATGTATCTACAGTTAAAGATATAACAGGAACTCAGTCACCTTATATGACTTACAATGGAACTACATCTATTGCTGTTAATCCAAGAATTGAACTTACAGGAGTGGTAGAGTTTGCTGATACTGGTAAAGACAATGTATTCTTACAGGTTGATAATACTGCTATTCTTGATAGTGCAGATGCTGGATACAATAAAAATATTATTTTGACAGGTGTTAAGCTTGCTGGTGACGTTGATAAACTTGATAATTACATTGTTACAGGTATATCATCAACACACACTAACTTAAGTGTAAATGGTGTGGCTACAGTTTACCAAAGACCAGTAACAGTAGGTTTAAAACTTGCGGAAGGCAAGAGTTCAACTGTATTATTTGGTGAGGAAGCACCACAGTATATGGTATATCTCACTAATCCAAATCAGTTACCAGATGCTGAGATAGAAATATATAACGGATTACTTACAGATGCTGATAAGCACAGTTACATAGTAAATAAGCTTGGTCCAGTTGAGTTTAAGACTGACAGAAGATTATATAGTCCTGTAGGAGATTATGCTATATCTGCTGCCTTTAATGGTACAGGTAAGAATTACTGTATAGCTTCAGATAGCCAAGGTACTACATTTACTGTAGCAAGAGATGCTGGTATTAAGTATGACGAAGCTACTATATCAACAGCTAATTTTAGACTTAATAAAGAGAAAAGTTCAAATGGATATTATCCAGGATTAAATATATCTGCATACGGTGATAAGTATGACAGAATAAGATATTTTACTAATCTCAATCAGGATATATATCCTACTATGAGTAAGGATGAGGTTGCTGCCTTATTTAATGCATCATCAGTAGATATTCCTGATATGGTAGATAAAACTATCTACATTCAGATGTATAGTACTTCTACAGGTGCTGTAACAGAGACTGTTACAATTTCAAATCTCAGTGTAGATACATCAGGACCTAATTTAGAAAAGTACTCAGTATCACCAGATTATTTGTATTTCAATAAGTTGCCATTTGGTTCATACTTCCATTCACAGACATTACCTGATGGAAGATATATAGAGAGTTTAAGTATTACATTTGAATATAGCTCAGAGGGAAGTTACCCAGATTCATTATTCTACAGCTTTGTGGATGATGAGGGCAATATAGTTGGTAACAACTCAAATCAGATAGTACTTACACAGGACCCATTAAATACAAAGATGTACAAAGCTACAGTTACAATTCACCCAGGTGAGTATGGTCAGCTTGTAGTATATGCAACAGATGAGACTGGTAACAAGTCAGTTATCAATAAGG
Source organism: Lachnospiraceae bacterium (assembly GCA_017938485.1). GTDB lineage: Bacteria > Bacillota > Clostridia > Lachnospirales > Lachnospiraceae > Coprococcus_C. The sequence goes on from JAGBBM010000053.1 coordinate 10,571, forward strand.
TAAAACTTGAAGAGTGCGTTGAATATATCAAAGAAAATCCTGTGGCAGATGGTTACTATGAGTGGATGGTTGAGAATACCATTGAATCATCTGTTATTGAGGCAACAAGTGATGGTGCTACTGCTGTATCAGATATTTGGTATAACGATTTGAATCTTAAGGTTGACGCTGTTGATACCGAGAGTGGTGTAAGTAGTATTACGTGGGTTATTACTGGACCAGAAGGTGCAGTTACTGAAGTTACACAGAACGCGGAAAGCAATTTAGCTGTTCTTGCAACAGGTTATGGAAAGGTGTTGGAGTACACATTTGAGTATCTTGTAAATGATCCTTCCCTTGCCGCAGGAGAATATACAATCTACGCGGTTCTTAAGGATAATGCATGGAACACTGCTAAGCTTGATGAGGTTGGTTCATTCCTCATTGATACAAAAAAACCAGTTATAACTGACAATACAGTTTATACAGATGAATACGTAAATAAGATTACTCTTGATTTTACTGCAGTTGAGGGTGAGGACGAGAGTGGTATAGCATCAGTTAAACTTTATAAGCAAGATGGAAGTAGTCAGGCACTAATTACTAGCTGGGAGATTAGTGATGCTTATACTTATGAATTAAATGAACAGGGAACATATATTATTGAGGCTATAGATAAGGCTGGAAATGTTTCAACTCACGAGATAGTTCTTGAGAAAGTATCAAGTGTAAAACCATTTGATCCTGTTATTGGTATAAGTGGTACAACTGGAAATGGTGACTGGTATATTGAAGACCAGCCTGAGATTACAATTACATCATCAGAAACAACAACAGATGGTGTACCTGTAACTACATATTACAACATCATTACAGAAGATAGAGAAAGAGAGTATGATTTTAATACTGCCACGGATACATTCTCCCTTAAGTATGAAGGTCCAATAACTATTGAAGCTTGGGCAGTAAGTGCTTCTGGAGTTAAGAGTGATGTTGTCACAAAACAATTTAGTGTAGACTTAGATGCTCCAGAGATCAATATAGTTGAATCATCTACTGATGATAAGGGAAAGATAACAGTAAGATTCAAGATTGTTGATGAAGTCAGTGGAGTAGATATTGATAAGGTTTATGTAAATGGTAAGCAGATTGAAGTTGTGGTTGAGGAGGATGCTGTAACAGGAACCTTTGATGCTACAACCGGTGATATGTACGAAATAACTGCAGAGGATTATGCTGGTAATGTGGCTGAATCAATTGAGTTTAAACCTCTTACTATAAAGGTTAATCCAGTTGTAGATATTACAGAAACAGGGGCATATTTGGAAGCGTTTGTATATGAAGGAACATATGATATAGCGGACTCATATATAGCGTTTAAGAAAGATGGAGATACATCATATTCAAGCTGTTTATATAACAAGACAGAAACTTCATATGGTGTACACCTTGATACTCAATTTAACAACTTAGAAGAAGATACCGTATATTGGTATAAGATTTATGCAACAACAAAGACTTCAAACGAAGTTAAAGTATATGAAGGAAGCTTTAAGACTACAAATCCAAATGCTACAGGCTCTGTAACAGGAACTGTAACCTATGGAGATGGTGCTGATAAGGATTACCCAGTATATGTAAGTCTTTACGAAGCTAATACCGTTATTGCTACAGATGTTTTAGAGGATGAAAATGATACAACATATCTCTTCGAAAACGTAAATGATGGTATATACAGAGTTGTAGCGACTAATGGTGTACTTACAAAAACTGCAGCTGTTACGGTAGAAAATGGTGGTATTGCATATCCATCAGATTACGCTGAAAATGGTGGTATTAACTTTATTCTTAACTCTATGAGTACTACAGTGGTTATTGAAGATAATGCTATTAACATAACAGCAGATGGATTAGAGAAGATATATGATACAACATGGTATGAAGGAATTATTACTCCTGAAGACAAGGCTATCTTAGCAGATGGTGGATTAATCAACGTGAGCTTACATGCAAGCTACATAAATGTATCTGATGTAAGTCCTGAAGAGCAGAGTATATTTAATACTAAGTTGGGTAAGGATGCAATTATAGAAAGATACATCCAGATATATATCGTAAAGGAAGTTAAGGACAAAGATGGCAAATATGTAAATGGTACACCAAGTTATGTGCCAGAGTTGTATGATCCAATTACAATCGCATTCCCATTAGGTGACTTAGCTGGTAAAAAGGTATATGTAGCTTCTGTTCATAGTGCAGGTTCAGACTATAGCTTTATAAATTGGAACGATAGCTCAAAGGTGGATTTATCTAATAACTATGTTACAATAACAACTAATCATTTCTCAGTATATGCACTTTACACTACTGTAGATGTTCAGGAAGAATATACAGTTAAGTGGATTGATGGTGATGGTAATGTTATGAAGACAGAAGTTGTACTCGAAGGTGAGGCGGCTACGCCACCAACTGAGGTTCCTACAAAGACTGCTACAGACAAGTATGTGTATACTTTCTCAGGATGGGATACAGACTATTCATCTATAGAGAAGGATACAATTATCGCAGCATGGTTTACTGCTAAAGAAAAGGATACAAATAATAACAATAATAATCCTCAGGCCCCTGATGCTACAATAACTCCAGGTGGTGACAATAACAATTCAGATGTGGAGCCTGATAAGGGTAACAAGCCTAACAATGGTGGAGATTATACATATATGGGTTCAGCAGGTTCACCAAATACAGGTGATGCAACTCCAGTTATGTTATTGCTTGTTATGATGATTATCTCATTAGCAGGAATCATAACACTTAAAAAATTAAATAAAGAATAAATTTTTAAGGTCGGCCGTAGGGCCGACCTTTTTTAAACAAAAATTGCCAGTTATAAAAATATGAATTTGAAAGATAATATCCTTAAGACATACAATGTCTATTAAATTTAACGGAGGTATTTATCATGGCAAATTCAAATTCAAAGACTAGTGTACCAGAAGCAAGAGACGCTATGAACAGATTTAAGATGGAAGTAGCAAACGAGCTTGGTGTAAATCTTAAGCAGGGTTACAATGGTGATTTAACTTCACGTGAGTCTGGTTCAATTGGTGGAGAGATGGTAAGACAGATGATCAAGAGACAGGAAGAGCAGATGTCTGGTAAGTAATCATATTTATATGATTATATATCTGTAAACCATAAGGCTTGTTTATATAGTTATAATAGTAAAAACTATTGCATACTATATAAACGAGCCTATTTTTTTGCTTAAAAAATATAGACTTAAAGTCGTTCTTGTGATATAATCTAACGAATAGTGCGTTTGGATGCAATACAAGGAGGAAAAATAAATGAGTTTATCAGTTGAAAAATTAGAAGGAAGTATGGCAAAACTTACAATTGAGGTGCCAGCAGAAGAATTTACAAAAGCAATTACAGATGCATATAACAAGCAGAAGAGCAAATTCGCTGTTCCTGGATTCAGAAAGGGCAAAGTGCCACAGGCATATATCGAGAAGATGTATGGTGCAGGTGTATTCTATGAGGATGCAGCAAACAAGCTTATTAATGAGTACTATCCAAAGGAAATTGATAACTGTGATCTTGAGATAGTTTCAAACCCTGAAATTGATGTAGAGCAGGTTGAGAAGGGTAAGGCATTTATCTTTACTGCAGTTGTTGCTATTAAGCCTGAGATTAAACTTGGTGAGTACAAGGGTGTAGAGATTGAGAAGATAGATGCAGACGTAACTGAGGATGAGGTTATGGCTAAGATTCTTGAGGAACAGAAGCAGAACTCAAGATCAATTCCAGTAGAGGATAGAGCTGCTGCTCTTGATGATGAAGTTACAATCAACTATGAAGGATTCATCGATGATGTTGCTTTTGACGGTGGAAAAGGTGAGAACCACAAGCTTGTACTTGGTTCACATTCATTTATTGATACATTTGAGGATCAGATTGTTGGTAAGAGTATCGGTGAAAAGTTTGATGTAAATGTTACTTTCCCAGAGGATTACCATGCTGATGACCTTGCTGGTAAGCCAGCTGTATTTAAGGTTGAACTTGTAGCTATCAATGCTATTGAGTTACCAGAGTTAGATGATGAGTATGCTAGCGAGGTATCATCATTTGATACATTTGAAGAGTACAAGGAAGACGTTAAGAAGATCCTTGAGGTTAAGAAGGAGAAGGAAGTTACTCGTGCTAAGCAGGGTAAGCTTCTTGAGAAGATTGCTGAGAGTTCAGAGGTTGAACTTCCAGAGGCAATGATTAAGTTCCAGCAGGAGAAGATTTATGATGAGTTCGCTCAGAGAATGATGTATCAGGGTCTTCAGATGGAGCAGTATCTTAAGATTATGAATACAACAAAGGAAGCTATGATGGAGCAGGTTAAGCCTGATGCGATTGCAAGAATTAAGACAAGTCTTGTTCTTGAAGCAGTGGCTGCAGCTGAGAACATTGTTGCTACTGATGCTGAGTTAGATGAAGAAATTCAGAATATGGCTTCAACATATCAGATGGAGCCAGAAAAGCTCAAAGAGCTTATTGGCGATAAAGAGATGGAGCAGGTTAAACAGGATATTGCTTCAAGAAAGGCTCTTGATTTCCTCGTTGAAAACAGTAAAGAGGCATAGTTATCCCGTTGGCGGCTAGAGCGTAAAATATGTATTAAGAGGTGGCTATATGGCTAATCACACAGACGATAGAAAAAAATTAAGATGTTCATTCTGTAATAAGAGCCAGGAGCAGGTAAGAAAGCTTATAGCTGGTCCAAATGTATATATCTGTGATGAGTGTATAGATATATGCTCAGAGATTATACAGGACGAGTTTGATGATGATATTATCGAATCTGATATCAATCTTCTTAAACCAAAGGAAATTAAAGAATTTCTTGATGATTATGTTGTAGGACAGGAGTCTGCAAAAAAGGTTCTTTCTGTTGCAGTATATAATCATTACAAGAGAATTTTGGCTGAGAAAGATTTTGATGTAGAGCTTCAAAAGAGCAATATCATTATGATTGGACCTACAGGTTCCGGTAAGACATATCTTGCTCAGACATTAGCAAAATTACTCAATGTTCCTTTTGCAATTGCTGATGCAACAACATTAACAGAGGCTGGTTATGTTGGAGAAGATGTAGAGAACATTTTGCTTAAGCTTATTCAGGCTGCAGATTACGATATCGAAAGAGCTCAGTGTGGTATAATATACATTGATGAGATTGATAAGATAACTAAAAAATCTGAAAATGTTTCTATAACAAGAGACGTTTCTGGAGAGGGTGTACAGCAGGCGCTTCTTAAGATTATTGAGGGTACTGTAGCATCTGTACCTCCACAGGGTGGCCGTAAGCATCCACAACAGGAGTTTATGCACATTGATACCACTAATATATTATTTATATGTGGTGGAGCATTTGAGGGTATAGAGAAGATTATCGAGAATAGAATAGGTAAGAAATCTATAGGCTTTAATGCAGACGTTATTAGTCAGTCAAAGGAAAATATTGGTGAGGTTTTAAAGCAAGTATCACCACAGGATTTTGTAAAATACGGAATTATTCCAGAATTTATTGGGCGAGTTCCTGTATCAGTAACTTTGGATTTACTTGATGAGGAGGCTCTTGTTAGAATTCTTTCTGAGCCAAAGAGTGCCATTTGTAAACAGTACAAGAAACTCTTCGAGCTTGACGGAGTTGAACTTGAGTTTGAGGAAGATGCTCTTCGTGAGATTGCTAAGGAAGCTACAGCTCGTAAGACAGGAGCTAGAGGACTTAGAGCTATTATGGAAAATGTAGTTATGGATCTCATGTATGAGATGCCATCAGATGAATATATGTCAAAATGTCTTATTACTAAGGGGGTTGTTCTTGGAGAGGAAGAGCCGATAGTGACTTATTCTGATAAGCCAAGACAGAAAAAAGGCAACTTTAGAAAAAGAATAAGACATAATGAAGACAGCATAGCATAATAAAATGTAGAAGGACAACTTGAAGACTTTCAATTGTCCTTTTACTGTTATTTACCATACTTATAGAAAGGGAATATTACAATGGTTATAAAAAGTGCAGAGTTAGAAACAGTATGTGGAATAACAAGTAAATTACCAGAAAATCTTTTTCCGGAGATAGCTTTCGCAGGTAAATCAAATGTGGGTAAATCATCACTTATCAATGGTTTGCTCAACAGAAAATCTCTTGCTAGAACATCCTCGTCTCCAGGAAAAACTCAAACAATTAATTTTTACAATATTAACAAAGAATTATACTTTGTGGATTTGCCAGGATATGGTTATGCAAAGGTATCTCAGGAAATTAGAAATAAGTGGGGAAAGATGATAGAAAAATATCTTCATACCTCAAAACAATTAAAAACAGTGTTTTTGCTTATTGATATTAGACATGCCCCTGGGGAAAATGATGCGACAATGTATGATTGGATTGTGGCAAATGGCTATGAACCAGTTATAATTGCTACTAAATTGGACAAGATAAAGCGCAGTCAGAAGGATAAGAATATTAAGATTATAAAAGAAAAGTTAAATGTAAAACCTGGAACAAAAATAATCCCCTTTTCCGCAGTGTCTAAACAGGGAAAAGAGGAAATATGGAATCTTATTCAGTCAACCATAGCTGATTAACCAGATATTCATATATGGAAGAGCTTTTGGTTCTCCAGTTATTGCAGATTGTTTCGGCTTGGGACTTAGTTGGTACATCAAACTTAAGGTCCATAAGGATTTCCTTACGATCCTTAATTATACATTGAACTGTGTACCAATTTGAGTCATTATAGAAATAATCTGCAGTGATTTCTGATTCATTTTTTACATTGATACGTTCCGCTTTAAGATACTCCAAGATATCTTGCTTTATGGCATAGGATAGTCTATTTTCGAAGAGTGACAACGCTTCCTCGCCGGAATTAGTTATTTTATAGTGTATTGTATCACGTATAGTGTCAGTGGCTATAAAATCGCTGGATATCAGTTCACTTAAGGTTTCATGGAGATTGAACAGGGTAGTGTATCCTTTACCAACAACAAAGTTTGATATCATAGTGTTGGTCATAGTGTAATCAGTTCTATCTAGCATAAAAAGAATTATGAGCTTGTATAATAATAAACCTTCCATATCAATCCTCCTAAGTATAACTAAAATATACGCTAGTAAAAATAAAAAAGCAAGAAATTTGTATTTATATTTCGATAAAATTATTGTTTACCTTTTTTTTCTAATATGCTAATATAAATTAAGTCGTTTAAATAGAATCATAATTTTAATATATCATTAAGTTACCCATTTATTAATTTACAACCAAAAAGGAGCTATTATGGATTTTAAAAATGCATCTTTGGCTGAACTTAGAGAGTATGCCAAGGAAAAGGGAATTAAAAATATTTCTACAATGAAAAAAAATGAATTGGCAGAACTGCTTGAGAACGTTGAAAAGATGATGAACAAAAAGGCAGAGCCAAAGACTGAGATAAAGTCTGAAACTAAAATTGAACAAAAGCAAGAAGTAAAGGCTGAGGTAAAGCCAGATATAAAGTCAGAAGTAAAATCAGAGGTAGCTGCGAATCTTCAGTATTTTGATGGACAAGAATACAATGTCGAGCTTGATAGTAAGCAAGAGGCAAATGGTATATTAGAGGTTATGTCTGATGGATATGGTTTTATTAGAAGTGCCAATTATCTTCCTGGTGATAGAGATATATATGTATCGCCTATACAGATTCGTCGTTTTGCTCTTAAGAAAGGTGATATTATAGGTGGTCCAATTAGACTTAAGACTCAGGGTGAAAAATTTAGTGCTCTTTTATACATAAGACATGTAAATGGAATGTTGCCATCTGAGGCGGCAAAGAGAGTACCATTCGAAGATTTAACCCCTATATTCCCAAATGAGAGAATTAGTCTAGACGAGGATGGAGCACCTGTTGCTATTCGTATAGTTGATTTGCTTTCACCTATAGGAAAAGGTCAAAGAGGTATGATTGTTTCACCTCCAAAGGCTGGTAAGACAACTTTACTTAAAGCAATAGCAAAGAGTATTAGTACTCACAATAAGGATATGCATATGATAGTTCTTCTTATTGATGAGCGTCCAGAGGAAGTTACAGATATAAGAGAATCTATAGAAGGTGACAATGTAGAAGTAATCTATTCTACATTTGATGAGCTTCCTGACCATCATAAGAGAGTATCAGAGATGGTTATAGAGAGAGCTAAGCGTCTTGTAGAACATAAGAAGGATGTAGTTATTCTTTTGGATAGTATTACAAGACTTGCTAGAGCCTATAACCTTACTGTACCTCCAAGTGGTAGAACACTTTCCGGAGGTCTTGACCCTGCTGCTCTTCATATGCCAAAGAAGTTCTTTGGAGCTGCTAGAAATATGCGTGAGGGCGGAAGTTTGACCATACTTGCTACTGCATTAGTTGAGACTGGTAGCAGAATGGATGATGTGGTATTTGAGGAATTTAAGGGAACTGGTAATATGGAGGTTGTACTTGACAGAAAGTTATCAGAAAAGAGAATCTTCCCTGCTATAGATATTGCTAAGTCAAGTACTAGAAGAGATGACCTTCTTCTTACCCCAGAGGAGCTTGAAGCTGTAAATGGTCTCCATAAGGCTATGTCAGGAATAAAAGCAGAGGAGACCATAGAAGAAGTACTTAAATTGTTTGTAAGAACTAAGAATAACAAAGAATTTGTTGAATATGTAAAGAAATCATTACTGAGAAAGTAAAATATTACATTTTCTAGCATATTTCTTTCAAAAAGTACTTGAATTTAATCAAATGCTATGGTAGAATACCTTTTGTTGTGAGTATGAAGAATCAAGGCGTTTGCCTGTTCTCATAGAGTAATTTTATTGTAAAGAGGTGAAAAACATGAGAGAAGGAATCCATCCAGATTATTATCAGGCAAAGGTTGTTTGCAACTGTGGTAACGAGTTCGTAACTGGTTCAACTAAGGGAGATATCCACGTTGAAATTTGTTCAAAGTGCCATTCATTCTACACTGGTCAGCAGAAGGCTGCTCAGGCTCGTGGTAGAATCGATAAGTTCAACCGTAAGTACGGTGTAACTCAGGCATAGTTACTGAATAAGACATATAAGGCTTGTTACGCTATCGTAGCAAGCCTATTTTTATATCAATTATAAGAGGTAATAAATTGGGACGAGTTAGTATTGGTGGTCAGGCAGTTATTGAAGGCATAATGATGAAGAACAATGACAAGTATGCCATTGCGGTTAGAAAGCCTGACAAGGAGATAGAAGTAAAAATTGAAAAATACAAGCCTGCAGGTGAAAAGTGCAAGCTTTTTAAGATACCTATTGTTCGAGGAGTATTTAACTTTGTGGAATCCTTGGTTATAGGTGTAAAGACTCTTATGTATTCTGCGGAGTTTTATGATGAGGAAGAGGATGTAGAAAAGAAAAAAGAAGAATCCTCAGATGGTTTGTTTATGTTTTTAACTGTAGCTTTTTCCATAGTTCTAGCTGTTGGTTTATTTATGCTTCTTCCAGCATTTCTTGCGTCACTATTGGATGGAGTTATAAAGAATCATTTTGTGCTGGGACTTGTTGAGGGAGTTTTAAGACTGATTATATTTCTTTTGTATGTAGTGCTTATCTCCCGCATGGAAGACATTAAGAGAACATTTATGTATCACGGTGCGGAACACAAATGTATCAACTGCCTTGAGGCAGGGGATGACCTTACAGTAGAAAATATTATGAAGCACACAAGATTTCACAAAAGATGTGGAACTAGCTTTTTGTTTATAGTTATGATAGTAAGTATACTTGTGTTTATGTGCATTAGAACAGATACAGTGTGGCTTAGACTATTGTACAGAGTGTTGCTTGTACCATTGGTTGCAGGCATATCCTACGAGTTTATTAAATTTGCAGGTAAGTATGACAATGCTGTGGCAAATATACTTAGTAAACCGGGACTTTGGGTTCAAAGACTTACTACAAAGGAACCAACAGAGGATATGGTAGAGGTGGCAATCAAGGCTGTGGAAGGAGTTCTTGATTGGAGAGCATATCTTGAAGAAGAAAGAAATTCTTCTAAGAAATAGTGTAGGAGATAATCATGACCTTACGAGAACTAATAAAATATGGCGAGGATACTTTACGTGAAGCCGGTATTGAAGAGGCTTTGAGTGATGCAAAAAACCTAGCTATGTACATTTTAAATATTGACTATACAGGTGTGTTGATGAAGGCTAATGAGGAGATATCCTTTGAAGACGAGGAAGCCTACAAAGATATAGTATGCATTAGATGTTCTCATTATCCATGTCAGTATCTTATTGGAACTCAGGACTTTATGGGATATACCTTTAAAGTATCTGAAGGTGTTTTGATTCCGAGACCAGAGACAGAGTTACTTGTAGAGACTGCATTGGAACTTACACAGGATAGACCGAATTGCAAGACTATGGATATGTGTTGTGGCACAGGCTGTATCGGTATAAGTTATAAGCTAAAACGAATTGAACAGGGATTTTTGGATGACAGAGTCACACTGGTTGATATTTCACCAGATGCAATTTCTCTAACTGAAGAAAATGTGTTTAATCTTGGAGCAAAATGTGATATTATAAAGTCTGACTTGTTTGAGGATGTCGATGCTGAGAAGTATGACCTCATAATGTCGAATCCACCATATATACCAACCATGGATATAGAGGATATTATGGAGGATGTGAGAGAATATGAGCCTCGCCTTGCCTTAGATGGTATGGGGGATGGATTATTCTTTTATAGGGAGATTATTAAGAAACTAAAAAGATACCTTTATGATGATGGAATTGTTATATTCGAGATAGGATATAATCAATATGAAGATGTAAGAAAATTGCTTAATGACGCGGGATTTTTTGATGTGAGATGTAAAAAGGATTACGCTGGACATAACCGTATCGTAATAGCCAGAAGATAAATATGTAGGGAGTATATAGGAGGATAATATGTTTGATAGATTAGAGGATTTGGTTGCACGTTTAGATGAGATACAGCTTTCACTTAGTGACCCGTCTATTATTTCAAATCAGGATAAGTTTAGAGCTCTTATGAAAGAGCAGGCAGAACTTGCACCTATAGTTGAGAAGTACCTTGAGTACAAGAATGCGAAGCAGACTATAGAGGATAGCCTTATGATGCTTGATGAGGAAAGTGATGAAGAGCTTCGTGAGATGGCAAAGGAAGAGTTAAATGATGCAAAGGCTCAGGTGGAAAAGTGTGAGCAGGAGTTAAAGATTCTCCTTCTTCCTAAGGACCCTAACGATGATAAAAACGTTATCGTTGAAATCAGAGCCGGTGCAGGCGGAGATGAGTCAGCTCTTTTTGCTGCAGAGATTTATCGTATGTATGTACATTACTGCGAGAGCAGACGCTGGAAGATAGAAACTATGGAAGTGGAAGAAATTGGCATCGGCGGTATGAAGTCAGTATCCTTTATGGTTACTGGTAATGGTGCATATTCAGTGCTTAAGTACGAGAGTGGTGTTCATCGCGTTCAGCGTGTACCTGAGACAGAGTCAGGCGGACGTATCCACACTTCAACTATAAGTGTTGCAGTTCTTCCAGAGGCAGAAGAGGTTGACGTTCAGATTGATGAGAAGGATATCCGTATTGATGTTATGCGTGCGTCAGGTAACGGTGGTCAGTGTGTCAATACTACTGACTCAGCAGTTCGTCTTACTCACTATCCAACAGGTATCGTAGTATATAGCCAGACAGAAAAGTCACAGCTTCAGAACAAGGCTAAGGCATTTGCACTCCTTCGTGCAAAGCTTTACGACATCGAGCAGCAGAAGGCTCATGATGCCGAGGCAGAGCTTCGTAAGAGTCAGGTAGGTACTGGTGATAGATCAGAGAAGATTAGAACCTACAACTTCCCACAGGGACGTGTTACAGACCACAGAATTGGTCTTACGTTATATAAGCTTGACAAGATTATGGATGGAGATATCCAGGAGATAATTGATGCTTGTATCGCAGCAGACCAAGCTGCGAAGTTAAGCAGAATGCAGGAACAGGGCTAAAAACCTTGAATTTACGCCATTTTCTCGTGATAGACGGTTTTTGACAATTGAATTATTTCGGTCAAAAAAGACGGTTTCGATAGTTGTATCGACCGTCTTTTTTGATTTCTGGTATATTTAGATGCACTGTCGTACAAGGTTAGAGGTATTTTGATGTATGTACAGCAAGGTGTTGGTTTTTGTGGTATAATGTAGACAAATTTACAACACAGACAAGGAGGGTAAAATTGTGAGAAGCCTTTTAGATGAAGTAAGTAATTTAGATTTCCTTGAGTATATTTATAGTATTGTTAGGTTTGGGGGTAAGCATTTAGTAAAAAATGATTTATCGGAGCATAACACGGAGATTATTCTAGAGTTAATCGATAAGCTTAAAGAAAGAAAAGAAGATTCAGAGTATTATGAGTCTGTATATTCTGAATGTCGTAATGAGATTTGTAAAATTCTCAAAGAAATAAATTATTCTCCTAATATGAAAAAGAGAAACCTTATCAAAGTGTCCAATGGTACTAGCAGATTGCCATCATTTGTTAAAATCCTATTGTATATAATGATGTATAGGAGTATAGAGCTTTATGAGAATGCAAAAGATAAAAAATCATGTATAAAGCCAACTCAAAAAGCTATGTTGGGTTATATATCGAGTAGTTATAATTATAATGGTCAGATAATAGATGGCTATAAGTTGGATAAAAAGATTTTTTCAGAGTTTAGTATATCACCTGTGAAATTATATGATATAAACCATTATACACAAATTAAAGTACCTATGAAGTATGCAGGTGCCAAGACATATTACTTGGGGTATTGCATTAATTACTTATCAGAATTTGCAAAAAGTCATAAGACCTTTGTAGATTTGTTTGGAGGTTCAGGTTCAGCCAGTATAGCTGCAACACAGAGTACAAAGGTTAAGTGTATAATTAATGAATTTGATTATTTTAATATTAACTATTATAGGGTTCTTGCTGATGATAGGTTGTATAGAGGTTATGTAAATACTTTACAAGAATTTATTAATGTTATTAAGGATAAATTAGAACAAACTCCAGATACAGTTGTAGAGTTTGGGCGAGATGTATTCATGATGTGTAAAGATATAAAAGATAAATATAATGAAAGGTTAGGTATAGTTGATACTAAGTTTTTTGATAAGATAATTTCATTTAATGATTATAGCTTTGAGAACGACGAAGATGAATATAAGATTGATTTAGCTATTGCATACACATATATACATAGTTTTACGGTGACTGGTGGTAAACATGAGAAAGGTGGGGTAAATAAGAGTTCTTTACAAAGATTTTGTAAGTGTGACTTTAATGAGTTAGAAAAATTACATCTTAAATTTAAACGAATAAATCAATTTAGGAATTGTGATGTATTGAGCTTGGAAAATGAATTTATCATTGAAGATTTATGTAAGAATAATAATAACAAGGTGTTGTTTTATTCTGACAGTCCATATTTAAATACAGCTGGTTATGATTCAGGTGGAATTGATAAAGATAGAATGCAGGTTTTAATTTGTAAGTTATTAAATACATCAAAGCTGGGTAATAAGTTTATTTTTTCATGTAGGGCTAGTAAATCTGTCGAGGATTCTACATATTCAAAGCTATCAGAAATATTTGGTAGATTAGAATCAATTGAAAGAGATAGTGACGGAAGAGTTATATTAGATACAAGTAAGGATTATGATTCTGGTAGTTATACATCAAATAATAAACCATTTTATATTGTTCCAAATGGACAAATGAATAAGATGCTAGCTACACTAAAAGAAAATCAAGAGATTTATGAAAATATCTTCAAAGTGTTCAGAGAACTGTCTAAAGAATATAAACAAACACTGTATGTGCTAGTATGCGTGGATATGAAATCTATTGAAAAAGAATGCAATTTTAAGAAGATAAGTATGAATAATAACGATATGTTAAAGATGATGTTACAAAGACTATTTACGTTAGAAGTGTTCATTACAAATTACGATTATGTAGAACCATTAGAGTACAGATATTTTTTAACAGGAGAAAGTAAAAAAACAAAGCAACACTACAAGTTTATTAAGTATGAAATGGTAGAGTTCTGTGAATTGTTAGAACAATATTTATTTAGGTCAGATTTATATTTGGATTACAAAGTTAAAAAATTTGGCGACGTGTATAGGTTTATAAAAAAGTAATATATCAAGGATAGTAAGGGATATTATGTTATGAGTTAGGTAGGTATACATTGTTTAAATAAAACAAGGGGGTATCTATCTTATGATTACAAACAAGTTTGTTCCTGAGGGGCTAAGGCTTCCCTTATTGGAATATGAAACACAGCTACAGTATGATATGGTAAAGATTGAAAATGCTTTAAGAGAAGGTTATGCAGGTTCTCCAGAAGCAATTGATAGCTTGCAGAGTTATTTGAGGTCTTATAAAGAAAAACTTGTTGCTGAGACACAGTATATGCTGGATTACTACAAACAACATTCAAAGTGCTTTACA
>JAGBBM010000054.1 GCA_017938485.1 Lachnospiraceae bacterium
AGAACCACCTACAACGTGGCAATTCATTTCAGCAAAACGAGCAGGGAAACCATGACGGATAAGATTAACAGATTGATATTACATGACATAAACAGTGAAGATTTTTCTTAACTACCCTTGACAAAATCTTTCCGAGGATAGCTTACTACTTGCCATGGAAAAAGCCGGAGCATCTGAGATGGAAGCGGAGGTTGAGCGTAAAGGTCTTGGAACGCCAGCCACAAGAGCTGACATCATAGAAAAGCTTGTATCAGATGGCTTTTTGGTAAGAGAAAAGAAAAAGCTACTTCCTACGGATGATGGAGTAAAGCTTATTACCATTCTTCCTGATGTGGTCAAGTCACCGAAGCTTACAGCTGATTGGGAGAATGAGCTTATCCTTGTTTCAGAGGGCAGTGAGCCTATGGATGAATTTATGGGTGGCATAAAGAAGATGGTTGAAGATTTGGTTGCTACTTATAAAGAGGTGAGCGACAAGGATATGTTCAAGAAAGAAGCTACCATCCTTGGTAAGTGTCCGAAGTGTGGGGCAGATGTTTTAAGCGGAAAGTTTGGAGCATATTGCAAGGATAAATGCGGAATGAATTTATCTAAGGCACTTGGCGTTGCACTTTCCGATAAGCAGGTAACAGATATGCTAAGTGGTAAGAAAGTCCTTGTAAAAGGTCTTACCGGAAAGAAGGGTAAGTATGATGCCTATTTAAAGACCAAAGGCATTAAACCATATTCGTATAAGGCAAAGGATGGAAGCGAAAAGCAAGGCTTTAATTTTGAATATGAGATGACATTTCCGGAGCGGAAAGGTTCAAAGTAAGCAGTTATCAAATTGATGGCTGCTTTTTTGATAGAGAAATTTTATAAGGAGGAAAACGCTATGTCAGATAAGAAGGATAAGCCTTTTATGACTGTTAAGGATGAAAAGGCAACAAAGGAAAGACTTATTGCATTTGCTAATGCGATTGACAGACATTTTGAAGAGAAAAAGTCAAAGCCTAGCCAGTAGGTAGATATAGCGTCAAGGGGAAGGTGGAGATTTTTTCATAAGGTATCACATCTTAAAAAATACTACCTGACCTTGAACGCTAGCAAGTAAGACACAATGTTGACCGGGGTAAATGCCAGACTTTTGCATTTGCCCTTAGTTACCCAAAAAAGGAGATAGAATAAAATGATGGATTTTGAAGAGTTTAAGCAGGAAGTCAAGGATAACATTCTTGATTATCTTCCGGAGGAATTTGTAGATGCAAATGTTAGAATCGAGACTGTAACAAAGAATAATGACGTTAAGCTTGATGGTCTTGTAGTAATTACAGAAGATGAGAATATTGCACCTAATATTTATCTTGATGGATATTATGAAGCATATAAAGATGGCGTTGATATGGATGAGATTCTTACAAGAATTGCAGAAGTGAGACTTACTGCTATGCCAGAGCAGGGATTTGATGTAAAAGATATTTTGGACTTTGATTCGGTTAAGGATAAGATTATTCCAAAGCTTATCAACGCAGAAATGAATCAGGAACTTTTGGCAAATCGACCTCATATGATGGAGGCTGACCTTGCGATTCAGTTTATTGTTCAGGTGGATAGAAGCGAGGATGGAGTAGCAAGCTGTGCTATCGACAATAGGATGTTAGAGGGTTATGGAATAGAGGTAGATGAGCTTTATCAGATTGCCATGGAGAACATGGAGCGACTTGACCCGGCAAAAGTGGTTTCTATGAATGAGATTTTAGGTGAATCATTAATAAAGGATGTGATGAAGCATAGCAACCTATCCGAAGAGGAAGCAAAGATAATTGTTGAGGAGCAGTTACCACCGGATGATATTGGTATGTATGTGGTAACTAATGAGAGTGGAATCAATGGTGCAACCAGTATTTTAAATGATAGAGCCATGGAACAAGTAAGAGAAGCTATTGGAGATGATGTGTTTGTTCTTCCGTCAAGCATTCATGAAGTGATTGTGATTCCGAATCGAGAGGATGCGGATATGAATGGTCTGGTAGATATGGTTCAGGAAATCAATGGCTCCGTGGTATCTCCACAGGAATTTTTATCAGACCACGTTTATACTTATTCTTTTGATAGCCATGAGCTTATCCGTGCAGATAAGGACATGTATCAGGATATTGATAGAAGTGGTAAGGTAAGCGAAAAGACCGAGTACGGAACCGAGTCACCATCTAAGTACGAGGAAATCACAATCAAGTTTAGTGATAAGCTTGTGGGTGAGCCATTTAGAGGTAACGATGGAAATGAGTATCAGGAGATTTCCATTCCAAACCGTGATGCGGAAGATAAGAGTCCATGGGCGACCTTCGTTTTAAAGAGCAACCAGATTCATGAGGATAAGTATGGAAGTGGTATGTGGGCAAAGATTCCAAGTGAGGGTTCCACAACCATCCGTAAGGATTTTGTTACTGGAGAAAAGGATGGTAAGAAGCTTTATGATACTGAGGAGCGTAAGGTTCCAAATGCAGAGCTTAAGGAGATGCTTACTCCAAATCGTGAGAAGGAAAAGCAGGTAGATACCATTACAATTAAGATGGCAAAGGGTGTTGTTGGAGAGCCATTTGTCGGTAAGGATGGTAATGAGTATCGTCAGGTTAAGATTCCGAACCGTGATGCAGAAGATAAGAGCCCATGGGCGACTTTTGTTGTAAGAAGTAATCAGATTCATGAGGACCAGTTTGGTAAGGGTATGTGGATGAAGGTTCCAGAGGATGGAAACACAACCATTAGAAAGGATAACCCGGTAGGAGAAAAGGACGGCAAGATGCAGTATGAGACTACCGAGAAGAAGATTCCAAATACCGAGCTTAAAAGTATGGTTGAGTTTTATAAGGATAAGTCTAAGGAAGCTGAGGTTGAAAAGCCAGTAGAAAAGACTGCGGAAAAAGAGGTAGCCAAGGAAGAAAAGGCACCTAAGAAGCAGACAAAGGAAAAAGCGACTGCCAAGGAAGAAAAGAAGGAAACCACTTCTTTATCTGACCGTATCTCAAAGAAGAAAGAGCAGTCTAAGGAGCAGGAAGCTTCTAAGCCTGAAAAGACAAAAACTAAGTCTAAGGCAAAGGGCGAGGAGCTTTAATTAGCAAATAATTTATGAGTAGGAAAGCAGATCACAATCTTGTTGGTCTGCTTTCCGTTTTTTAAGGAGGCAGTATATGGAAAAAGAAGTTAAGGAAATGACCCTATCAGAGCTTGCAGAGTTTATAAAAAACAAAGATGAAAAGGATGAGTTTGAAATTAGTATCTCATTAGATGGAATTTTAGATGAAGGTGGTGAGCAGGATGGATTATAAAAACTTAGATGATTTAGAGGAAGCATTTAAGGTTGAGCAAGTATCAATTAGACTTGTGAAGGATGCGGAAGTAATCGGAGGAGAGCCACTACGCACGCCGGAAAAGGTAGTAGAGAAATTTGCCGAGATGCTATGTGAGTTTGACAGAGAGGTTATGGCGGTTGTGAATTTTAAGGCTGATATGACTCCGATAAATGTTCACATAGCCAGTATGGGAAGTGTGGATGCATCCATTGCTCATCCAAGAGAAATATTAAAAGCAGCGGTGTTATCAAATGCATCTAACATTATGCTTATACATAATCATCCATCCGGAAATTTAGAGCCAAGCAAAAATGATACCATTGTGACAGATAGGATGAATCAGGCTTGTGAGATTATGGGAATCGGACTTACTGACCATATCATAGTTGGTGGAGATAATAAGAGATTTTTTTCCTTCCGTGATAAAGACATACTGCCTATGGAGAAGATGCAATATAAAGTCGATTATAACAAGCTTGATATAGGAATGGTGGCAGAGGAAAAGAAGAACTATTATAAGGCAAATGCTAAAAATGATAACGTGAAAAAGATTACGGAACAGCTAGAGCAGGGCCTAAAAGATTTATTCGATTCAGATAAGTTTAAGGACTATCTAAAAACCATGTCTAAATTCCATAATTATAGCTTTAACAATACATTACTTATTGCCATGCAAAAGCCGGATGCTACCATGGTGGCCGGATATACGGCTTGGCAGAAGAATTTTAAACGCCATGTAAAGCAGGGTGAAAAGGGAATAAAGATTTTTGCCCCAGCTCCGTATAAGAAAAAAGAGGAGCAGGAAGTGACAGATGAAAAGGGCGTTAAGAAAATGGAAGAGGTTGAGGTTACGATTCCGGCATTTAAGGTTGTGACTGTATTTGATGCCAGTCAGACGGATGGAGAACCGCTTCCTTCCATCGGCGTAGATGAGCTTAGCGGAGATATTGATGGCTATAAAGATTTTGTGACCGCCATAGAAAGAGTGTCAGATGTGCCTATATCCTATGAGGATATTGATGGCGGAGCAAAGGGGTATTTTTCTCCGGTAGGACAAAAGATTGTAGTAAAGGAAGATATGTCTGAGGTTCAGACTGCAAAGACTTTGATTCATGAGGTTGCTCATAGCTTACTTCATGATAAGGATAACGTAAGAATCGAGAGAGATGATGGAGATGATAAAAAGACTAGAAGCTCCAAAGAGGTAGAAGCAGAGTCCGTTGCATATACAGTTTGTTCTCATTTTGGAATTGATACATCCGATTATAGTTTTGCTTATGTGGCAGGGTGGAGCTCAGGCAAGGAAATGACAGAACTTAAGGAGTCCATGGAGACCATTAGAAAAACAAGTGATTATTTAATTACTGAAATTGAGAGTGAGTTAAAAGAAATAAAGCTTGAAAAGGATAAGGAGCAGGACAAGGAAGTTACGCTTACAGTATCAGAGTGTAGCGAGTTTCATAGCCTTGGTGAGTGCCATGAGGATATAAAGACGGTGGATGAAGCAATTAAGTTATTTAATGATATTCCACCGGAGAGAATGAACGGCATAAAGGGTATCGGAATAAAAATTACAGATAAGAATGACCCGGAGGAATATACCGAGATTGATGTATTATCCGGCAAGTCCTTTGATTTGGATATATTAAATTATATTCCGGATTTATCGGAAAGCAAAAAGGCTATGACCGTACTTGCAGAGCTTATTGATAAGATGCCTGAGTATGAAGTAAGAGGACAGGCACCTGAGCTTCTTACAAAGATGATGGATGAAAGATATGGAGAGGTTATCGAACCAGCACTATCCCTTGCCATAAGGATAGATGAATTTATGGATAGTTACGACCATTATGAGTACGCTGACCAAGTAGAATCGAAAGAAGAGCATATTTCACAGTTAAGAGAGCTTATTGAGAAAAAAGATGTATCTGCCATTCGAGATACATTAAAAGGTATCATTAAAGATAATGATGCCATAGATGATATATCAATAGAGGCAAGAAAAATCATAAAAGAGTTAGATGAACTATGTCCACCAAAGGAGAAAGCAAATGTAATTGACGAATTTAAGCAAAAGACAAGAGAGCATTTTCGTGAGCTTGATGGATGCTCCGCAGATGATATTGAAAGCCGGGTAAAAGCTCATGTAGAAGAGGTCTTTGCTTTTTATGAGCTTGATGCAAAGGTGGTTGATGTTGCTGTAGTTGGTAGCAGATGCAGAGGTCTTGAAAAAGAGGATTCCGATGTGGATGTGGTTGTAGAGTTTTATGGTGGAGCAAGAGAGGATGACCTTCATAACATCTTAAACGAGGAAGGTCTTATGTTTGGGGATGTTAAGGTA
>JAGBBM010000055.1 GCA_017938485.1 Lachnospiraceae bacterium
GATTCATCTGTGGTTTTGTAGGAGCCGGCGGGGGTATGATGATGTTATTTGTTTTAACCTCTTTCCTTGGTTATCAAATGCACATGGCAGTGGGTACAAGTGTTTTCATTATGACCTTTACTGCACTTACCGGTGGCATAAGCCATTTTGCAATTGGCGGGATGCCAGATATCACCTGCCTTATACTCTGTGCCATATTCACTCTTTTGTGGGCAAGAATCGCAGCACATATCGCAAACAAATCAGACGCCAAAACTCTCAACCGAGTAGTTGGAGTTATTATGATTATAACAAGCATTGTTATCTTGACTGTCAACAATTTATAAAAACGAAAAAGAAACTCACATCATGATGAAATGTTGTGAGTTTCTTTTTTGTATATAAAAATATACACTTTTTTCACTTGACATCTAGGTTTTAAGCCATACGGCAGTTATCCGAACTATGAAGAACGCTCTATTATGTTTTCACTGCATATTTTTTATCTTTACTGTTTATGACACCAAGCCTATAATATACACAGGGTGTTACCACATCAGATAGGATGGGTAGGTGGTTGGCCTTTCTACCTGTATCTACATATACAGAGCTTCCATATAAAAGGAGGTTGATTGTTATGGATAGTACAAAGGAAAGGATTTTTGATGATTCTTGAAATTGTAGGAATTGTTGTAACAGTGATAAGCATTATTGTCACAGTTATTTCAATCCTAGTAACAAAAAAAGAGCACAAAAATAGCAACCACTCCGCCAAAAGTTAAGGTTGCTATTTTTGTAACCTATAAACCAAAGGCCAACCATCTATTGGTAACACCTTTTTGTATGTTTATGATAACACGTTGTGTGTATGGTGTCAATATTAAACTATAAGCTAGCCTTAACCTGCTTATAAATTCCCTCTGCATCAAGCTCATACTTCTTAAGAAGGTCTTTAGCTGGACCAGACTCACCAAATACATCCTTAACACCGATACGAGTCATCTTAGCAGGACACTTCTCAGCCAGAACCTCAGCCACTGCACTTCCAAGACCACCGATGATAGAATGCTCCTCAACAGTGAAAATCTTGCCAGTAGCCTTAGCTGCTGCAACCACAATATCCTCATCAAGAGGCTTTATTGTGTGGATATTGATAACCTGAGCACTGATACCGTCTGCTTCAAGCATTTCAGCTGCCTTAAGTGACTCAGAAACAGGAAGACCAGTAGCGATAATAGTAAGGTCAGTACCCTTCTTAAGCTCTACACCCTTTCCAAGCTCGAACTTGTAAGTAGCCTCATCATTAATAGTAGGCACTGCAAGTCTGCCGAAACGAAGGTAACAAGGACCATAATATTCGTAAGCCGCCTTAACTGCAGCACGAGCCTCAACATCATCACAAGGATTGATAACTACCATACCTGGGATAGTTCTCATAAGAGCGATATCCTCATTACACTGATGAGTTGCTCCATCCTCACCTACAGAAATACCTGCGTGAGTAGCACCAATCTTAACATTAAGCTTAGGATAGCCAACTGCATTTCTAACCTGCTCAAAAGCACGTCCAGCCGCAAACATAGCAAAAGAACTAGCAAAAGGTACAAAGCCTGCTGTTGACATACCAGCAGCAATACCAACCATATTAGCTTCTGCTATACCACAATCAATATGTCTGTCTGGGAATGCATTTCTGAACTTAATAGTCTTAGTAGCCTCCGCAAGGTCAGCATCTAAAACCACAAGATTATCATGTTCTTTACCGAGTTCAACTAACGCATTACCGTAGCTGTCTCTTGTTGCAATCATATCTCCTAACATAATGCGTCACCTGCCTTTCCAAGCTCTTCTAATGCAATAGCTAACTCCTCATCATTAGGAGCTTTACCATGCCAGCCTGCCTTATTCTCCATAAATGAAACGCCCTTGCCCTTAACAGTGTGAGCAACAATAGCTGTAGGCATTCCCTTTGTAGCCTTTGCCTCAGCAAAAGCCTTATCTATCTCATCGAAATCATTACCATTGATATTGATAACATGGAAACCAAATGCTGCAAACTTCTCGTCAATAGGGTAAGGTGAACAAACCTCCTCAACTGTACCATCAATCTGAAGGTTGTTATTGTCAACGATAACAAGAAGGTTGTCAAGCTTTCTGTGACCTGCAAACATAGCAGCCTCCCAAATCTGACCTTCCTGAATCTCACCATCACCACATAAGCAATAAGTACGGTAATCCTTTCCACTCATCTTAGCTGCAAGTGCCATACCAACTGCTGTTGAAAGTCCCTGACCAAGTGAACCTGAAGACATATCAACACCTGGAATGTGCTTCATGTCTGGATGTCCCTGTAAAATGGAACCAATATGTCTTAAAGTCTTAAGGTCCTCCACTGGGAAATATCCTCTGTGTGCAAGAGTTGAATATAATCCCGGTGCAGTGTGACCCTTTGAAAGTACGAATCTGTCTCTATTTTCATCCTTTGGGTTAGCAGGGTCAATGTTCATCTCCTCAAAGTAGAGATAAGTAAAAATATCTGCTGCTGAAAGTGATCCACCCGGATGACCTGCCTTTGCGCTGTGAACGGAAGTAACAATACCCTTACGAACGTCTACAGCTTTTTTCTGGAGCTCTAATTTGTTCATA
>JAGBBM010000056.1 GCA_017938485.1 Lachnospiraceae bacterium
AGAAAGAATAGTTATAGGAATCTTATGGGCCTCTGTTGTCGCTAGTATAAACTTAACATATGCCGGTGGCTCCTCCAGGGTCTTAAGCAAAGCATTGAAAGCACCTATGGACAACATATGAACCTCGTCAATAATGTATACAAGATACTTCCCCGACTGAGGAGAATACTGAACTGCACTATTTATCTGTCTAATGTTATCAACACCATTATTAGAAGCTGCGTCTATCTCAATAACATTCATAGAGGTTCCAGCCGCTATAGCCTTACAGCTAGGGCACTCATTACATGGGCTGCCATCCACTGGATTTTCACAGTTCACCGCCTTTGCCATAAGCTTAGCAATGGTAGTTTTTCCTGTTCCTCTAGTTCCGCAGAATAGGTATGCGTGGCCAATACGGTCATGTTTTATTTGGTTTTTCAAAGTGGTCACGATGTGTTCTTGACCTTTAACCTCCTGAAACTCATCAGGACGCCATTTACGGTATAAAGCCATATATGACATACAGCAAACCTCACTCTCGTATAGTAACGCTTATATATAAGCTATTTTTTGTATCTAAATCTAAATATCTGGTCTAACATTCTAAGAGTTTTAAAATTACCCTTGGCAGTTATCTCACCTGACATAAAACCTTTTTGGAATGTCATCTTTCCAGCCATAATATCCCTCATAAGAGAGCTCTCTGCTTTAAGCTTTACATCTCCCTCCTGGTCCTCACCATAGGCACAGGAAAGTTCATTCCCCACATTAATAATAAGATTCTTACCTATATCAGAAATAACGATAACATACTTAGCTGTAAAATCTTTTTCCGGATAATAGTTTGTAGAAAATCCCTCAACTATATCATCCTCGTAGATATCTTCTTTGACAGGCTCATCATCTCCTAGCATCTGCTTGAACATAGCTGCAAGCTCCTCGATATCTTCCTTCTGCTTCTTAACATATCCGTCATCTGCCACAAACTTAGAAAGTTGCTCACTCTCCTGTGGCGTAAGGTTGATACTACGGGTTTTTATTATATTGTTCTTAACTGCCGTGCTACTAGAAGGAAGTTTTACTGCCTTCTGGTTAATACTTCTGTACAAATCTTCTGTTTTTTTCTCAATCAAAGCAAGGTATGCAGAATTACGTTCTAAAACCTCATGGTTCTCCACATATGTAGCTAAACCATTTAAAGATATACCACCTAAAACATCCCAAGCTTTTTTAAGAGAAAGCTCTGCGTCCTGTTCGCCGTAGGCAGTAGCTACAACAACTGGCATCATATAAAGGCTTGATATCTTTTCCTTATCGCCATAAAGCCAGCACATATCCAAAAACTGCTGCATATATCCACCAATACCAAACCATTCAACGCTAGATGCAAGAATTATACCATCGCAATCCTTTAATGTATTTGGCAATGTAGCTATACCTGATTTATCTTCGTACATATTATATCTTTTTACGGTGACTCTAAGTTCTTCAAGAACCTGAACCATTCTATCTATAACAAAGAGTGTTGGGTCTTCAAGTAAACCTCTTCCACCATAGTAAATATTAACCTTCACAGTCTTCACCTCAATCCATCTCGAAATATGTTTACAGATATAATTACTATACCAAAAAAATGACTTAATTACAATCAAAGATATAAAAAAGAGTGGGATTAAGAAGCAAAAAATTCTTCATTGGCAAAACTTATAACATCCCCTTTTTTTATTTTGTACTGAGTTAAAGTTCCTATTCGATTATTATTTATGTAGGTTCCATTTGTGGAATCCCTATCTTCCACAAAAACCTCTCCGCCAATACTATATAGACAAGCATGTATTCTGCTGATTTGAGTTGTGGGCAGTCTATAATCCGTATCCCTTTTATCTCTGCCAACAACAATTGTTTTTTCATCTTCACCGAAATAGATTTCACTTAACGCACCATTTGTAAGAGGAATTAATTTTTTAATTGTCTCGTCCTTACATTCTTCTTTTGTCTGTTCGATAAAATCCTCTGTTGTCGCGTTAACGTCATAGTTTTGTTTGTATTCTTTCATTATCTCATCAACATTTTCTTCCTCCTTAAAAGAAAAAAGAGCTGCTATAATAACAGCACCTACCAATAATCCTATTCCGATACAAATATCTATAAGTTCGCCACCACACAAAAAATATCTAGCCAGAAAAAACAAGCCCGACAACATAATAATTAAAAACACGATTATTGCTATCTTATGCTCCATAAAATTACTAATTAGCTCTGTTTTTTCCTCTATATCTATGTTATCGTTCTCTGTATTAATATTATCAAAGTGTATTTGCTTATCTTCATCAAAACTTACACTTATCAATCTATCTATATCATCTACGTCCATGTCTTCTCTAACCAATACATTATATATATCATATAAAAGAAGTGTACCCTTTCTGTCCCTATGATCAAACACCTTCATAATATACTCCACAAACACCTTCAGCTGTTTTTTTACATCCACACCATACCCCGGAATATAAATTAATTTTAGTTGTTTTTCTTTTGGTACATAAAACATATACTCTGGGCAAATAACCAAGTCTTCTGGCACAAGCAAATAATTTTCCAATTCTCTTATGTACTGCAAAATCTGTACGAAAATAATTCTAAGAAATTCACCATCCGGTGCAAACTTTGAAAACATCCTTTCTAAAATGTAATACGATGTCACATCACTTCTCAAATATATCTGTCCATCCACCTCCGTAGAAAGTGTAGAAAACACTCCCGTCAGTTCATTTTCCTCCAACATCTTTATTTTGTAATAGTGTCCATTTTTCAAGGTCTCATTCACATCCCCTAAAGAGACTTCCACAAAATTTGTTACCCCTTTACTCACATAATACATCTCCATATAATTGCCACCTCCACAATCTGTCACTCACTTCTCCATATATTTTTTCTTCACTCTCCACATATAGCTTAGTATATGTATCACATTGATTCCCACCTATTTCTTTTGCATCTATAAAGGTCTGTATCAGCAATACGATTATTGCCAACACAATAGGTATAATTATGCTCATCTCAATCGTAGCACTCCCTCGGTTATCTAATTTACACATCTTGTACATCCTGGTACTCCTCCTACTTCACTAAGTTTTACACGGTATATTGTCCTTTTTAATCCACTACAATGTGGATTGGAATGATACTTATCCCCGTAATCCGTTATAATCACCAAGCCACTATCTTCATAACCACAATACTCGCAGGGTTCATATCCAGTCGTTATAGCTTCTTCAAAAGGCACTATCTTCGCGGACAAATTAAGATGGGTACAGAGTCTTGTACTGTGATATGCCTCCATATTGTCTGTAATGTATACATACACATCTTTCTTACCGCCTTCTCCATCACCATCTTCTACATCACCCACATAATATCTTTGAGTTACAGAAATAGATTTTTTGATTTTAAGCTCTGGTATAAAGGGAACTGATATCTTTAGAGTATAATTAACCTGTAACGAAAAATACTCATCCTTAAGTTCAAAGTCACTTCCCCAAAAATCAATTCCATCAACTCCACCCACAACATATCTATCAATCATATCTTCCTCATCAACATACGAAGAAAAATATAATTCTGGCACATATATATTATCCCTATTAATATACCCTAGTTCCGATATATACTCGGCGGTTTCTACAGTTGCATCATATATTATATTTTCCGTGATTTTGCACTGTATCATATGATATACAGCAAGCACACCGAAGATAAAGATTGGTAATATCAAAGTTGCTTCCACAACTGCCATTCCTTTATTATCGAAAAGTATTTTGCACATAAAAATCTCCTTTTATTGTCCGTTTTAACATTCTCTATTCCTTAGGATAGCTGCACTATCAATGGTCTGCACCTGGAGAGGGTTTGCTTTTATGGCTAAGAATAGAGAACATTAAAACGAACAATAATCAATAGCCTGTTGTTATATTGAAATTTATATCTTCCCCTTCATACGAAACTCCTATATCCACAGACAATTCAACCGCACAATTTTTCATATATATTTCTCCAGAATTACTACTTGCATTAAGCTGCATTAAATCCAACATCCTAAG
Organism: Lachnospiraceae bacterium; assembly: GCA_017938485.1. Classification (GTDB taxonomy): domain Bacteria; phylum Bacillota; class Clostridia; order Lachnospirales; family Lachnospiraceae; genus Coprococcus_C. Next base: position 4,083 of record JAGBBM010000056.1, read on the forward strand.
ATATATATCCTCACCCTCAAGAGCTAAAAGTATAATTAGATAGCTATCATATGACAGTCCCTCTTCTACCTCATCCATAGCCGAATCCATACTATTTTCAAAATCAAATAAATCTGTCATCCAGGTGCTGTCACTTTTTTTGAAAGGTATCTTTTTCCCTTCCAGCAAATTTTTTACTTCACATAAAGATTCAACATATGCCCAACATCCGGCAACCAAATGTCTGACCACTATTTCTGGCACACAGGTCAATAAGGAAAGTGGCATGGACACCTTCTTTATTTGACTAATTTTGCTTGCATCCGACATCAAATATGCATAATTAACTGGTAACCTTAGAGCAACTATCTTTGATACAACTCCATCTAAATTCTTGTAATCGCTCTCCTTTCCACATATAAGATACTCCACCTCGAAGTCAAAAACTGTGTTCTCATTTACCTTATTCACCGCAGAGTTAAACACCTTATTTGCATATACCAAGCCACAACCAGCAGATGTGAGTTCATCAAGCCAGGCGCTATGCGAATTTACATCCGACTTAAAATCACTTATACTGTCAAACTCATAATTCATATTAAATGCTGACTCCAAAAGACTGTCAGACTCAAAGGATGGGGTGTCAGATATATCTACACTTGCCCTGCTAACCGTCATATCCTCAGGAACTACAAAATACAAGATTCCCAAATCACCTATAGTTTTTGTGTAATCTCTCGGATCATATGTACTGTCCTTGTTCTCAAGATTTTCTCCTTCTGCTGCCATATCTTCTCTTTCCGGGGAAGGTTCAACAGCAGCACTAAATTCTGCACTGATTGCATCCTCCAAATCATCTTCCACATCATCCGGCAAGGTACCATCCTCTCCCCCTGTAGACCCAAGTATAGTTTCGCTTACATCCTCCACTGCACCATACATCATATATTTAGATATCTGTTCTTTTAGCGCTTTACAATCCTCCTCCGTGATACATGTATAATCAGTAATAGCTACATTTTTCACAGAAAAGTTATTGCCTAGATTTTTTTCTAAATCCCCTTTTATATGTTCCTCCATAGCTCCTTGCCCCACATTTCCGCAAGTCATATCAAAGAGGAGAATATGATAATTTTCAAATATGTAACTGTTATATTCTGCCCTTACATTTGACATAGCTACCCTCCCAGTCATAGCTACTTTTTCTCTGGCTGAATACCTGTCAACAATCTTTATTACAGTTAGTCCTAGAATCATCATGGAACTGATGATAAGACAAAGAAACACTGTGATTTTTCCTTTATTATTCATATTCTCCTCCCAATAATTATTTAATAAATCTTTTTGGCATCTTTATTGATGGAATCCCAGATATCCTCGACTAGATCTTCTATCTGATCTTGAAAGATTGCTACCATAGCAATAAGAACAACGATAATCAAGATAACTTCTACAACTCCCATTCCATCCTCTTCCTTAAAAAAACGCTTTAGCATCTAATTGCCTCCTCTCTCAGAAACTAAACAATGCTGGGACCATAACAATAACCATAGTGATTACCATCAGAAGAATCATAGGAACAAGCAACTTAGTAGATGCTTCTTCACCGAGTCTTTTAGCATTTTCCTTACGACTATTTAAAACTATGCTTACTTCCTTCTCCATACAGTTAAACAAATCATAATCACCTCTTTTTATATTGTGAGCTATCTGATTCATAAGTCTGCTGTATTCCGGAATCATTAATCTTTGTCCTAATTCTTCATATGCGGCAACCTCATTTACTCCCGAATTGATTTGATTCAATGTATATTCTATCTCTTTGGCTAATAAATCCTTTTCCCCTGCCTTTGAAGAATATTGAGCAAATGCGTTTTTTATGGTCATACCTGTCCACAAGAGCAAATACAGTTTATTAACAAATGGCGGATATTCTGCAAGTAGCTTTGCATCTCGCTTTTTTTCAGCCTCTTTCAGACGTTCCCGCCCTATAGCAAAAATACATCCACATAAAACTATTCCCGACAACATAACTTTTACATTGTTACTGTCACCTTCTTCCCTCATACTAACCTTCACTCCCTGTATGTCCGTTGGCAGTTTTACTGTTTTTATATATCTATTTTCCTTTTCAAGATTATTTAGCATTTTCTTTACTTCTGCTAACACAGCATCCTCCGAGGTAACCTCTAGGGCAACACATATTTCTTTTTCAAAAGAATAATCAAGATAAGTCATCTTGGCAGTGAGCACAACCTCCGCCTTATCTTTAATATTTTCTCTATTAATCTCACCCCTAGAGGTAATAAGCATTGGGTTGTCAGAATCCCATGTTATCTCAAATAATCCTTCCTCATCCTTATCTGGTAACTTCAGGTTTTTAGACACATGCTGCAAGTCAATATTATCTCCCAATATAGCTTGTTCCAGCCATATACCAACTTCATCTGCTTTTTGGCATATCTCTTCTATTGAGTACTCCATAGGCGCAACATTCAATAAGTACTCATAGACAACGCCATCCATCTCCAAATGTATTGCATACTCCTCTTCCTTTCCTCCATAGTCATCCCTCACCAAAACATTACTTCTTTCTTCCGTGTGTAATTCACTGCGAAGACAATATATTCCGGATACTAGGTTGAAAGCAAAAAATACAGCTAATACCAAACTAATTTGTGTAACAATATATCTCTTACTAATTTCCTTTAAACTGCCTGGTGAAACCACATTACACTTTCTTATTTTTTTGCTTATATCTCCGTGTTTTACTCCTTTTCCCAAAAGCTTGTAAAGGGTCTCTCCCATTGCAAAAAATATACAGACAGCAAGGCATTTTCCTTCTTTTTTCTTATACTTACTAAAATGTTTTCTGCTAATTATAGCCAACATTATGTAAACAAATATAATTATCAAATTTATTAAAAACATCCTTATACTCCTATCTTTATTATTTTGTTTGTAATAACAAAAGCCAATATCAACAGATACATACATATGGTCATAACTACTCCCCCAAAGCCTGTCTCATACAAGACATTCATATATTCACCATTAGTTAAGCGCATATATACCACTATTAAAACGGGAGCCAAAAGCATGACTCTTGATTCCATCTTTTTCGAAGCTATCATAGTGTTAATCTCTAATTCGGTCATGGAATTCTCCCTGTAATTATCAGCAGTCTGTTTAATTAGCTTTATAATATTTCCACCATAAATCTTTGCAGTAACAATCAATTCCGCAAAATCCTCAATCTCCTTTATCCTTGTTTTCTCACCAAACTCAATGAGCATATCCTCAAGTCTTTTATTGTACTCAAGGCCTTTTACAATATGCTGCAACTCACCAAACAACAAGGAATCTTTATAGCCACTCCCATACTCTTGGCAAGAGTGACAAAATGAATTTTCCAAAGAATACCCCGCGCCTAAATTTCCTGACAAAAGCATTAAAAAATCCTTAAAATTCTCTTTTATGCTTCTTCGCCTTTCTTCTATAAAATTTCTCTTCTCACATATCCAAAATAAAGGTACAACAGGCAAAACAAAGATGCACCCTGTCAAAGAATCATAAAAAACAAAGGCAAGGCCTATACATATGAGCATTATCTTTAATACACTTATAATTCTCCATTTTATATCTGGTATAAATAACTTAGATTCCATTCATAGCCTCCATGTACACCTCAAGCATACCTCCTCCCTGCAACTTGCCTACATTCACTAAATCATTTACTTTTCTGAGATTTCCTTTAATCCTTCCTTGTTCCTTTCCTGTTTCTACATACTCAAAAAGTGTGTTTACACATATTTCATTCTCTTTCATTCCTACTACCTCACTTATATTTATTACCTTTCTGCTTCCATCTATAAATCTACTAAGATGAATAATTATATCCACCGCAGAAGCAATCTGTTGTTTTACAGCCAGCAAAGGAATATCCATTCCCATCAGCACCATAGTTTGAAGCCTGCTCAACATATCAACAGATGAATTTGCATGTCCGGTACTCAAGCTTCCATCATGACCCGTATTCATAGCTGCAAGCATATCAATTGCGGCCTCATCTCTTACTTCACCTACAATGATTCTATCTGGTCGCATTCTGAGACTATTTTTTATCAGATTTCTTATACTGATATTATTTTTTCCTTCTACATTGGCATTTCTTGACTCTAATCTCACTAGATTAGTTTTATTTTGCAACTGAAGCTCTGCCGAATCTTCAATTGTAATTATTCTTTCTTCCTGGGGAATTAAATCTGATAATGCATTTAGAAATGTAGTCTTACCGGAACCGGTACCTCCCGAAATAAAGATATTATATCGAGATTTTACTAATGCATCTAAAATTTTAACTACTTCTTTGTCTATGGAACCAAGCTCAACTAGCCGTTCCATATCAATCTTTTGCTTAGAGAACTTTCGAATAGTCACAGTTGCCCCATCCAAAGCTACTGGTGGTACAATTATGTTTACACGAGAACCATCCCTTAACCTGGCATCAACTATAGGTTCCGTGTCATTTATTCGTCTGTTGCACTCCGCTACAATTTGTTGTATGACTGTATCTAAACGTTCTGAACTTTCAAAAAACTTATCAGTCTTATATGTCTTACCCGCCCTTTCCACAAAAATCTTGTCTGGACCATTTACCATAATCTCCGTTATATCCTCATCCTCCAACAAATCTGTCAAAACATCAAATCTTCTGAAGGTATTAAACAGTTCTTTTCTAAGACTCATTTTTTCTTTTAAAGGTATGTAGGTATTGTTGCTTTCTTCCAGTATACAATTGTCAATAACCTTACTCACTTGATAATCTTCCATAGCTTTTGACATATCAAGACATTCCATAACCTTTGTCTTAAGACGAAGTTTTAAACTATCTTCCATAGCATCTATATCATCTCCTCTTTTATAATATGCTCAATATCAAGCTCTCCCTCACAGGGAACCCTTATGTAGCGCATCTTTCCTACCACAGCTTCCAATCCCTGTTCCCTCAATAAATGTAAAAATCTGTCTAGCTTTAATCCAGAAACTGCATCTTCTATAACTGGAACATATATCACATCAAACAAGTCAAGTATCTCTAAATCCGACAGCACAGCACCACCTATATCAAATGTAATTATCTTAAATTTCAAACTATCTCTAAGGTGATTAAGCAACCACTCAATCTGTGTTTTCCCAATGCACTCTGCATCTTTGAAAAATTCAATTAACTGCACATACCTACAACCCCTTTGATCAACTTCCATATTTGTTATGTCTTCTACAAGCCTTGGATTCATCTGAGAAAGATAATAGGAAAACTCCTGTTTATATACTTCCATACCCATAGGAGGATACTCCTCTAATCCAAAATATATACCATCACCATAATGATAGGTTAAACCCTTCGCAAATCGTGTTTTTCCACTTCTGCCTAAAGGAGAAAAAACTGCGTAAACATCACATGCCTTGTAGTCCTTTTTTATCTTTCCCTTTACATAT
>JAGBBM010000057.1 GCA_017938485.1 Lachnospiraceae bacterium
CTCATCAAATACAACCTGCTCCTCTGCCTTATCACAGTCAATCACAAGTTGCTTGCCCTCCATATCTGTCATAACAACTGCATTCCTGCTGCCATCATACTGATATACTGTATAGTTTAATGCCATGTGCTCACCTCTCTAAATCATCCCAAAATGCTCCAGCGTATCCTTTATTGCCTTTTCCTTCTCTTCCGGACACTGCGGTTGTCTACTATCCTCTGATTTCGGAAGATTATAGTTCGCCCCTACCTCTATTCCACACTTTCTTTTTACCTGTGAAATATACAGATTAGACACCTTCAACCCGTGCGCTTTCAGCACATATTCCTGAATTTCCTTATAAGTTGCCTTACTCTCTGCGGTCGTCAAATCCATCTCATCCAACTCTAATTCCACTTCAATATAATCATCCGGATTTTGTTGGGACAAAAGAACTACACTCTCCACATGCCCACTATGCCCAAACTGATCCACAACCCCAACTTTCTCCAGCTTAAAGCCTTTCCCGGAAAGAATCTTCACATCTCTAGCCAATGTTGCTGGGTCACAGCTTACATAAACAAGTCTCTTTGGAGCCATATTTTCTATGGTGTCAAGCAATACACTGTCACAGCCCTTTCTCGGTGGGTCAACTACGATAACATCCGGATGCTTGCCCGCACTTATGTCAGCATTATCTTTCGTACAATCATCAGTCACGCTACCACATTCTTGACCTAATTCCCCTCTATAAAACCCTGGCACAACCTCTTCTGCCTTGCCACAGAAAAACTCAGTATTATCAAGACCATTTATCCTTGCATTTTCCTTGGCGTCCTCTATGGCTTGAGGTACAATCTCCACGCCGTAAACCTTACGAGCCTTCTTTGCAAGGCAAAGGGAGATAGTTCCGATACCACAGTACATATCCCAAACCACTTCATCTCCTGTAAGTCCCGCATAGTCCACAGCCTTATCATAAAGCACCTTGGTCTGGGCTGGATTTACCTGATAAAAGGACATAGGAGAAATGTTAAACTTAATATCTCCAATATAATCTGATATGTAGTCCTGCCCACAAAGAGTAACACACTTATCCCCAAGGATGCGATTAGTCTTTTCTCTATTAATATTGACACTTAGGCTGGTAAATTTAATCTCCAAGAAATAATCCTTAGCGGCGTAAGCCTGATTCATATTGTACTGCTTTACCGCCTCATGAATGCATTCCTTTAAATCTTTCTCGGCCTGCATATCTCCCACATATTTGCCGATTCCATTTCCATTTATAATGACACACACCATAAGCTCTCCGGTAGTAAAGCCCACCCTGGTGAGTATATGTCTAACCAGGCCCTCATGTCTTTCCTCGTCATATATAAAATGTCCCGTCTTGTCCTGCCATTTTTGCAACCACCCCTTAAGATACTTTACCAGATAATCATTTACAGGGTGACCAATATGACATTCATTTAAATCAATGATGCTGTGAGTCCTTCCAGCATAAAAACCAATCAAAACCTTACCTTCCTTATCAATACCCACAGGAAATTGCATCTTGTTACGGTAATTGTAAGGCTTTTCCATACCACATATAGTCTCCATAATAGATGCTACATCCTTCACACCACCGATTCTCTCCAGACAGTTTTTCACCTTGTTCCACTTGTAATCAAGCTGTTTTTCATAGGACATGTGCATAAGAGCACATCCACCACATCTTCTCGCATTGACACAAACTGGCTCAACACGATAAGGAGATGGTTTTATTATCTCCTCAAGTCTTCCGTAGGCATAATTCTTCTTAACCTTTACAAGCTTAACCCTAGCCACATCACCGACTACAGTATCCTTTACAAAAACTGCGATTCCACGATTTGTACCGGTAGCTTCATCAGCCAACTTATCTTTTGCACCACTAGCTATTTCACCGCAATCCATAGGGATGTGTCCTATACCCTCGCCGTCGTTACCTATATCTTTAATTGTAATCTCGTAAATGTCATTTTTCTTCAATCTGTCATACCTCGTATACTATGTTAAATCCGCTGTTATTATCTGCTTTATAAATCTACACATCTCGTCCTTCTGACAATTCTTCCTGCTTAATCTCCCAGTGAATAAGAAATGTAAGGGCTGCCCTTAGAAGAATTATACTTCCTACTATGGCAATCTCGCTCCATTCTCTCACCACCACAGTCCTAAGAATCTCGCTGCCCAGCTTAAATTCAAGTCCCATAGCAAGCCCCTTAGCAAGATAAAGCCTAGTGTCCTTCTTATGGCGAATATACTTATAAAAGCTTCTCAAGCTGGTCCATAGAATTACCCCTACGCCCATAAACTCGAACAGGAGTATTCCCACTGCCACAACCATCTCTAAAGCATACTCAAATAAATGAACAAATCCCATATAAAACTTCCTTTCAAAATCCTATAATTTTAAGACTCTAAAAAGAAGTATACCCATAATTCTTACTCTTCCTCAAATATACCAGTAATCACTACAGGATAGTCCTTCATAACAAACTGATTGTTGGTAATATTTATCTTTGGGTCATTAGGCAATTTAGTCAAATCATGGGAGGTTTCGTAACCCACAAACTTGTACCCCTCGTCAGGAATTGGAGTAAGAGTTATGACTGTACCCTTCGGTGCAAAGTCATAGTTTGCAACAATGGTTCCATGCTCTCCCTCAAACCTTATACGGTAGTAGTTTATCTTTACCGATATATAATCGCCAATTTCCTCCTTATAATAACCCAATATTTCCACACTAGGTACCTCGGATAAATAAAAGTCGTCCTCAGACATAAGTTCAGTCCCATTATATTTTACAACTATGTCCTCTCCAAATTTATACCCCGTATCTGCATATATACGAAGTGTCATTTGGAACATAGGTATATCTATATCAAAATTTTTCACACTATAAGATTCATCTGCCTCTGGATAACTGTAAGTATAGTATCCTCCCCCTTGAGCATAAGAGGAAATTTTGTAATAATTCCAATTAAAACCATTGCACACTAGATTATCATTTAAACCTATTAAGGATTTATCCTCCGCCAAAGCGATGTCATCACCTACCTTGACTCCTTCAACGCCGGATATCTCCACAGTATCTATAACTTGAGCATCCTCCAATGTAATCTCTTCTCCAATGGATATCCATACTTCCATATCTATTTCATAATCATATACATCGCTATTTATCTCGTTATATTCCGCGCCTTCCAAGGAAACAGTCATATAATCATTAAAATAATATGTAATCTCAGGATATACTTTAATAATAGATTTATATACACAGCCATCTTCAAAGATAAACACATCATTACTACAACCAAAGAATTAATCAATCTGAGCGACACATCCCACATAGGACACTTTATCC
>JAGBBM010000058.1 GCA_017938485.1 Lachnospiraceae bacterium
AATAATTTGTATCATTTATTTTTTTCAAATTATCCCACTTTAATCATTCTTACTTTAAATCTATGACTTGTTATAATGTTTTATTCTGTAGCATCTGTATCTTCCGTTGATTCCTCTGTGTTAGCTTCAGTATCTTCTGTGGTTTCATCATCTTCTGTATTATCCACACCTGCCACATCATTTTCAGGTACTGCACCATCATATATAGGTGCTTCCGGATAATCTGGGATATCAGAAGGAGCAAGCTCAAACACTTCATTTTCCTTATATATATTCAGATAAGGGAAAATTTTCTCGCCTATTCCCACGAATATTTCCTTCGCATAAGGACAGGAATTCTGATATTCGATATTAGGCTCATCTACAATTACATATATTACAACCTGTGGGTCATCCACTGGTGCAAAACCTATAAATGATATAAGATACTTATTGTTATTTCTAGGTACCTTTTCTGCTGTTCCCGTCTTACCACCAATAGTATAACCATCTATAGCAGCAAGTCTACCACCACCATATAAAACAACATTGTGAAGCTCTTCTCTCATGATATTAGAGACATCCTCAGATATAGTTCTTCTCACAAGAACATCCTCCATCTCCATTATGATATTGCCTTCTTCATCTTCTATTCTTTCAACTACACTTGGCTCATAATAGTAACCACCATTTATAACCGAGCAAAACGCTGTACAAAGCTGCATCATAGAAACTGTAACACCCTGTCCAAAAGAAGATGTAGCAAGCTCAACCTCATTTAATGTATCCTCGTGATATACAGAATAATAACAAGATGCATCATCTGGCTCACCTGGAATATCAATATTGGTTGCCTGACCAAAGCCAAACAAATCCTGATACTTAGCAAAGTCGGTACGTCCTGTTTTCTCTGCAATCTGCATCATTGCATCATTACAAGAATTTTCTAAGGTTTCTGACAAGGTCTGTTCACCATGTCCACCCCACCACCAGGATATACAGTTTACTCTATATATGTCTTTTGTCTCTCCACCATCGCAGACAAACATATCACTTTCTGTTACATAACCTTCTTCCAAGGCACCTGCAATTGTAAATGTTTTATATGTGGAGCCTGGCTCGTAGAAGTCACTTACCGCAAAGTTTCTCCACACCTTATTTAAGGCATTTACAGTTTCATCATTAGAAGCATTTTCCTTGAAATCCTCAAAGCTGGTATAACCACCCTCGTATACTATCTCTTCTCCCTCTTCATACTCATCAAGAGACTCACTTAAAGTTTCAAACTGATATCTGGTAGCCTCTAAATCATAAGCATCATTTGGATCAAACTGATGTGAATTGTACAGTGCAAGCACATCACAGGTATTAGGGTCCATAACAAGCACAGAAACATTTTTTGCGCCTATGTTAGTCATATATTCATCGCAAACTTCCTGTACCGCTTTCTGCACATTTGCATCAATACTTGTAACCAAGTTATAACCATTAACAGCAGGCTCAACCACCTCTGTTAAACCATATTCTTCGTTAAGATATGAGTAGGAACGTCCATTAAATCCATTCAAGTAGTCATTATATCCACCTTCTACACCATACATACCAACGTTTCCACTTACTGTAAAACCAAGAAGATGGCATCCAAGCTTTCCGTTTGGATATACTCTTTGATATTGCTCCTCAAAATAAACTCCTCTTACATTCGCGCCTTCTTTTGAGTCACAAAAATCATTAAATTCTTTGTACTGCTCATATCCAATATTTTTTCTGGCAATAACGTAATAGGAATCCTCATCAGACAAGAAACCACTTATATCTGCATCTGTAAAATTGAAATATGTTTGAAGTGCCGCAACAGTAGCGTCTTTATATTCGTCTTTTTCTAATATATTCTTAGGTTCAAGGATAAGATTATACATCTTTTCAGATGTTGCAAGAACCGAACCATTGGAATCTAATATATCGCCTCGCTTATAGGGAATTGTTGTGCTGGTATATCCCTGCTGAGCTAAGACTCTTTGTTCATACTCCTTTCCAGACTTTACGTTAATTCTGATAAGTTGAACCACAAGCACAACAAAACAAGCCATAAATAGCACAAATGCTATCAATACTCGTTTCTTCATTCTGCCCAAAAATTTTCTATTTTTCTTACTTTTCTTCAAACTTATCACCTCTTGGAGTATCTATATAACAACAAATGTCCTGAGACTAATTAGCCTCAGGAACATCCTGGTATTGTTTTACGTAATCTTCGTTAGCGCTGTCGTAGTACACTATCTGACCTTTCTTAGCATACACCATACCCAGCTCATTTATAGCCACATCGTTAATCTCTTCCAGTGTGTACATATTCTCTAACGAATTAGCATAAGCTGCATTATCTGTTTCAAGTGCAGCAAGCTGTGCCTCTAACTCATTAATATTATTCTGCTGGTCATTTATTCTTGACTCCATAAAAAGCATAACAACGCAAGCTGCAACCATTATAACAACTGATGCCACAACAAAAACTGTATACTTTAGATTGAAAGCCAACGCCCTGTCCACTCTGTGGTCTAAGCTTTTACTTCTCTGTTGTCTGTGCTCAGGTACACGCTCCGGTCTTTCCTCTGGTCTCACCCTTCTCTCTGGCACATAATCCAATTTTCTGACAGCACTGCCATCGAAATACACCATACTTCTGGCTGGTCTCTCATTCATTTTCATTCATCTCCCTTACCAATAATCTATTATCTGGTTTTTTCAAATACTCTAAGTTTTGAGCTTTTTGCTCTTCTATTTTCCATAAGCTCCTTGTCACTTGGCACAATAGGTTTTCTTGTGATTACCTTTCCTGTAGGTTTCTTGCCACATGTACAAACCGGAAATTCCGGTGGGCATATACAAGGATTCATATTCTTTCTGAATATATTCTTTACGATTCTATCCTCCAAGGAATGAAATGTTATAATACTAAGTCTTCCACCTGGATTAAGAAGCTCTATCATCTTGTCCAAAGAATTTTCCAACACCTCAAGTTCCTTGTTAAGCTCTATACGAATTGCTTGAAAGGTTTTCTTGGAAGGATGTCCCTGACCTTTTCTAACCTTCGCAGGTATAGCTGCCTTGATTATCTCATTGAGCTCTCCTGTGGTTTCTATAGGTTTTTCTTCTCTGGCTTTGACGATGTGTTTTGCAATATTTTTAGCAAATCCATCCTCACCATAATCTCTAATTACTCTGTATAATTCCTGTTCGGAATAATCATTTACTATATCTTTGGCAGTAAGAGTACTGCTTTGATCCATTCTCATATCAAGAGGAGTATCTTCTCTATAAGTAAATCCTCTTTCCACATTATCAAGTTGATATGATGAGACTCCTAGGTCGAGCACAATACCATCGACACCGCCGATTGATAAATTGCTCAACACGGAGTCTATATCTTGATAATTGCTGTGGACTATAGTCACTTTTTTACTATGTCCTTCTAATCTCTTGGTGGCTGCTGCGATAGCATCTTTATCTTGGTCTATGCCTATAAGTCTGCCATTATCATTTAATCTCTCGCATATGCGAAGTGCATGTCCGCCACCACCTAAAGTTCCATCTACATATATACCTTCCGGCTTTATATCTAAACTATCAATGGTTTCTTCTAAAAGAACTGAAATATGATTAAACTCCATACCGTCGCTCCTATATACCATACTTAGTACTCATATCAAAGGATATATCGTTAATATCCATCTCTTCAACACTATTGTACTTATCCCAGGCATCCTTGTCCCATATCTCAGCAACAGAACCATTACCTACCATAACTATCTCTTTGTCTATACCTGCCCAGCTACGAAGATTCTGTGGGATAACAATTCTAAACTGACTATCCACTTCACAGTCATTAGCTGAACCCTGGAAGAATAATTTGAACTGACGAGCCTTCATATCAGAAACAGGAAGAGCATTAAGTTTATCTGAGAACTTCTCCCACTCTTCTTCAGGATAAGCATATATATTCTTGTCCATGCCTTTACAAAGCACGAAATTAACGCCAAGACCTTCTCTAAGTCTTGCCGGTATAATCAATCTGCCCTTTGAGTCCAGATTATGATTAGATTGTCCTTTCATGCCCTTAGTCATACTCGTCACTCCACTTTACTTCACTTTTGCTCCACTTTGCATCCACTTGACACTATTTTATATCAACAAAAAAAGAAATGCAATAGCTAAATTGCATTTCTTCTCTCAATCAAACATAATTTTTCAACAAAACATCCGTTCTGTTATTGTAAGTTTTGCACAAATATATACCGATAAGTAGTCAAATGTGCCAATTATCTACCTCCACTTAGGCCTCTTCTTCCTCCACTAAGCTTTTTGCACCATCCATACGTTTCTTTACCAAAATAACAGATGCTACAAGTACGCAAAGGGCTGCAAGAAGCTGAGAAGCTCTCATATTAATAAAAGGTACTATAAGAGAATCAGAACGAAGTCCTTCAATCCACACTCGACCAAGACCATATCCCCATACATACATAAGAGCTAATTCTCCATCAAACTTCTTATGCTTTTTATAAATCATAAGTAATATAAACAAACCAATATTCCAAAGGGATTCATAAAGGAAGGTTGGATGTACGCTAATCCAGGTCATAGTGTCATATTCCACTAGATTATTTGCCATAGCTTCTGTTATAACCCCTGAATTAACCAAGCCACCGAGACTTCCATTATTGACGTAGTAATCTGTAGGAATACACATAGCAAAAATAGAATCTGTATACTCACCAAAAGCTTCTCTATTAAAGAAGTTACCCCATCTACCAAGAGCCTGAGCAACAAGGACTGCCGGGAAAATAGTATCTGCCATCAAACAGAAATTGGCTTTCTTTTTCTTTACAAATATTACACCGACAATAACACCTGCGATAAGACCACCATAAATAGCCAGTCCACCATTTCTGATATTAATTATATCCAGAAAAGTTTGCCAAGCACCCTTTCCCTTTACAAAATACTCGTCCCAACTAAATATTACATAATAGAGTCTGGCACCAATTATGGCTGGTATAACTAACCACAATAGGAAATCCAGATAAAGTTCCTCATCCTGCTTTGTTCTTTTCGCTTCTTTAACAGCAATAGCATAAGCAATCAAAAAACCTAAGGTAATAAGGATACCATAAAATTTTATCTCTACACCAAAGATAGTGATTCCATCCTTTAAATTTCTGAGAACCAAACCAAGGTTTGGAAATCTAATATCATACATAGGCAAACTCCTTACTAAACATTAAACTTAAAGAGAATTACATCTCCATCCTGCACCACATATTCTTTGCCTTCCTGTCTTACAAGACCCTTCTCCTTTGCTGCAAGCATAGAGCCAGAGTTCATAAGATCATCATAGGCAACAACCTCAGCCTTGATAAAGCCTCTCTCAAAATCTGTGTGTATCTTACCTGCTGCCTGTGGAGCCTTAGTTCCCTTAGTAATTGTCCATGCTCTTGTCTCATCTTCACCAGATGTAAGGTAGCTGATAAGACCAAGGAGAGAATAACTAGCCTTAATAAGCTTATCAAGACCGGATTCAGTAACCCCAAGCTCTTCTAAGAACATCTGCTTTTCATCCTCTTCTAACTCAGAAATCTCCTGTTCTATCTGAGCGCACACAGCAAATACTTCACTGTCAAATTCCTTAGCATAATCTCTTACCTTCTGTACAAACTCATTGGAAGCTCCATCATCAGCCAAATCATCCTCTGATACATTGGCAGCATATATAACTGGCTTGCCTGTAAGAAGATTGTACTCTTTAAGCCACTTTATCTCATCTTCATCATCAGTCTCATATGCTATGGCAAGCTTACCTGCCTCAAGGTGCTCCTTCATCTTCTTCTGAAGTTCTAACTCTTTAGCAAGGGTCTTATTGTTATTGGCACCCTTTGTAGTCTTTGCAATTCTTCTATCAAGAACCTCTATATCTGCAAAGATAAGTTCGAAGTTAATTGTCTCTATATCTCGTATAGGATCCACAGAACCATCCACATGGATAACATTGCTATCCTCAAAACATCTAACCACATGAACTATAGCATCTGTCTCTCTGATATTAGAAAGGAACTGATTGCCAAGTCCCTCACCCTTAGATGCACCCTTAACAAGTCCTGCAATATCAACAAACTCTATAACAGCAGGTGTTGTCTTAGCTGAGTTATACATCTTTGTAAGCTCATCCAATCTCTTATCTGGAACTGGTACAATACCCACATTTGGATCTATCGTACAGAATGGGTAATTAGCTGATTCTGCTCCTGCCTTAGTTAAAGAGTTGAATAATGTACTTTTACCCACGTTAGGTAATCCCACAATGCCTAATTTCATTTTATTTTTCTCCTTTATCAACGGATTATAAAAATCCTAGTCTTTATTCATCGCAAATTCTCTCAAGATTTTAGCACGAATACATATATTTTTCAACAGATTTTCCCTATATGAATATTTACACTTATCATAAATGCACTAGTTTGAATAATACTCCTCCAGTTTCGTTCTACTCATAAGGAATACCTGTTCCATCTTCGGATCAAAATGACTTCCCATAGATTCCATCATTACCTGATATGCCTGTTCAAAGCTCATAGCCTCCTTATAGCAACGTTTACTTACAAGAGCATCGTACACATCTGCTATGGCCATAATTCTTGCCTCCATAGGAATTTCCTCACATTTCAGATGGTCTGGATATCCCATACCATTCCATTTTTCATGGTGATGTCTTGCCATATTTTTAGCGACAGCAACAAAATACTCATCCTCTACATCTCGAAGAATCGATTCTACCAATTCACCGCTTTTTTCGGCGTGAGTCTGCATAATAGTAAACTCTTCATCTGTAAGCCTGCCCGGCTTTCTAAGAATTCTGTCATCTATGCCAATTTTTCCGAGGTCGTGCATAGGTGCCGCTTTGATTACCGCCTCGCAAAACCTATCATCTAAATCCAAAATATTATTTTCCTTAATAGTGTTGATTAATATCTCAATAACATTGCTGGTACGTTTAATGTGACCACCTGTATTGCCATCTCTGTTCTCCACCATATTGGCCATACCAAGCAACACCTTTGCCTGTATATTCTGTATGTGAGCAGTCTTTGTCTCCACCTCTTTTTTCAAATTGTCATTGTACTCTGCCAAAAGCTTAGTATACTTGTATCTGTCAGTGGCATTTTCTATTTCAAATAAATAACCAACTGCCTTATCAGCATACCAAATTCTATTTATTTGCCCCTCATAATGTTCCCCGTCTTTATCCAACTCAAAAACAGTGTCATCTATATCCTCGTATTCGTCTAACTCCACCTGAAGAAAATCTAAGGCTACATGTTTTATCAATGGTCTATCTATTTTACAAAGTTCAAGCTCCGGAAGAATATCTATAGCAAGATGATTTGCTCCCAAATAATTCCTATGGTTATCAAACATTATATATCCATAGTCATCCTGCTTAT
Source organism: Lachnospiraceae bacterium (assembly GCA_017938485.1). Lineage (GTDB taxonomy): Bacteria > Bacillota > Clostridia > Lachnospirales > Lachnospiraceae > Coprococcus_C. Next base: position 7,479 of record JAGBBM010000058.1, read on the forward strand.
CCAAAGAACTAATAATATTATCCTCTAAGCTATACACCGTTACTCTTCGATTGAGATAAAGCAATATCCATCCATCAATTATATAGGTCAAAGGAGTAACCTCCAAATCAGGAGCAATAACTCTACCCAACAGAAATACTACAATGGTTACAATCTCCATGCCAATAAGAGCCCATAGATTTTTGCGTGAAACTGTATTCTTCTTTTTTAAGCTGTACACCAAAACTGCAATTCCAACCAGAAGATACCCATACAACAACACATAAAAGAATGTGTGTCCAAAACCATACTCTGGCAATATAGCTGTAGCATTACCATCCTTTACTAACTCAGCTCCCACATAGTATATATCGCTATATCCAATAGTAAGAACCATTCCGTAGACCACAAAGCTATATAAGATAAGCAGATTCTCCATCCACTTACCAAGAGCAATATTACACATCTTAAATATTACCAATAGAATTATAGGTGGAATAAAACAACCACCCAAATAATATATCTTTTTTGCGATATAAGCTTCTCCAAGAGTATCAGAAAGGGCCATAATTAAATTTCCAGCATTACTAATTGTAACCAAGGTAAGAATAGCCAATATGTAATAATTCAGCTTTTTCTCACGAAACAGCATCAAAAAAACTATAAGATTAATCAGCGCCAAAGCTGACATAACAGCATAGTATGTAATCATAATCCACTTATCACCTTTCTTTTCTATGCGTTTATTATACCTTATGCCTTTACATTTTACAAATGCAAGTAATCAATATCCATCTTGTTTTTAAGTTGGTTTTATCTTATAATTTTACTCAGTAAATTTTAAGGAGGCCTATATGAACGACGCATATCAGGATTTTGCCAGTGTTTACGACGAACTGATGGACAATATCCCCTACGAGGAATGGTTCGAGTACTTACATAGCTTATTGAAGGAATTTAATATAGATTGCGGCATTATAGCTGAGCTTGGTTGCGGCACAGGAAGTATGACAGAACTTATGGCACAGGCAGGCTATGATATGATTGGCATAGACAACTCTCCTTCTATGCTTGATATAGCCAACGAAAAAAAAGCTGAAAAAGGCAGCAATTCCCTCTACCTTTGTCAGGATATGCGGGAGTTTGAATTATATGGCACCGTAGCTGCAACTATAAGCATCTGCGACAGTATCAACTACATAACTGAACCAGATGAACTACTTCGGGTTTTTAGACTTGTCAACAACTACCTTGACCCAAAAGGTATATTTATATTTGATTTTCATCCGAGACACTATTACAAGGAAATAGTTGCAGATTCCACTATCGCAGAGGATAGAGATGACATAAGCTTTATCTGGGATAACTTCTACGACGAAGAAGAAGATATAAACGAACTATACCTAAGCTTGTTTATCAAAGAAAAGGATGATTTGTACAGGAAGCATGAGGAGGTACATTTCCAGAGAGGCTACACCTTAGAGGAAATGAAAAACCTCATCAAAAGCTCTGGATTAGAATTACTCCACGCATATGATGCGTTTACCAAAGAAGAAGCTACAGAAGAATGTGAGCGAATATATATAATCGCAAGAGAATCCGGAAAATAAGAAAAAGTCATAGCAGACATAATTTTAAGTCCTGCTATGACTTTTATTTGTTCAGATATATGTACCTAAGATGTCTAAAACCATCTCTAAAAGCTCTTAGTTTTGATTTTCTTTTGGCTCTGCTCTTTTTTAACGGAACAGGAATTTCTTTTATAGAAAGGCCTTTCTCCCCTGCTTCCTTGATAAGTTCAGTGGCAAACTCCATCCCCTCGGTTTTGAGTTCAAGAGTGTCATATGCACTTTTTGTAAATCCTCGTATACCACAGTGAAAATCATACACTTTCACACCGTATTTTTTTCTTCCGCAGAAGGAAAGGAACCTTGCTCCCAACCTATGACTTAAAGGCATAGCTCCCTTTTCAATCCCTCCAGCATAACGGTTACCTATAACCATATCAAACTCACCCTTTGCCAAGGGCTCATACATATCCGAAAGATTGAGAAAATCATAGGTGGTGTCACAGTCCCCCATAATTATAACCTTTCCCTTTGCATAATCAAATCCTGTCCTGAGTGCTCTTCCGTAACCTTTTTTAGCTTCTTTTATAACTACCGCACCATATTCTTTAGCAACCGTAGCAGAATTATCCGTAGAGCCATTATCCACCACTATAACTTCTCCTTTTATGGAATTATTATCCATAAAGCTTAGGGCATCCTTCACAGAATAACCCACAGCCAGCTCCTCATTTAGACAGGGCATCACCACTGTAAGGTCAAGTACGTTTCTTTCGTTTTCCACGGAAAAACCACCTCCTGTCAGTAAGAAGTTCCAGTATAAGCAGTATAGCAAGTATAGTTGCAACCTGAGCTCTATATGTAAAAAAGTAATGCAAATAGGCGTGATTATGCAATATCACATATCTAACGTAGGGAATCAGCGCCACAATAAGATACACCCAGGCAAGCTTCTTATCCTCTTTTTTTCCGTAATGCACATATCCCACATAAAAGACAAAGACAATTAAAGCAACCCCTGAAAATGCACCTATCGCCCCATATTCAAAAGGAAAAACACAGCTTAGATTTCGTCCCACAGCACCAGATATATACTCCAGTGGGCCAAGACCTATATCTCCCCCTAGCCTTTCTCCTATATGCTCTGTGACATATGGCATCACATTTTCTCCAAGAACTATACTGGAAATAATCCATTTGCTAACCCACATACCAATGTATCCAATCCCCCACAACGCAGCAACTTTGCCAGAGAACATTAAAGCCTGTTTTAATGTCCAGTCATTTTTCTCACTATCTCTTATCCAAAGGAGCAAGAGAAGAGGCACTGTAAGAGTAATGGTTTCCGTACTTAAAAAATCCAGATAGTTTGTAACCATTCCTCCAATCATAAAAAGAAAGCCCATGTGCGTCCACTTATCTCTATAGCCAAAGAAAACGCCCACTATAGCGATAAGGAGCATAGTGACAAAGTTCCACACATATTCTAGAGAAAAAGGCACAAACCAAACAGAAGTCATAACAAGACTTATCCCAAAACACACTGCTAAAGACAATGCTTTCTTCTTAATAAGAATTCCTATGAGGAGCGTAATCAAAACTCCCAGCAAAATCGCCATAACCACATATATCTCTTTTATACTAAACATCGTAAGAAGAGGTCTAAGAATAGTATTGGAGCCATGCCAATATCTTAAGTACTGCTGATTCGGTTTAAGTCCTTCTGTCACAGTTTTCATAAGATTGTCATTTTCATTTTTCATGTCATCATGATAGTAAGAAGACCACATAACTGAGTCAAGAGGATTTTCTTCATCATACTGATAAGCTATGGCTACAAGTATGGTATCTGCATATCTATCTAGAGTACTACCCTTCACCCCTTCTATAGCTTCGTAGAATATATCTTCCCGAACAAAATACTCAGCTGACTCCTGTACATTTTTTTCTATGGCAGACTTAGATATACATGCAACTGCCACAAGTCCTAAAAGGAGTACAAGTAACACAGCAAAAAACACAGTAACATATCTTAAAATTCCTTTTACGGTATCTTTCATCTTGTGCACACTCCTTTCTCATCAATTAACTCTACGAATTATCATGAACAAATTATATTCTATATATTTTTTCTTATCAATATATTGGTTGATAAAAAAACACTTTTATTCTATAATCAACACTAGCGATTAACTTAAAATATTATGGAGGCAATTATGTCAGATTATATGATTAGAGGAATGGCTGCAAACAATCAGGTTCGTTTTTTTGCCTGCAATTCCACAGATACAGTAGAAAAAGCGAGAATTACCCACGGAACATACCCCGTTGTAACCAACGCCTTAGGAAGACTCCTCACTGGTGCTGCTTTAATGGGAGCTATGTGCAAGAACGACACGGACGTGCTCACCATAAGAATCCAGTGTCAGGGTCCTATACAAGGCATGCTTGTTACCGCAGATTCAAAGGGTAATGTAAAAGGTTATGTAAGTGAAGCAGAAGTTGAGCTTCCTGCCAAAGATGTGGCAAAGGCTATTGACCTTGGAGTTATGAGCGTCATAAAGGATATCGGATTAAAAGAGCCATATGTAGGACAAACCCACTTAGTGAGCAGTGAGATTGCTCAGGATTTAACCTACTACTTCGTAACCAGCGAACAGATTCCTTCATCTGTTGCCTTGGGAGTTATGCTAAATAACGATGCATCTGTATCAAAGGCAGGAGGCTTTATAATTCAGCTTATGCCTTTTGCTGAGGATGGACTTATCACAGACTTAGAGAATCGTCTCAAAGACTTCTCGTTCACTGCCCTTATGGAAAAAGGTAAAACCGTAGAGGAAATTATAAATATACTTTTTGACGGATACGACGTAGTTTTAACAGACACCATCCCTTGCGCCTATGTGTGCGATTGTAGCAAGGACAGAGTTGAAAAAGCTGTTATAAGTATGGGAAAAGCAGAGATTGCTTCTGTGATAGAAGACAACGAGCCAGTAGAAGTTGTATGTGATTTCTGCCACACTAAGTACACGTTCTCCCCGGAGGAATTATTAAATATCTTGAAAAGTGGTTTGAGTAAGTAAAAGGGTTTAAAATAATATACGCCCACTTTATACCATAGTTGGCTATAAAAATACCACTATGCAAAAGGCTACAGCAAATGCTGTAAATGCAATGAATCTTTCGCACAAATCTATGACCTTAGTTGATGGATGTTGTGCAACTGGTTCTCTCTTCTTTGGAATAAAAACATATCCTTGGCAGTCGGTTATTTTAAATGACTTGAATCCTTTACGGACTAATTTTCTAAACGTACTTAAAAACGAACCACTGAAGCTTATAAAGCTAATTTTGGATGCTGACCTATCCTTCATTAAGCAACCTGAAAAAAAGAAGCAAATTATATCTGCATATAAATATGAAATCTCTAATTATGAGAAGAAACGAGAAAATTATAAACACGTTGACTCCAACGCTGAAATTGCATACAAGATGTTTATTATCCAATGTATCGATAAGGCAATGATAGAGGGGTCTGACAAAATTTTGAAGCGAGTTCTTCGATTTTTACCAGCTCACTTAAAATTACGGAACGCGACGATAACACAAGATGATTGTCTCTCATACCTAAAGAACGACAATGTAAACAAGTTAGTTCTACTCGACGTGCCATACATTGGTTCTGAGCACACTTGTGCTATTAGAGGATATAACTACAAGCCTTTCCACGAAAAGGTCGCTGATTGCTTACAGAATGCTAAATACCCCTTTTTGTATTATTGCAGAAGCACACCACCTAAATCTGATACAGCCTTTACCAGAGAGCAGGGTGAACATATCATTAAGATGAAACTCGCACAACACTTTATGGATAAAGGCTTCTATTTTGAAAAAGTTCGTCTTGATAAAGATATCGAACTAATGATTAGCAATCAATCATATGATAAGGTGGCTCAGTTTCAATGGACTGAATTTGAAGAGAATATTACATAAAATTAGGGCTGTGTTACAAAAAACACAGCCCTATGAAATGATTTGAAATTTCTTAAATAGTCACTAAATACAAATCACCAAAACTAAAGCTATTAAGATACCACAACTAATATATAACCTCATTAATATATTCTTTTAGGTCATCTTCAACAAAATTTACTATTTCTGATAATCTATTAAAATCTACACTGTTTTTAATTTCATAAAAGCCATTAGCCTCACATATTACATATAATATCTGTTCTCTCACAGCATACGAAAAAGACAAAATATCTTCTTTTAACAATTCTGTTATAATGAGTTGTACTTCTTCTGTATTATACGATTTATATGTTATTTTATCACCAATGCTTTCAAGAATACTTAAATATTCTGCTTCGTCTTTAGCTGCCCTTATGTTATCAACTTCCTTGTTATTCATATCAATTTCCTTTCCCTAATCATATGGATTTTGTATTGGAATATGTGTATTGTTCATAATCGATTCATCAAAAAAATCACCATTTGGATTTGTAAATTTTGCAGGTTGAAAATCATCAATAGTATAATCATAATATTGACGACCACGTTGAACTCTAACAACCCAATTATTATATGCATTTGTACCTATAGGAGCACTTGGGTCAGGATTATGCACCCTAACTCGATATGTTTGTCCATCTTGTATCCATTTAAACTCAAAACCTTCTGTTGCTCCACCATTCACTGGCGTTAATTCTCTTAAAACAGCATCATCTGGTATTCTATCTAAAATATCATCTACATTACTTCCATTTAACCCAGAAAAATCTCCTATTTTTTGATGTATTACCACCCTTGACTACATTCGAATCTTATAGGCTTCAGACCAACTATGCTGTCGTCTGCGTAGCTGGTCTACAGGTACAATTCTAAATCTAAGCCTTATTAAAAGAAAGCTTTTCTCTAACTTCCATCAAAATAATTCCTAGCATATTTTTGCCAGAACCATCTTTACCACATCCCCAATAATAATCATTGGATGTATTTTCAATTATAATCTCATTATCAGTAGATAGTAACACATCTTTAATCTCTTCATTCTGTTCAAATTTTGCCAGTACTGCTTTTCGCATGATATCATCTTTTACTTGTTCCCAATCCATTCTCAATGGTAAATTTCTATTTCTTCCCATTTCAGCTGCCTTCATGGGATTATCAAGTAATCGAATTACTTCTTCATACTCAGTTCCACAAAATTTTTGTGCTTGAAAATAATGTTCGCTAGTCATCCATCTTTTTCCGTCTAACTCAAAGTCGTAATGTGCGAAATTCGAAAAACAACCATAATCCTCGTTAATTTTATAAAAATATATTGCCATGTCTAAATTCCTCACTTTAATTTTTAAATGGAGAATCCCATAATATTCTATCAAGCATATCTTCAAGATTTGCCACTGCAATAAATAATTCATCATTATAACTACAATGTTCTGCTTCAGCAGATAATGTTCTGTATATAAAAAAAAGTAAACCAGCAATCTTTCTAGGTACGCATTCTTCTCCCTTCATTTCTTTTTCCAATTCTATCAATATGCCATAGAATTTTTCAAATGCTTGTTTATCTATCGTCTTTTCAGTTCGTGCAGGAATTAATAAATCCTGTACTAATTCATCAATTCTTCCATAAAAATCTTCCATACTTAATCCTTTCAATTAAAATAATCAACTATTGCTTCAAATGGTATGCTTTGATACACAGAAATCTCCTGTTGCCAAACTGAGTAATGATATGGTAATCCTTCTTTACCATTCACACGAGGGTAAATTTCATAACCTTTATATGAAGGAGAATTCACTTTGTTCAAATCAATTTTTACAATTCCATACCCACTACCAGATTGATTAAATCCCTTAGCAACACTTAAATCACTTGTAGTTGAAATATACGGATCATTTACCCATGAAAGTTTTCCCGAACCGTCAACTAAATGTTCCTTTAAATCCCAATTACCATTTGGATTTTTTGCTTCCAAGCCTAATCCATTTGTATACCTCTCGTAGTCTTTTTGATTCAATGCTCTATATACATAATTACCAGAATCACTACCACCCTCACCAACACTCAACTCATACCCCTTAAGTGCCTCGTCCACTACATAAGGGTCACTGTCAGCGAATTTTATCTCTATCGGGTCTGTTGGATTAGTGGTTACTGCTTTCGCTGCATCATCTAAGGTATCTGG
>JAGBBM010000059.1 GCA_017938485.1 Lachnospiraceae bacterium
CCAGATACCTTAGATGATGCAGCGAAAGCAGTAACCACTAATCCAACAGACCCGATAGAGATAAAATTCGCTGACAGTGACCCTTATGTAGTGGACGAGGCACTTAAGGGGTATGAGTTGAGTGTTGGTGAGGGTGGTAGTAAGGCTGATTTAGCTTCGTACTATGAATATAAAGCATTAAAACAACAAGGATATAATGCATCAGATGCATATGATTTGATGAAACAGTTTAGAAGTGGAGTGAATCCTAATAATGAATTTGTGTTCCATTTTACAACTATGAAAGGTGGTAAGGGTATTACTGATATAGGTGGAATTTATGGTAGTAAGTCAGGTGTTTGGGGAAAGGGAATTTATACAGGTACAACGCCAACACCATCATGGGCGCTTAAACATATCCCATGGAGCGGATGGGGATTGGGTAGTGCACCTGTTAGAATTCCGATAAAACTGAATTCTTCTATGAAAACATCAAAACCGATTATACCGATTAAATCAGTAGTAATAAGGACAGATTTTTTGGAATTCCAGTAAGGAGATTTTTGAAATGAAGGATAATGGAATATGGTATTTTATCGCAAACTTCATAACATATATTTTGATATATGCATTATGTATAATGGCTACGACACAAATAATTGAAAACATCATTATAAGAGTTATTATATTGTTCGTTTTGTTCTTGGTTTGTGGGTACGTTGAAGAAAAAATATTATCACGATTTGTTAACAGTCTTATTGAAAAACTGTTAAAGGAAAGATAGTTTTATTTATGTCTCAACTTGAGAACATCTGAAATCACAACTGAATATTGATTCTAAGATTTAGATACGCATTGTTTTCATAGTATTTTTATGCTGTGAAGACGATGCGTTTCTTTATACAAGATAAATATCTGGATAAAAAGGGGTAATGACTGTAAAGATTTTGTATTAAAATGGGTAAAGCCAATACAAGATTTTTACCTAATATAGGGAATATAGCAAGATTTCCCTCAGTTAAAGTGAATTAAGTTATCCTTTCGGATGTGAAAATGAAAAAAATAAAACCAGTTTCCCAATTTCCTATATTGTCAGATTGGTATGTGACAATGTGAGTTGGATGTAGTATATATGGATGAGTAATGGGAATGGATAATGGAAAGGGAAGAAAGATGAACTTCGTAATTGCACCAATTAAGGAAGTATCCTTATTCCAAGCCATGCTCATTGGGGTAGTTTAAAGTTATAGGAAGTTTCAAGTGAGAAATTAGGAAATTTGTGTTAGGAAGGTGGGGTATCATGAATAAAACTACGAGACCGATTGAAGACAATGAGTATGATGCTATTATTGAGACCATTAGAGATGGCTTTGAGTTTAGGGGTATAAGTCATAAGCCGAACCCAAGAATAGCTATGGCTTTACAGCTAGAGAGAAATCTTGGTTTGAGGATATCAGATGTATTAAGACTTACATTGGATTCTTTTGTAAGGGTTGGTGACAAATATAGAATTAATATCTATGAGAAGAAGACTGGCAAGTACAGAGATTTCATTGTGCCAGTTGAGGTATATGCCATCATTGTGGAGTATGCCTGCAAATATGGGGTAGGCTCCAAAGCTAGGTTGTTTGCCATTACAGAGAGAATGGTATCAGAGCATTTAAAGTTAGCTTGTGAGTATCTGGGGTATAGGGGCATAGGTACTCATTCATTGTAACTACGCAAAGGTATATTGGGGTAGATAATACCATCCTCCACAGGCATCTACGGAAACGTAACAGGCTACAGCTATGATGGAAGTGGAGAGATAACTACCACCTACGACCCGGCAGGAAACCCATTAACCATATCCACACAGGTGACAGATATTCTTACTGTAGAGGTAAAGACAGTAGGGGTAAGTTACGGATATGATTGTAATGGTAACGTAATATCCTACACAGATAAACTGGGTAACAAGACCTACTACGAGTATGACCTTATGAACCAGTTAATAAAAGTAACTAACGGAGAGGGCAATACTCAGGCAGAATACACCTATGACTGCATGGGAAGAATCTTGCAAGAAAAGACCAGTGATGGTATACTTACCACATACACCTATGATGTA
>JAGBBM010000060.1 GCA_017938485.1 Lachnospiraceae bacterium
GGTATTCCAGCTTACATAGTAGACCCTGTAGTAGTAGATGAGATGGAGGATGTTGCTAGAATTTCCGGACATCCAGAGCTTCCAAGAACAAGTGTATTCCACGCTCTTAACCAGAAGGCAGTTGCAAAGAGATATGCTAAGGAGTCAGGCATTAAGTATGAGGACCTTAACCTTATTGTAGTTCACATGGGTGGCGGTGTTTCAGTTGGTGCTCATAAGGGTGGAAGAATTATCGACGTATTTAATGCACTTGATGGAGACGGTGCATTTTCACCAGAGAGAGCAGGTGCTGTTCCTGCAGGTGAACTTGTAAGACTTTGCTACTCAGGCAAGTACACAGAGAAGGAAATGATTAAGCAGTTAGTTGGTAAGGCTGGATACAATGCATACCTTGGCACTAACGATGCGAGAGATGTAGAGAAGGCAGTAGCTGAGGGAGATGAGAAGGCAACACTTATTTACAATGCATTTGTATATCAGGTTGCAAAGGATATCGGAGCTCAGGCTACAGTATTAAATGGTAAGGTAGACCGTATCATCTTCACTGGTGGTATCGCCTACCAAAAGAGCCTCATTGAGGATATGGAGAAGAAGGTAGGATTTATCGCACCATTTACAGTATATCCAGGTGAGGATGAGATGTTAGCTCTTTGTCAAGGTGCTCTTAGAGTATTAAATGGCGAAGAAGAGGCAAAAGTATATTAATTAAAGGAGGAATTGGAAAGTGGACAACAACAATCAGCAGACAGTTATGATGGATAATGCCGCACAGCCATTTACACAGCCACAGGCAAATCCACAGTTTACACAGCAGCCACAGATGGCACAGCAGCAGTACACGCAGTATACAGGACAGCCACAGATGGCACAACAGCAGTATACACAGTATACTCAGCAACCACAGATGGGATATGCACAGCAGCAGATGGGATATACTCAGTATGGTTACCAGCAGCAGATGCCAAAGCAGCCATCTAAGACTATGGAGAACATTAAAGATGTTCAGAATCAGTTTAAGAACAAGGTTAGTAAGATGGGACTTAGCACTTTCTGCCTTGTAGGTATCATCGCAGCTATGTTACTTATATTTGGACCATTTCTTAACTTTGCAAGCTTACACTTCAATGAGAAACTTGATTATGAGATTGAAGTTAAATTAAAGGCGAGTGATGGACTTAACTTGTTTGAGTTGTCAAAGCTCAGCAATACTGTAGACAGAGTAATTGATGAAGCTAATGACGAGATGGACTTAGATATGGACAAAGGCGATTTAGCTGATGCTATCGATGATGCTCAGGATTACATAGTTGATGAAGTAGAAGATGAGACGGATATGGATTTTGAAGGTCTTGCAAAGGAGACAGTGGGAACTCTTATGCTTATTATAAGAGGTCAGTTAGCTCTTATGCTTACACCATGGCTTATCCTTATTTCAGGTATTGGATTACTTGTATTTACTGTAATTAATAACAAGAAGATGAAGCTTGTATGTTCTTGTGTGCCAATAGTATGTCTTTTCTGGTTAATGTTTAATGCAACAAACTTCTTTGCTATGGCAGGTATTGGTGCATGGGCAATTATCGTAGGTTCTATCGGTGGTATTGTGAGTGCAGTTAAGGAAGCATAGAAAAAATTGCTATTTGACAAAAAACATATAATGAGTATAATTTATAAAGTTCTAATGTATTTTTAAAGGGAGGAAAAATATGGATAATAATTTCAATAATCAGGATAATATGTCCACTGTACAGCCAGGTGTTGTTCAGCCAACGGCGCCAGTGGGCGGAATGCCACAGCCAATGGCTCCAATGAGTGGAATGCCACAGCCAATGGCTCCAAATGAGCAGACAGCTGCTCCAACAGCACCAGTTGCTCCAACAGAGCAGACTGCACCAGTAGCGCCACAGGTACCAGAGGGAGCAGTACCACCGATGGGACAGCCACCAATGGGAGCGCCAATGGGACAGCCACCGATGGGTCAGGCACCAATGGGAGCGCCGATGGGACAGCCACCGATGGGAGCGCCAATGGGACAGCCGCCGATGGGAATGGCTCCAATGGGAGCACCAATGGGACAGCCACCAGCTGGAAAGCCTAAGAAGCAGAAGGCTCCAAAGGTTAAAAAGCCAATGACAGGTGGTAAGATAGCTGCTATTATTACAGGTTCTGTTGCTTTGGTAGCAGCAATAGTATGTGCAATTATATTTTTACCTAAGTTATTTAAGCCTGCGAAGGATGTTGTGGTAGAGGCTTTTGAAAATACCTTTACTATATCTGCGAATAGCGAAGAAAAGCAGACTTATATGGAAGAAGTAGTTGGTATCAGTGATATAAGCAAAGCTTTCTATGAAAACGGTGGAGAGCTTGGTATGACCTTTGCTCTTGAATCTGTTATGGGCGAGGCTGCACCATATATTATGAGCATTGGTGTTAATGAGAAGATTGACTACGCAAGTAAATTAGTAAATGTAGATGCTACATTTGATGTTGATGGAACAAATGTTGCAACTATGAATATCATTGGAGATGAGACTAATACATACGTTGAGCTTCAGGATATGATAGATGGTTACTTCTCTTTACCAAATGAGAATATGTTTATTGCTTTAGAAAATTCACCACTCGGTCAGGAGATGGGTCTTTATGGTATGCCACAGTTTACAGTAGATTACTTTATGACTACTGCTGCAGCAACTGAGCTTGATGGTAATTATGTTGAAGCAGTTGAAACTCTTTGGGATGCTGTTAAGGTAGAAAAAGAGGGTAAGGCAAAGATTGATGTTAACGGCGAAACTGTTAAGGCTACAGAGTATGTTGTGACAATTGCAAAGGAAGATTTACAGGATTCTCTTGAGTCAATTTTAGATTCACTTCTTACTCCTGAATACATCGAAGAAACAGCAGCTATGAGCGGAATGTCATCAGCAGAGTTACAGTCTTCTGTATCTATGATAAAGGGTATGATACCGACACTTATAAATAAGGATTTTACTGCTAAGGTTTATGTGAAAGACAAGAAGGTAGTGAAGATTACATCAGATGGTAAGACAACTCTTTACGGAGTGTCAATGAGCTACGATTTCTTCTTTGACATTACTGACGAAGCCATTACAAGTGAATTTGTAATCGACCTTATGGGAGAGAAGGTGGTTATATCTCTTGATGTTGAGGATATGGATACAGCACCAACAGGAAGCTTTGTTATGAGTGCTGGTGGTGAAGAAGTAGGTATTGATTTCGCATGGAGCAATGACATAACTGACTCAAAGGAAACTATGAAGCTTGACATGTCTATGTATATGGGTTCAGATGATATTATGTCAGCAGTTGCAAACGCGGATATTGACAAGACAAATGATACATTTGTCATTGATGTCGCAATGAACATGTCTGAGGAATATTTCGACATGGAGGATATGGGCGAGATAGAGCTTATATTTGAGGGTTCATTTACTGATATCAACAAGGGCGTAAGTTACAAGCAGATATTTGATAATATTGAGTGTATTGTAGATGGTGAGAGTATAGTTGCTATGTCAGGAACATATACTTACAATACAGATGGCGTTGCTGTTGCAGGTATCGACTCAAGCAAGCCAGTTTATGACCTTACTACTATGTCAAGTGATGACCTTGTAACTGTAATAGATGATAATGAGGATCTTTTAAACGAGTGGCTTGATAATGTAGAGAATAATACAGGTGCATTTGGTGAAGACATTGTATCTATGATGGAAGAAGATGATTATGAAGAGCCAGATGTGGAAGATTATGATGATCCTGTTGTAACAATGGATGATGCAGTACTTTATGGCTATATGTCAGAAGTAACAATTCTTAATCCTGTAGATGGTTTTACTTTTGATTATGGCGGATTCTATCTTGAGTTTATTACTGAGAATTATTCATATATTGATTACTATTTATATGATCAAGACCATACTGTTGAGTCTGTTCTTGCTCTTGCAAGTATGCCAACTGAAGAAGATGGATATACAATATATGATTCAGGTATGAATGTAGAGGCTGTTTTATCTGACGGTTCAGTCGTATATTACAACTATGCACAGTTTGATGATTACGGTTACACTGTTACATTCTACACAATGGCAAAGGAAGTTTTACCTGGAATCATCTTAAATGTAGATGCATATATCTATGATGATTACGATACTTATACTGCACAGGATATTGCAGAAGCACTTAATGATAATAACTTCAATATAATCGTGAACTAGATATAAGTAGGTCATATTGAAACTGAATTAAAATGTGATATAATATAACCACCTATGGTAACGTAGGTGGTTATTTTAATGAATAGAGGAATATACATGAAAACAGTTCAGATTAAAAATATAGTTATAGGTCAGGGTAAACCAAAGATATGTGTTCCGCTTATGGGAAAAACAGATGAAGAGCTAATAAAAGGCGCTGATGATATTCTTGCTGTAGCAAAAGAATATAATATAAATATAGTTGAATTTAGAGGAGATTATTATAATAATCTTGGGGATTTGGCATTGCTTAAGGATATTATGAAGAAGCTTCAGGATAAGTTCAAGGATTTAATACTTCTTTTTACTATAAGAAGTTATGGTGAAGGTGGAGAAAAACTTTCATTTGAAACACCAAGTATCAGTGAGATAAATACTTTTATAGTTGAAAATAGATTGGCTGATATGGTTGATGTGGAACTTTTTTCGGGAGAAGATATATGCAAAAAACTTGCTTCACTGGGCAAAGAAAAGGGTGTACATATAATTATGTCAAATCATGATTTTAAAACTACCCCTAGTGTAGAAACTATGGTTGAACGTCTTAGAGCTATGCAAACATATGGTGCAGATATCGCAAAGATTGCAGTTATGCCAGAAACTTCAAATCACGTAATTGATTTACTTAAAACTACTGCTGTTATGAGAGATGAATATGATGAAACACCAGTAGTAGCTATATCTATGGGAAGACTTGGTGCTATTTCAAGAATAGCCGGAGAAGTATTTGGAAGTGCAATAACTTTTGCAACTGTAGGGGAGGCCTCTGCTCCAGGACAGCTTACTGCAAAGGAAGTAAATACTTTCCTAAACTCCCTAAGTTAAGGTTTAAGCTTACAAAACGTAACCAATGGGAAATTAGATATATATGTTAGCAAACCGTTTGCGAACGCGGGTCCTTAGACGCATGGTAGGATATAAATAAGGGCATGTAAAAACACGCTTTCGCTCGTCTCACTACGCAAGGGTACTAAGCAAAAAAGATAGGATGTAGATTATACGATTAAAATCGATATCTACATCCTATCTTTTTTAGCTAAGTGCCCGCGTGTTCAAACGGTTTTATTATGCCCTTATTTATTCCTACCACGTGTCTTAGTACCCCTGCGTGAGGAAAGAGCGAGAGCGCGTTTGCACAACATATATATCTTAATTTCCTAATGGTTACGTTTTGTGTAGGCTACTCCTCCATAGGGAGTTTGTAGTTCCACTGGTTACGAAGTGCATCTGCAATGCTTAGTATACGAAGAGTTTCACTGTGAGGCATCTGTGGAGTCTCAACATGTCCAAGTATAATGGCATCTCTTGCTGCGATAAACTCGTATTCATATCCGGAAATCTGACGCTCAGGAATCTTTGTCTCCACAACGAGCTTGTGGTCACCCTGATAAATTCTAAAGACCTCAGGACAGTTCATATTTTCTATTTCGATGTATCCCAAATCACCATAGATATAAGCTTTGTTGTCAGCTTTGTACATAATAGAAACGGTAGTGGTTGCATTTCTAGCACCCTTAAAGTTGAATTGTATAACCTCGTGTGCGTCAACACCAGTGTCTAACTTAGCACAGCTTGAAGCTATAGTAGCACTGTCATTTCCATAAACCATGGATATAAGGTTAAGTGGATAAAGTCCAAGGTCAAGGAGAGCACCACCAGCAAGCTCAGGAGAAACAACTCTTTCCTTGGTTCTGAGGTCATAACCTAAGCTACAAACCACATTGTTAACTCTTCCAATAATACCTTTCTTGATGTAATCCATAAGAACAAGATACATAGGAAGATAACGAATCCACATAGCTTCACCACAGAAAACATTTTTTTCTCTTGCTAAATCAAGTACTTCCTTTGCTGTTGAAGCATTGTAAGAAAATGCTTTTTCAACCAAAACTGGCTTACCTGCGTTGATACACATCTTAGCCTGCTCAGCATGATGTGAATGAGGTGTAGCGATGTAGATGAGTTCTACATCCGGGTCATTCACAAGTTCCTCATAAGAGCCGTATCTCTTCTCGATATTATATTCATCACCAAAGGCATTCGCCTTATCTATATCTCTTGATGCAATTGCATAAGGTGTGAAAGTGTCTAACTTGTTAAGTGTATCAGCAACTACGCCAGCAATTTTACCAGCACCCATAATTCCAACTCTGAAATCTAACATATATATACTCCTTTATATAAAATACAAATTACTATACTAAACAATATTTACAACAGTAATATTATACTGTAATTTGCATTATTCTTCAACCTAAAATAAGTATTTACGATACATTCGTTGACATATAAAGGGTTCTTTTGATATACTAGAAAATTGGTAGAGTGTATGAAAAAATCACATAATATATTATATATAGAAAGGAATTTTTGAAAATGTACGAAAAGGTTTCTACAAAACTTAACTTTGTTGAGCGTGAAGAAAAGGTACTTGAATTTTGGAAAGAAAACAAAGTATTTGAAAAAAGTATTGAAGAGAAGCAGGATTTACCAACATATACATTCTATGATGGTCCTCCTACTGCAAATGGAACACCTCACATAGGACATGTACTTACAAGAGTAATCAAGGATATGATTCCTAGATACCAGACTATGAAGGGTCACAAGATTATTCGTAAGGCTGGTTGGGATACTCATGGTCTTCCTGTTGAGCTTGAGGTTGAGAAGCTTCTCGGTATAGATGGAAAGGATCAGATAGAGGCTTATGGTCTTGATCCATTCATTACTAAGTGTAAGGAATCAGTTTGGAAATACAAGGGAATGTGGGAGGAGTTCTCCGGCAAGGTTGGTTTCTGGGCTGATATGGATGACCCATATGTAACTTACCACAACAACTTTATTGAGTCAGAGTGGTGGGCTCTTAAGAATATCTGGGATCAGGGACTTCTTTACAAGGGCTTTAAGATTGTTCCTTACTGTCCTCGCTGTGGTACACCTCTTTCAAGCCACGAGGTTGCACAGGGATATAAGTTAGTTAAGGAACGTTCAGCAGTTGTTAGATTCAAGGTAGTTGGTGAGGATGCATACTTCCTTGCATGGACAACTACTCCTTGGACACTTCCAAGTAACGTGGCACTTTGTGTTAACCCAGATGAAACTTACTGCAAGGTTAAGGCTGCTGATGGAAATGTATATTATATGGCAGAGGCGCTTCTTGATAAGGTACTTGGTGGTCTTGCTAAGGATGGTGAGAAGGCTTACGAAGTATTAGAGAGCTACAAGGGTACTGACCTTGAAAGAAAAGAGTATGAGCCACTTTTTGCTTGTACTAAGGATGCGGTTGCTAAGCAACCACAGAAGGGTCACTACATTACTTGCGATAATTATGTAACTATGACAGACGGTACTGGTATCGTTCATATTGCTCCTGCATTTGGTGAGGATGATGCTCAGGTTGGACGTAAGTATGACCTTCCATTTGTACAGATGGTTAACGGCAAGGGTGAGATGACAGAGGATACTCCTTACGCTGGCAAGTTCGTTAAGGACGCAGACAAGGACATCTTAATCGACCTTGATAAGGATGGACTCTTATTTGATGCTCCTAAGTTTGAGCATGACTATCCATTCTGCTGGAGATGTGATACTCCACTTATCTACTACGCTAGAGACACTTGGTTCATCAAGATGACAGCAGTTAGAGATAAGTTGGTTAAGAATAACAACACTGTAAATTGGATTCCTGAGGGTATCGGTAAGGGACGTTTTGGTGCTTGGCTTGAGAATGTTCAGGACTGGGGACTTTCACGTAACCGTTATTGGGGAACTCCGCTTAATATCTGGGAGTGTTCATGTGGTAAGAGACATGCCATCGGTTCTATTGAAGAGCTTAAGTCTATGAGTAATAATTGCCCAGATGAAATCGAGCTTCACAGACCATACATCGATGATGTAACTCTTGTATGTCCTGACTGTCAGGGTGAGATGAAGAGAGTGCCAGAGGTTATCGACTGTTGGTTTGACTCAGGAGCTATGCCATTTGCACAGTGGCACTATCCATTTGAAAATAAGGAAATCTTTGATGAGAACTTCCCAGCAGACTTTATCTCTGAGGCAGTTGACCAGACAAGAGGTTGGTTCTACTCTCTTATGGCTATATCAACTCTTCTCTTTGACAAGGCACCTTACAAAAATGTAATCGTTCTCGGTCATGTCCTTGATAAGGATGGACAGAAGATGTCTAAGTCTAAGGGAAATGCAGTAGACCCTATGGATGCATTAAATTCATATGGTGCTGATGCAATCAGATGGTACTTCTACAGCAACTCAGCTCCATGGCTTCCTAACAGATTCCATGAGGATGCAGTTCTTGAAGGACAGAGAAAGTTCATGGGTACACTTTGGAATACTTATGCATTCTATGTACTTTATGCAAATATAGATAAATTTAACCCAACTGAGTATAAGCTTGAATATGACAAGCTTTCAGTTATGGATAAATGGCTTCTTTCAAAACTTAATACTATGGTTAAGACAGTGGATGAGGCTCTTGGTTCATACAAGATTCCAGAGGCTACAAAGGCTCTTTCTGACTTTGTAGACGATATGAGTAACTGGTATGTAAGACGTGGTCGTGAGCGTTATTGGGCTAAGGATATGCCACAGGATAAGATTAACGCATACATGACTCTTTACGAAGCACTTGTTACACTTTGTAAGACAGCTGCTCCTATGATTCCATTTATGACAGAGGATATTTACCAGAACCTTGTAACTCGCTTCGATAAGACTGCTCCTATGTCAATTCACCTTTGCGACTTCCCTGTTGCAAACGAGGCTTACATTGATGCAGAGCTTGAGGCAAGTATGGATCAGGTTCTTAAGATTGTTGTATTTGGTCGTGCGGCTCGTAACACTGCAAACATCAAGTCACGTCAGCCTATGGGCAACATGTTCGTAAAGGCAGCTAAGACATTAGATGAGTACTTTGTAGAGATTATCGAGGATGAGCTTAACATTAAGGCAGTTACATTTAAGGATGATTTATCAGACTTCACTTCATATAACTTCAAGCCACAGCTTAGAACTGTAGGTCCTAAGTACGGTAAGCAGCTTGGTGGTATCAGAGAATACCTTGCCAACGTAGATGGCAATGAGGCTATGGCTACTCTTAAGGCAGAGGGCGCACTTAAGTTTGATGTAGCTGGTACAGAGGTTGTTCTTGCAGAGGAAGACTTACTTATTGAGACAGCTAAGATGGAAGGCTTTGTAACAGAGGGTGACAACTACACAACAGTTGTTATCGATACAACTCTTACACCAGAGCTTATCGAGGAAGGATTTGTTAGAGAAATCATTTCTAAGGTTCAGACAATGCGTAAGGATGCAGACTTCAACGTAACTGATAGAATCAAGGTTTACGTAGAGGGTAACGACAAGATTGCTGAGATTATGAATGCAAATGCAGAGGAGATTAAGAATGTAGTTCTCGCAAATGAATTCGTAATGGGCGCAATGGGCGGAACATCTAAGGATTGGAACATCAATGGCGAGAAGGTAGTTCTCGGTGTTGAGGTAGTTGGCTAGGAATAGCTAGGAGTATAGCTTAATCTAAAGCCTATCTTATAGAATATTGAAGAAAAGCTATCGTGCCGTCTGGCGCGATAGCTTTTTTCTTGTCTTCTGGAGTGTTCTGGGCATATAGCTTTTTTTGTGCCGCCATTGCCCAAAAAATTCCTGAGAATTGGCGTCGGGAATAAAATCCTGGGTATATAGTGAGATTTCCACCACCACTGCCCAGAAATTTCTGAAAAACTTCCACCATCAACAAAATCTCGGGTATATAGGAAAATTCACACCTCTACTGCCCGAATCATAGAAAATACTGCTCTATAATTTTTTGCACAGCATCTAAATCTAGGGGGTTATCCCCAGTTTCATACGTGGTAATCAAGTTAATAGTTGGAATAATACCATACTTAGAATAAGTGTGAAGTTTAGAAAAAGTTTTTCCTGCATATATAGGGTCATCCATCATTCCAAAGTGTTCCCAATAAAAAATTTCACCAGTCTTAGGATGCATAATAGTATAGTCTGGATAATATGTAGTGTCCCCTAAAGTAAGCGCGCATTCATATCTAAAAGGAATTTTATTAGTGTATAGTAGCATATCAATAAAAGCTTCTGATTTGGATCTGACCATTTTTCCAGAAGTAGTTTTTATATTTAGTTGTTCAGGATGATTTGGATTTTGTTCATAAGATTCAGTCATCCATTTGCTCGTAGTATCTTCAATAGGTGTAAAATAAGGTAACAACAAATCCCTGTAGCCAGGTCGATAAAGTAACTGAGAATCTGCATCATATAAGTCTTTAGGAGAGTGCTGTAAATAATATTTGACCGCTCTAAGTTCAGCAGACAGATTCTCTAATTGAGCCACATAGTATCTTCTGATTGCCAACTTTTGTGCGTAATTCCTTTTCTTTTTGGGAATATATGTGAGCTGTTTGTTAATGCTTACGTACCATTTAAAGGAATTGTCATTTTTTGTACACACCAACTTTCCCTCTGGCAAATTCTTGATTTCACTATTTAATTTGTTAATCTCTTTTTCTAGCCTTTTACTTTCGGCTAACATACGTTCATAAATCGTAGTAAAAACCTCCTTTGGATTTAATTCTGAAAATGGGATTGTAGATTGCTTATGAAATAAAAAACTAAAATGATCAATAAAAAGAAATTTGATATTTGCAATCCAATATTTATGATAAATACGATGGATTAAAATGTCAAATGTTTTTGAGGTGAAATTGTGATATTATAAATATAATAATAGTGATGGGCTGGTAGAATATTTGGATATGCTGTGATAAAATAGAAGGGGGATTTAAGTCTTGCGGATAAATTGAATGCACGCGAAAATTTGAATTCTCACTTGAGGTATTTTTAGGGATTTAATAACTGTTATATCGTGTTATAAAAATCTCGGAAAACCCTTGAAAACACTAAAGTTTTCGTGGGTGTCCTCTCTATTACATCTTGTATCGTGTTATATCGTAC
>JAGBBM010000061.1 GCA_017938485.1 Lachnospiraceae bacterium
AGTTGCTTGTTCCCATTTTTGTTCTGGGGTTAGTTCTTGATGTTTTAAGTTTTGCATAAAGTCCTCTCTGATAAAAAAGTTTTCTACATGTTTATATAGAGATTTTTTTTGCAATTTTTTCAGTTTTTTTAAATAATTTTGTGTATTTTGTTATAAATTTTCTCTGTAGAGCTTATACAGACACTCTGTATAAGCTCTACAGACTCCCTGTGTAATCACTACAGACTCCCTGTGTAAGCTCTACAGCCTCTCTGTGTAAGCACTACAGACACTCTGTATAAGCTATACAGCCTCTCTGTGTAAGCTCTACAGACACTCTGTATAAGCATTACAGAATTTTGTGTGCAAGTTGTACACGGAATATTTCTTTTTACAACTGTGTGGGTATGTTTAAAAAGACTATAAGATTTTTCTGAATCACTACTGGATTTGGGTGTAAACACTATAGGAATTCACCCAAAACACTATTGTTTTCAGTGAAATCACTACTGTTTTTCGAGGGAGGAGGAAAGTGTGTCGTCAAATTCTCCTTGTAAGGATGAATTACTCTCTTTGGTGTATTAGAAAGTGTCTCCCCTTAGTGTTACAAACTATCTCTTGGGCATAAGAGAGTTTGTAACGGATTCTGTATCCTTAAAGTATTTGACAGTTTCTCTTTGTATTTGGATTTTGATAAAGTGTAAAAGCAGGTTCGTCTATAGTAGAATATTATAAATTTATGATAATTTTTGTTGTAAATTTATATTTAGAGGATTATTTATGGAGAAGTTTTATCACTTTTTATTTGTTTTTTTGTAAATAAAAATGTCATTTTTTCTGAATTAGAAACTGAATCACAATCTTCTAATCGTTCTGCGAATCCATCAGCTGACCAAGCTGTTAATGTGAAATATGGTGCATTTTTGACAAATCAAACATATCCTATTGAAGAAACAGGATATGTTTGATTTGTTATCATAAAAAAAAAGGGTTTCCTTATAAGGAAACCCTTTTTATGTATTAAGCTATAAAGGCATTAATTACATTTTTACACGAAGTACAACTGGGATACCCCATGTTGTGTAACTGTCTTTATCGTTACCTTCGTTAACATTGTCGATTGCACATACAACACCAGCTGTTACTGTTGCTGAGTTTGATGCAAAGAACTGTGCCCAACCAGACATACGGAGTTGAACTTGGATGTCATCAACTTCTACACCCATGTTGTCACCCATACCAATCATATCAGCTACGATACCGAATACTGATAACTTGTCGTTAACATTGTAGCGTACCATAAGGTTGTTTGACATAACCTGATCTCTCTGGATTGGTGTTCCACCAAGTTTACCCAAATCCTTAGCCTTCGAAGGCATACTATCATCTGCAATACCTTTAGTAGTTTTGTTAGAAACTGCACTTTCTTCTCCATCAACTAAAGCACTGTAGCTGTGGAATGATGTGATAGAAAGTTTTTTAGGAATAACTTGATAGCGAGCACGTAAGTCTACAGAGTAATCTGTAAAGTCACCATCTACAACACTACCTGCACCTCCAACTGTGAGGATAAGGTTTTTAGCAATTGATGGCTGTACGTATGCACCAAATACCATTGCTGTTGCACCATCTTTTCCGTCACCATCATTAAGACCTGACTGACCATATTTGAATACAACTTCACCCTGTCCAAGACCATCAAGTCGACCGTCTAAGAGGAGTACTCCTGTGTGTCCCTGAAGCATTCCTGAAGCTGTTGCAGCTTTGTCGCTGCCACTCTCAGTGATTTCGTTTGTGATATAAACTGCATTAACTTTTAATGCACCATTATTGATGTTTGGTACAGCATATGTAACACCAAGAGAATAGC
Organism: Lachnospiraceae bacterium; assembly: GCA_017938485.1. Taxonomy (GTDB): domain Bacteria; phylum Bacillota; class Clostridia; order Lachnospirales; family Lachnospiraceae; genus Coprococcus_C. The sequence goes on from JAGBBM010000061.1 coordinate 1,850, forward strand.
TTTCATTTTTTGTGTTAACTGGCATTACCATGTTATCAGCAAAGAATGCTGGAGA
>JAGBBM010000062.1 GCA_017938485.1 Lachnospiraceae bacterium
TGATTCTTCTAAGACGAGCATCCTTGTAGAAGGAGTATCCACCTGCTGTATTAGAAATTAAAGAAAAGAAATCCTGTGTTCCAAGGTAGTTAATCCAAGGATAAGGAGTCTTAGGTGATGTGATGACATATTCTTTGTTAGAGTCATCAAAATAACCAAATTTCATGTAATGTACCTTCCTTTCATAAAACACTGCTAATATTATATAATAAAAATGCCTAAAACACAACAGAAATTCTTGTTATCCGACTACAAATTATACAAAAAAAGTATAAGCCAATTTGTATCATTTTTTTTTATAATGTGATAAAATTTTTATTAGTAATATTTGAGGTTTTTTAATGTGAAATTTAGTAGATAAATATAGGTTTTTGAGGATTTAGGAGGGTGCTATGGATATCAATAGAGTTTTGATGGAATATGACAATATGTTTGGAATTAACTCCTTGGAAGAAATTGAAAACTATCTTACTAAAAAATTGGAAGAGGCATATATGGAGCCGGATTATTTCTCGGCAATTACTCTACTTAATGAGCTTATGGGTTTTTGTAGAGATACCAGTCAAAAGGACAAGGGTGTCAGATACTGTAAGCAGGTTATGGACCTTATGGGGGATATGAGTCTTGAGGGTACCTACGAGTACGCAACAACTCTGCTCAATGTTGCAAATGCGTACAGAGCTTTTGGATATTTTGAGCAATCTATGGAGCTCTATAAAAAGGTAGAGGAGATATACAAGGAAAAACTTCCTAGCGGTGAGTTTAACTATGCAAGTCTCTACAACAATTGGAGTCTTCTTTATCAGGAGATTGAAGACTATAAAGGGGCGAAGGAAATGTTAGAAAAAGCTCTCTTTGTTGTTGATAGCCATCCAAGTGCGAAGATGGAGCAGGCTACAACAAGGACTAATCTGGCAGTTACTTTACTTCGATTATATCAGCTTGAAACAGCTGGGATTATAGCTCCAAGCTATGAGGAGAATGAATTAATTCAAGGAAGTCTCGATTATGATTATTTGTATAACAAGGCTATAAACCATCTAAAAAAAGCTCTTTCCATATATGAGTCAGATGGGGGCAGGGACTTCCATTATAGTGGAGCCTTATCTGCTATGGGAGATGCCCTATATATAAAAAAGGATTATGAGTATGCCATAGAATTTTACAAAAAAGCTATGGAGGAGATAGAAAGACACGTGGGTCAGACCGAGGCGTACAAGAGAGTTGAGGAAAATTATAATAGGGCTAAAAAAATGCTTGCGAAGGCTATACAGGATAGTAATTTATACGAAAACTTAGATAGCCAGTATGAGCAACCAATTGAAAAAAGGATTTCCGATGATAATCCCCATATTTTTAATAACAATCTAGAAAGATGTAAGGCGTTTTATGAAAAGTACGGAAGGCCTATGATTAAGGAGAAATTTCCAGAATATGTTTCAAAAATTGCTGTGGGTCTTGTCGGTGAGGGCTCAGATTGTTTTGGATATGATGATGACATATCAAAAGACCACGATTACGGTGTGGGATTTTGTATGTGGCTAAAAGAAAAGGATTACCAGGGGATAGGTGTTAGCTTACATCAGGAGTATGAAAAATTAGTTTTAGAACATGGTAAGGAATTTTATGAGTCCTTTGATGTGGGGGAAACTATGGGTGAGAAGACTCATATTTACCTTGATAGCAGACGAGGGGTATTTACTGTAAAAGGTTTTTATGGAAAACTTCTCGGTGATGAATTTGTAAAGAGTCTTAACATAGATAACAAAAAAGATAGTAAAGAGCTGGCATTTCCTGATGAACTTTGGGCTAAAATACCGGAGGAGTCTTTTGCAACTGCTACAAATGGAGAGGTTTTCAGAGATGATGAGGGTACATTTTCTGTTATAAGAAAAGCTCTGCTTGCGTATTACCCAAAGAAAACTTGGTATGTTAAGCTTGCCCAGGCCCTTCATACATTTTCTCAAAATGGTCAGTACAATTATTCTCGTATGATGGCAAGAAGAGATTATGTTACGGCGGGTATCTGTGTAGCTCAAGCTGTAAAAGGCGCAATGGAAGTAGTTTATCTTCTTAACCAAACCTACGCCCCATATTATAAATGGATGTGGAAGGGTATGGAGAGACTTGATAAAATGAAGGCAATTGTTCCGTTGCTTGAAGATATTTCTCTTTGTGGTAACCAGAGAAGAACTTGGGAGGATGAGACATATAATCCATATAAACCTAATATGAGTGATAAGATTGTGGCTGGCTTCGAAGCCGTAGCAACTCTTATATTAGGGGTGTTGAATGAAGAAAAAATAATAAGAGGCAATGACACATTTTTGGATGTATATTGCAAAGAAATTGCAGGAAAAGGAATGAAGGTTTTGAGTAAAAAAGAGTTAGTTGAACAGATAGTTAAGCATGAATGGCAGCAGTTTGACAAGGTGAAAAATGAAGGTGGAAGAGCTGATTGTCAAGACGATTTTAATACCTTTTCTATTATGAGGAGAAGTCAGTATAACGCATGGCCAGAAGAACTTTTAGAGAGCTATCTAGGGGACTTGTTTAATGCAGAGGAAAAAGGCTGGAATCTTATTATGGAAAAATATGCCCGCATGATGGAATCCACAGCACCTGATAGATATGAAGAGCTTAAAAAAGATTTGCCTGTAAGAAGTTTGGAACGAATTGCTATACAGGAGGAAATAATCAAACTTCAGGTGGAGTGGATGGAAGACTTTGCAAAAGAATATCCTAAGATGGCTGGTAACGCCAGAAGTATTCATACCAGTGAGGATAATCCATACAATACATCCTATGAGACCTATCTTAGAGGAGAGCTTGGAACCTACTCTGAAAAGACCTTGCTTATGTATGGAAGATTTATTGTGGAACTTAAAAAGAATGGGGAAAATCTAGCCTATAATATAATGAGCAATACAGCAAGGCTTTACGGATATGAGTCCTTAGAAGAGGCAGAAAGAAAAATATAAAAAGCGTATTGACAATATAGGATATATCCTATATACTTTCTGTAAACGAAAGGGGTTGGTATTATGCCTGTGATTTCAAGATTTTGTGGAATTACCATCAAGATGTATTTTAGGCAGAAGGAACATAATTCCCCGCACATACATGCAACATATGGTGAAGAGATAGGACTTTTTTCGCTGAAGGATGGAGAGATGTTTGAGGGGGATATGGAACTTAGATATCAACAAAAGATAAAGGCTTTCATAAGAAAGTATAGAGATAACTTGTTGACTATGTGGGAGAATCAGAGGTTTGAGAAACTCCCGTATGAAGAATGATGCGAGAGAAGGTGATTATATGTCTCATAGGATAGAATCTGTTAGAGCACTTGATGATTATGTGATACAAGCTAAGTTTTTAGGTGGAGATATAAAGAAGTATGATACTAAGCAACTCTTTGACAAATTGCCACAGTTTTGTGAGTTCAAGGCTAATAACAATCTTTTTGGTAAGGTCAAGGTAGATACTGGCGGATATGGTATATCTTGGAATGATGAGTTGGATTTAGATGCCGATACTATCTGGGAAGATGGTACATTGGTGGAGACAGAAAAGGAAACTAATATTAACAAGCTTCTTGCATATCAATTACTGCTTGCTAGAGAGTTTACGAGTACAACTCAGAAACAACTTTCTGAGAAAACTGGTATATATCAGGCGGATATAAGTAAGATTGAAAGGGGTATAGGCAATCCATCCTTGTCAACTCTAGTAAGGCTTGCAGAAGGTTTGGGTATGAAACTTGAGATAGGGTTTGTTCCTCGGGATTAAATTATTATGATATGTAAAAAAGCACACCAAAAAGGTGTGCTTTTTCGTAATAAATACATATATTACATAGTATATATCTTCTCGTTAATTGTCTTAGATTCACCTGGTGCAAGTTCCATATATCCGGACTCATCTGCAGGAAGATTTTGATTAGGAGCATCAATAATCCAAGTGCAAGGCTCAGGACAGAAGAAACCTTTGTTGCCGTGGTCATTCCAGATAACCCAGAACTTAAAGTCCTTTGAAACTTCGTAACAGATTCTCTTACCGGTAGCTACGTCAGTAGCTACTGCTCCGTAGTAAGGTTTGTCATCTAAAGAACCCTCTTCTGCGAAGAAAACATCGTTGTCAATATCCTGAAGAACAGGAACTAAAGAACCTGTGATGTACTGTCTGTCATGATTTGTAGCAGGAAGGAATTCACCAGTTGGGATGCATGACTTAGAAAGCTCCCACTTTTCTCCAACAGGGATGTAAAGTCTCATATCAAGGCCATCGCCATCCTTAGTAAATGGACCATTTATAGCAGTGTGGTTACATACACCAAAAGGAAGCTGCTTATTTGATGTGTTAGTCATAGTAAAATCGTAAGAAAGTCCATCCTTTGATAGTGTAAATGTATACTCAGCCTTGAAGCTAACTGGATATGTGCTAAAGAATTCATCTTTTTCATCATAAACATACTCAGTCTTACCAACAACTGAATCTCCCACAACTTCTGCACTAACTATTGTGTGCTCTCTCTTGTGAAGGAAACCATGGATATGGTTGCCAAGAGGGTCATTCATAGGGAAGTTATAGGTTGCATCTGAAACCTTGAGAACACCCTTTGCCAATCTATTTGGAAGATAAAGAGTAGGTAAACCATAAACCTCAGCAGATGCTTTAAGCTCATCTATAGAAAGGCTTTCGTCATATCTAAGAATCTCAAGTTCTGCCTCAGTATCCTGCATACGGATAACATTACTTCCAAGAAATGGAGCAATGATTGCTCTGTATTTGTCTGCTACAAGCTCAATAACTTCTTTACCTTTATAATCTACAATCTTAGCTGAAAAACTCATAATAGACCTCCTGTATATACAATAATAGTAGTCATTAAGATTAAACCTACCAGTATGTAAAATATAACATACTGGGAAAATTGTGTCTAGTCCGATTGTATTTTTTAAAATACATAATACTATATTGATTTTTAGCTATGGTGGTGTTATAAATAACTGTGTAAAAAAGATATTATGTAAATCAAATATATATTGTAATGCGGATTGGAGAATGTGACATGAGAAAGATTATTTATACAATTACTATGGGTGTGGTTATGATGTGTTCATTGGCGGCTTGTGGAAAGTCTAAGGAGGAGAGCAATGACAAGACAGATGCTACTGAGGCTGTTCAGAACACAGAGGAAAGTGAAGATGTAGTAATTGATGTGGATGTGCAAGAAGTTGCTGATAAATTACTTTCTGATGGTGATTTCAAAGATGAACTTGGTGTTGTGGATAAAACCATAGCTATGACAAGACTGTATGGTCTTGATGAGGCTATTGTTGAGGCTGCGGCATTCTACACAAATTCCAATGCAACAGCAGAGGAAATTGCTGTGATTAAAGTGGTAGGAAATGAAGATGTTGATACTGTAAAAGCTGCCTATGAAAATAGAATTGAGGAACAAAAAGAAGCATGTAAGGATTATCTTCCTGATGAGATGCCAAAGCTTGAGGATGCAGTTATTTTTACAAAGGGAAACTATGTGGTTTTATGTGTATCAAACGATAGCAAGAAGGCAGAAGATATAATAGAGAAAATGTTTGAGTAATTTTTCACATGGGACAGGTTGCTGGTATATACTACTATATAAATGTACTTACGCAACCGTATCTATACAATAATTGATTTTAGCTTTCGACTAATATAAAAAGAAATAATCCCTTGTTAATATACCTTATATAACGGTTGCTTTATATAAAAAAGGAGTGCCACAGGGCACTCCCTTTTTTTATGTCTATAATTTGAATTTAATGCTTACAGGTTCGTGTAAAGATTGTCCGCCTCGTGAATGAACCTTAGTTGAGATAGTTAAGGTGTATTGTTCGTTGGTTGAATAAGGCTCAAGAGGTTCAATCTCAATCATTTCTTCTTTTAGGTTATACCATATGGAAGTTTGAAGCTTCTGACCCTGAGAGTTGGTCACATACATAGTTTCTTTGTTTACGGTCTTTGGGTCTAGTGGAATATTAAAACGTATGCGCCATACGAAATTTCCGGTTTTAAATTTGAGATTTTGTTTAACCTTGTTGGACAAAGAAGCAGGAATATCTTCAATATCTATTAAATGCTTCGCCATAACACACCTCACTAAAAATATTATCCTATAGTTTATCATATAAAAATATATAACACAATATGGCAAATTATTGGTTTATAAATATTTTTTAGGGGAAATACTATATGAAAAGGGATGTTAAGTTGCAATAAACAACGTTTGTTGTCAAAAAGTAGAGTAGGATAATGATTTACTTTTTCAACCACTTGGCATAAAATTGAATTGTTACAAAAATATTACAGAAATGTTAGGAGATGATTACGTGGAGGAATCCAAGATACGCTCCTACAAAAGAAGACTTAAAGCCTTGCTCATGGGTGTAATTGTATTAATTGCCTGGGGCATAGTTATAGAATGTAATGATTATATTATAATGGCGGTAAAAGAAAGGTCTATGAGTATAAGTAATAGCTCCCAGACCTACACCTACGTGGAAGAATATGTGGCACCGGTACAATACGTTTATGATGAGGATATGTATCAGGATGAAATGCTTGTCTATCAAGAGGGTGAATCGGGAAGTAAAAGTATCACTGTCATGTCTGTGTATGAAAATGGAACTTTCCAGGAGGAAAAAATTCTGGATTCAGAAATAGTAACGCCGGCAGTTCCAGAGATAATATATTTGGGCACAAAGGAAAGACCAGAGTATATTATCCCGGTAGAGGATTATTTTATCAGCTCTGAATTTGGACCTAGATGGGGGAGTACACATCATGGTGTGGATCTTGCTGTTCCGACAGGAACTTCCGTTGTGGCAGCAAGAGACGGTGTTGTAATTCAGACGGGATGGAATGGAGATTTAGGCATAAGTGTTTATGTGGAACACTCGGATGGAGTTGTTACTAGATACGCACATCTTAACGAAAGCATCGTAGAACTTGGACAGGAAGTGTCCCAAGGCGAAGTAATTGCCTATTCGGGAAATACAGGATACAGTACTGGACCACATCTTCATTTCGAGATACGAATAGATGGAGAAGCAGTGAATCCGCTGGATTATGTTGAAGAATATTAAATTATCCATAAAAAAGCTGAAGGAACCGGGAAGCGCTATAACACATTTTCTCGCTATGATGATGGCCGCATTTGCAGCAGTGCCTTTGGTTATGAAAGCCTTTCAAGATGGCACAAAGGTTATGGTTAGTTGTCTTATCTTTGCTATTAGTATGATTTTGCTCTATGGGGCAAGTACAATTTATCATTCCATTGACAAAGGAGAGCGAATTAATAAGATACTTAAGAAGTTGGACCATGCTATGATATTTATACTTATAGCAGGTTCCTACACTCCTATATGTATATTGGTTATAAAGGGCAGAGCAGGGCTTATGCTTCTTTTTCTAGTGTGGGCTGTTGCTATAGCAGGCATAATATTTAAAATGTGTTTTGTTACGTGCCATGAATGGGTTTCCTCCACTATGTATATTGCTATGGGGTGGATGTGCGTTATTGCATTTGCTCCTATCATGGATAATACCAGTAAGATTCAGTTTTTTTGGCTGTTGTTGGGAGGGGTGATATACACCATAGGAGGAGTCATATATGCCATAAAGACTCCCAGAGTACACGCATATAATGAACGACATAAGTTTTTTGGAACACATGAGATATTTCACGTTATGGTTATGCTGGGCAGTGTATGCCATTTTATAATGCTATATAATTTTATATCATAGGTCAGTTTAGAAATAACCCGACAATTCCGATAATCAAAGTAGAGATTATTAGAAAGTCGGGTGTTTTTATGGGACAGACAGTTGATGGTGGACTTCAATATTTAAATGTAAATGATAGATATAAAAAGGGGCAGGAGATTCCTGGCTCTGATTTTGCTGTGGAAAAAAATAGATATATGGAACAGGATATGTCTATATCTAAGGAAGAGCTGGTGGGCTATAAGTACGAAAAAAAGGATGGGGGCTACCAGACTTCAACAGTAGATAATTTTGAGGAGTACCTTAAGAATAAACAGGAAAAAGCAAAAGAAGCCGGTGAGGATGCAAGAAGTAAGGAAGAAAAGGCTAAGGAAGAGGCAAAGGAAATATCAAGAAGCTTAAGCGGAGAAGAGATAAAGCAGCTTAAGATGATGGGTGTTGACGTGAGTGGAGCTAAGCTTTCAGACATTATGGGTATGGTAAATACTATGCGTGGAAAGGCTCACAGAGAGGAACTTGCAAAAACTCTTGCCAATATAAGTGCGGGTAATGGTGATATGGAAGACCTTACTGTTATCGGTGGAACTGCAAAGGTTGCGGGAACTGATGTGGAGGTAGATTCTGTTGATGTGGCTGATGTGATGATTGCAAAGGAAGCTCCGGAAAAAGAGACACCTGTTGACAAAGAGATGGATAATTCAGCCAACTTTAAACTTACTAATAATGAGTTGGTTTACATAATTAAGAATGAGCTTAGCTTGTCTAAGAATAATATGTATAAGGCGCATTTTAGTGGAAGTATGTCAGGTAAGGAAATGGTATCTGAAGACGTGTTAAAAGAGATGATGCCTCAGATTGAAAAAGTTATTGAGCAAGCTGGTATTGAAAAGGATGAGGTCGCTTTTGAAGGGGCAAAATTCCTGATGGATAACAACCTACCTATAACCACTGATAATTTAAAAACCTATGTAGAGTATCAGCAGTATCAGGGCAAGGACGTAGGAGAGGTTATTTTGCCAGAGATAAAGGGAGATACCATAGCAAAAAAGGCTCAACAGATAGTGGAGGACGTGGCATCCTTTAAGGTGGATATGGTGTATGACATGGTGAAAGCAAATAAGCAGATAACCATAGCTTCTATGTCAAAATATGCAAAAGAATATAATGCAAAGTCTGTAAGCAAAGACACAGCTAAGGAAGATATGCCTATGGATTATTCCGATAAGGATATGAAAGACCTTACAGCCTTGAGACAATTGGAAGAGATTAGACTTTCTATGACTATGGATGCAGCTGTAAAATTAGTTAAGGCAGATTTTAACATAGATACCAGAGAGCTTTCTAAGGTAGTTAGCCGACTTAAAAATATGGAAGAGCTTATGATAAAGTCAAAGCTTAGGGATGCAGGTGTTCAGCCAACCAAGGAAAATGTTGATTTATATCAGGAATTAAATGTTAAGGTAGAGGGACTTGCAAATGGTCATGCATCTATCCTAGCATCTCCTCTTAAAGGCTTGGATTTCTCTGTTAATACTCTTTTTAGCGAGAAGCAGATTATAGCTGAGGATATGCTTCAAGGTGAGTATGAGACAGTTAAGAGAGATGCCAGATACAAGAGCTTTGAGGCGGCAACTAGTAGCTACGAGGCCGTTGGAACTGCTCCAAGAAAAGATATGGGAGATAGTATAACTAAAGCCTTTGCAAATGTAACGGATATTCTTAAGGAGATGGAGCTTCCTGTTAATTACGAGAACGAAAGAGCTGTTAGAATTTTAGGATATAACTCTATGGAGATTACACCTGAGAATATTTCAAAGGTAGTAGATTACGACAGACAGGTAAATCAGCTTATGGATACATTTTATCCGGAGGCAGTGCTCTCTATGATAAAGGATGGAATAAACCCATTGGATGTACCTATTGAAGAGTTAAACGACATTATAAGAAAGCACAACTATAATGATGGTGTAACTGAGGCAGAGAACTTTGCTACATATCTGAGGGATATGGAAAAGCAAGGACTTGTATCACCAGAGGAAAGAGAGAGCTATATAGGAATATATCGAGCAATGGATAAGCTTGCTAAGTCTGGTGACAGAGAAGCGGGCTGGGTATTTAACAGCGGAGCAGAACTTACTGTGAGAAATCTTATATCTGCTATGAGAAGCAGAAAGGCTTCTGGTATAGATATATCCATTAATGAAAGCTTTGGTATGCTGGAGGAGACAGTGTCTTTTGGAAAAGATATAGAAAAACAGATAGATAGTGCATTTAATCTTAATCAGGAAGAAAAAGAAGTAGAAGATTATATGGCTAGAGTGGCAGAGGCTACTGAGGAGGTATGGGATTTCCTTGTTGCAAACAACATAGAGGTAACAGGCGTAAATGTTATGGCAGCAGAAAACATGTTGAATACTCAAGGTGGTATATACCAGCTAGTGTCAGAGCTCCTTGCCAAGATGAAGTTTAAAACAGATATAAAAGTGGAACTTGTGGACGATGAGACAGAACATATGAAGGATTCTATGAGTGGAGAGGATGTGTTGCTGCCATTTAGTCCAGACAGTATTTTGGAAAGTCTTTTAGGAAGCGAGGAAATGTCTCTTAAGTACGAGGATTTGAGGGATAAAGTCACAGAGCTTATGTATGATGCAGGTGTTATGGGTACTATAACAAGCATGGATATATCTGCAATTAAGACTATAAGTGCCGGATTCAATGTTATGAGTAATATGGCTAAAAACCATAGATATCAGTTACCTGTTGAAACTGAGACAGGTGTGAAGGTGGTTAATCTTACCATAGCAAAGGGTGAAACTAATCAGGGAACAATAGACATATCTATGGATGATGAGAGCATGGGAAATGTAACTGCAAAGGTAATGGTAAGCAGTGAAAAAGTGCTTTTCGGTCATGTTGTATCCTCCACTACTGAGGGCAACTATATGCTTCAGGAAAAGAAAGAGATTTTTGATAAAGTCCTTGCTGCAAGTGACTTTAATGGAGCGTCAGTGAATCTTGGTGCCATGTCTTATATGGATGAGACACAGAATTTTGCTGATACGGAAATGGCCACTTTGTACGAAGCATCAGTGGCATTGGTTAGAGCTATAAGTGGATTTTTTGGGTAGGATTATGAGGTTAAGAAAACCCCATATATATCCGATAAATAAAGTAGTTTAGGACAGATAAATTAGACAGGATTTGGAGGTAATACTATGAGAATTAATCATAACTCAATGGCTCTTAATGCCAGTGATCATTTTGGAAAAGTAAACAGAAATATAGCAAAATCAATGGAAAGGCTTTCATCAGGTTACAAGATAACAAGCCCTGCAGATGATGCAGCAGGACTTGCTATATCAGTAAAGCTTAGTGCTCAGATAAGAGGTCTTGACAGAGCATCTTTAAATGCCAACGATGGAACTTCAGTTATTCAGTCTGCAGAGGGCGGACTTAGCGAAGTGCATTCTATTCTTCAGCGAATGAGAGAACTTTCTGTTCAGGCTGCAAATGATGTTAACTCAGAAGAGGATAGAGATGCTATTCAGGAAGAGATTAATAATCTTATAGATGAGATTGACCAGATTGCAGATACCACAGCATTTAATGACCAGAAACTTCTAAACGGGGATATGAATAGACGTACTATGTCAAGTAACTTTGATATGGAGGCTACATATATATCAGAGGAAGTTAATGTGGGTGTGTACGAGTTAGAGGTTACTACTGCAGCAACTCAGGCAACCTATGCAACTGGATTTTCTTATTCGGGAGCAACTGTAACTGAGGAGCAGGCAGGAACCATTATTGTAAATAACTTCCATGTAGAGATTACAGAAGGTATGACTATGGAGGAAGTGTATGGGGAACTCCAGACACATTTGTCAAAGATTGATATAGATGTAATTGCATCAAACGACGGAGGAGTTACACAGGAGGAGTTTAATACAGGAGCTCCGGTTATATTTAAGACAAGAGGATATGGAAGTGACCAGAGAGTAGAGATAGACATTGAAAATGATGAGCTTGCGGCACTTCTTGGTGTGGCTGATGGTGATTTGGCAAGAGGAACAGACTGTGAGGCATCACTTACAGTAAGTGATGAAGGATTTTCTAATACAGCCAGCTTAACTACTGATGGAAACGATATATATATCGTAGATAGAGGTGGTTTTGAGATGAATGTAAGGGTAGAGCCAGAGGCAACTGGAACTACAGAGATAGAAGTATTAACCGCAGGACCTATGGTTATACAGACAGGTTTTAATTCCGGAGAGCAGCTTGAACTTGATATACCACCAGTTACTTCCTATATGTTAGGGGTAGATGACGTTATAATGTATACTCATGAATATGCTTCAGAGGCAGTTACTGCCATAGATTTAGCAATTGAGAAGGTGTCAAACATAAGAGCAAAGCTTGGCGCGTATGAGAATAGATTGGAGGATATATACGATACTCTTGAGGTTCAGGAGGAAAGTATAACCGCAGCTTATTCACGTATTATGGACACTAATATGGCTGAGGAGATGACTAACTATACTCAGCAGGATGTGCTTTCACAGGCAGCTATATCTATGATGCAGAAATCAAATGAAAGACCGGAATCAATATTACAGTTGTTACAGTAAAGACTTAGTTCTAATGTGTGGAGGAAGATTGTAGTATGACAAAGGAGCAGATAAAAGAGTTTACGCTAAGAACCAGTCAGGCGAACCATAGTGGATTGATACTGATACTTACCGATATGGATAAGATATATCTTGAGGATGCTATAAAGGCTTATGATGCCCAGGATTTAGAGCAGTATAATAAGTATATGGAACTTGCTAGGAAAACCCATAATGAGCTTATGAGTGCCATGAATCCAAATGATGCTTTGGGAAGAAGAGTGTTAGGCATATTAAGATATATATATAAGTGTATGGTATCTTCTCAGGTAAAGAGAGAGCCTCAGGATTTAGAAAGATGTATGGGGATGATGGATACTTTAAAGGTTGCATTTGAGCACTTACACTCTTTGGATGAAGAGGGACCTGTGATGAAAAATACCCATAGAGTATATGCGGGACTTACATATGGTAAGGGTGTTTTAAATGAGAGCATGGGAAGCACAGATTATTCCAACAGAGGCTTTACAGTATAAAAAAATTGTATTAAGATGGTATTTGTCTTTAAAAAGACGGATACCATCTTATTATATTGAAAGGAAGGAAAAAATTATGATTAAGGACGATTGTATTTTTTGTAAGATCGCTAAGGGAGATATTCCTTCAGCTACTATATATGAAGATTCAGATATTAGAGTGATACTCGATGTAGCGCCGGCAAACAGAGGTCATGCTCTTATACTCACAAAGGAGCATTTTGACAATATCTACGAGATGGATGAGGCAACTGGTGCTAAGGTATTTGCCAAGGCAACCTCTGTTGCAAAAGCAATAAAGACAGTAACAAATTGCGAGGGTATGAATGTGCTCCAGAATAATGGGGAAGTTGCTGGCCAGACTGTTCATCACTTCCATCTTCACTTAGTTCCAAGATTTAAGGATGATGAAGTAAATATGTCTTGGAATCCAAAGACAACAGTTGCCGAAGAGCAACAGGCTCTTGCAGAGGCTATTAAGAAGGGACTTTAATTTTTATGCAAGGTAACACTAAAAATATAGAAATATTTCGTGATGCTCCAGTATCAAAGGCTGTAATTAGCAATGTTATACCATCTATCATAAGTATGATAATGGTTCTTGTGTACAATCTTGCAGATACAGTTTTTATAGGGCAGACAAAAAATGATTATATGGTGGCAGCAGTGTCTATAGCTACTCCGGTTTTCCTGCTTTTTATGGCGGTGGGAATGCTTTTTGGTATTGGAGGAACCTCTCTTATATCACGTATGCTTGGAGAAGAAAGACATGAGGAGGCAAAAAAAGTATCCTCCTTTTGCTATTGGACAGGACTTATTGTAGGTATTGTATCTATGGTGGTTATATTTATATTTGCGGAGCCTATATGTAGGGCGGTAGGTGCAAGTAATGATACTATAGTTTACGCAAAACAATACTTACGAATAGTGTCATTCGGTATACCTTTTCTTATAGTGAGCAATGCCTTTAGTAACATAATTCGTGCAGAGGGTAATGCAAAGATAGCTATGCAGGGTATGGTCGTGGGTAACCTTGTGAATATTGTATTAGACCCTATTATGATACTTTATTTTGGGTGGAATGTGGCAGGTGCTGCAGTAGCTACAGTGCTTGGCAATCTATACTCAGCAGTCTACTATACAAAGCACATGCTTTCTAAGAAGTGTATATTGTCTATCAAGCCATCAGATTATCAGGCTAAAAATGGAGTGCTTTCAGGCGTATTTGCTATAGGAATCCCGGCATCATTAAATAGTATTCTTATGAGTGCCTCTAACATAGTTATAAACAATGTTATGATGGGCTTCGGAGATATGGCAGTGGCAGGACTTGGGGCCGCTATGAAGGTAAATATGATAGTGGTTATGCTTCTCATTGGACTTGGAACAGGGGTGCAACCATTGCTAGGGTATTGCTTTGGAGCAGGAAACAAAAAAAGATATATGGCAGTGCTTAGATTTTCTTTGATGTTAGCCTTAGGTCTTAGCCTTATAATGACCTTGATTTGTTATATCTTTGCTCTAGATTTGGTTAAGGTCATATTAGATGACCCGGCGGCTCTTGATTTTGGAAGGTCATTTTCAAGAATATATATACTTTCAGGTCCTATAATGGGAGTGCTTTTTGTTATGATAAATGCTATACAGTCAACAGGTGCGGCGCTTCCCTCCCTTATACTATCCATAAGTAGACAGGGACTATTGTATATGCCGATACTTTATACCTTTACAAAGATATTTGACGAGGCACGTATGATGGCGTTGGCACAGCCAGTAACAGACTATCTGGCAGCCCTTGTTGCAATTATATTATTTGTAACCTGTTGTGTGCCGAAGTTTAAAGTTATGGAAAGAAAAATATAAAAAGGATAGTGAAAAAAATGAGTGAAAATTGTACACATAATTGTTCTACCTGTGGTGAAAATTGTAGTAGCAGAAAAGAGGATTCCCTTCTAGAAGCAGGTAACGAGTATTCTAACATAAAAAAGGTAATAGCTGTTGTAAGTGGCAAGGGAGGTGTAGGAAAATCCCTTGTAACATCCCTACTTGCAGTTCTTTCGCAGAGAAGAGGAAACCAAACTGCCATACTTGATGCAGATATCACCGGTCCATCTATACCAAAGACCTTTAATGTGGACAAAAAAGCTATCTCAAATGGTGAGGTTCTTTTTCCGGCATCAACAAAAACTGGTATAGAGATGATGTCTATAAATTTGCTTCTTGATGATGATACAAAGCCTGTTATATGGAGAGGTCCAGTTATTGCAGGAACAGTTAAACAGTTTTGGTCAGAGGTGTTCTGGCAGGATGTGGACTTAATGTTTGTGGATTGCCCACCGGGAACTGGTGATGTACCTCTTACAGTATTCCAGTCTCTTCCTGTAGATGGAATTATTGTGGTAACCTCACCTCAAGATTTGGTTTCCATGATAGTTGGAAAAGCAGTTAGAATGGCTGAGATGATGAATATCCCAATACTTGGCATTGTTGAGAATATGTCTTATTTCATCTGCGACAAATGTAGTGAAAAGCATTACATCTATGGTGAAAGCCACATAGAAGAGATTGCCAAGAAGTACGGCATCCCTTATGTTGCCAAAATCCCAGTGGAAAAAAGTTTAAGAGAGTGCGTTGACGCAGGCTCCATAGAAGACTTTGCCGGCAACTGGCTCGACGAAATAATAGAGGTAATAGAGAGGGCATAACCCCTCCATAAAACAAGCCCACCCCATATGAAGGGTTAAGGAGATTTTTTGCAACTTCACGGTTTCAAGTGTATCTAGAGGCTTAAGCTTTCGATTTTTGATTACGCGCCACTTCCATAAACTCACATGTCTTGGGGAATATATATGGATTTTTGAAGACAATTAGCTTGTACCAAACATCAAGATTTTATAATTTGCGATGAATGCACTGCGAGAGTGATGTCTGAGTTGCACATAGTGCAACGAGTTTCACGAGAGCAGTGCTAATTAAACATCGCAAATTTAAAATCTTAGATATTTGCACAAGCGTAGAGTTGCGAAAAAATCCATATATTCCCCAAGACATGTTCAGACAGTATGTCCGTGGCGCGATTTATCGAAAGCTTTTAAGCCTGAGATACACTAAGAATCCTAGTTGTCAAAAAATTCTCCTTAACCCTTCATATGGGGTGGGCTTGTTTTATGAAGGGGCTATGCCCCTCGTTTAGTCCGTATTTTTTGTGGATAAAGTTTGAAAATCTGTGTATGGTATGGTAAAATGAGATTAGCGCACTGAGAAATTTTCTCAAAAGAAGAAAGAAACGAACGGGGGTCGATATAATGTCATTAGTTTACACCAATGATAATTGTGTCGGATGCAACAAATGTATTAGCGCATGTAGCTGTATGGGTGCTAATCTTCATACCAAAGAGGACGGAAAAGTAAAGATTCAGGTAGATGGAGATAAGTGTATAGCTTGTGGCGCTTGCTTTGATGTGTGTAAGCACAATGCAAGAGAATTTAATGATGATACAGAAAGATTCTTCAATGATTTGGCAAGGGGAGAGCGTATTTCTATACTTCTTGCACCTGCATTTAAGGCGAATTATCCAAGAGAATATGAGCAGGTGTTAGGTGGATTAAAGAGATGCGGTGTCAATAGAATTATCAGTATATCATTTGCAGCAGATATAACCACATGGGGATATCTCAACTATGTTACAAAGAATAACTTCTATGGCGGTATATCACAGCCATGTCCTGCAGTTGTAGGATATATTGAGAGATATATACCAGAGCTTATACCTAAGTTATTCCCAGTACAGAGCCCTATGATGTGTGGAGCTATCTATGCGAAAAAGTATATGGGTATAACTGATAAGCTTGCCTTTATCAGCCCATGTATCGCTAAGAAGATGGAGATAGACGATCCAAACAATGGCGGATACATATCTTACAATGTTACATTTGAACACCTTATGAAATATGTTAGAGCTAACAATGTATATGGCCCTGCATGCAGTGATGAGATAGAATATGGACTTGGATCTATCTATCCTATGCCAGGTGGACTCAAGGAAAATGTATACTGGTTCCTTGGTGAGAGTGCAATGATTCGTCAGATGGAAGGCGAGAAGCATATGTATCACTACCTTGAGCAGAATAAAGACCGTATTGCAAGAAGTGCTACACCATACCTTTTTGTAGATGCCCTTAACTGTTCATCAGGATGCTTGTATGGTACTGCAACAGAGCCTATCAAGAATGAAACAGAAGAAGTATATTATGAGATGCTTAGGATTCGTGAAGAGAGCAAGGGTATGAAGAAGAAAGACCCTTGGGCTAAGAATCTTAAACCAGAAGAAAGACTTAAGTGGTTAAATAAGCAATTTGAGAATCTTAAGCTTGAAGATTTCTTAAGAGCTTATACAGACCGCTCAGCAAATATAAAACATAGTGAGCCTACTAGAAGAGAGTTAGATGACATCTTTAACGATATGCTTAAGGACACAGAGGAAAAACGTCATATTGACTGTTCTTGTTGTGGTTATGAGGGATGTCATGAGATGGCAGTAGCCATCCATAATGGATTTAATGAGAAGGCGAATTGTATCCATTACATCAAGGATTTAGCTGAGATTGAAAAGCAAGAGATTGCAGATCTTATGGAAGAGTTGAATCAGCAGAAACAGGATATTGCTGAGGCTGTTGAGAGTATTAATGAAGAGTTTGTAAGCCTCAATGCATCTATTGACCAGATGGAGGCAGGTAATAACTCTAATGCAGAGGAAAGCTCCGGCATATCTGAAGAGATTCAGGATGTGTCTGCTTTCTGTAACAAACTTGAAGATCAGCTTACTCAGATTAATGTTCTTCTTGAGGAGCTTAGAGAGAACAACCAGAAGGTTGTAGACATATCTTCTAAGACTAATCTTCTCGCCCTTAATGCATCTATTGAGGCAGCTCGTGCAGGTGAGGCTGGACGTGGATTTGCCGTTGTTGCTAGCGAGATTAATGAGCTTGCTGGTAGCTCAAGAGAGACTGTTGAGAGCAGTGATGCAGGACAGATTAAGATTGAGAAGGCTATCAATAACATCTTATATGAGGCAAAGAGCTTACTTGAGGTTGTTGGTAAGGTATCTGAGAGAACTCAGAATCTTGCAGCTGCTACACAGGAGATTGCAGCATCTTCAGTTAACGTGGCAGAGATAAGTGACCACATAAAGGACAAGATGGAAACCCTTGTAAATAATATGAACTAATATATAAACTAATACGGGCTACAAGCATAATGCTTGTAGCCCATTTTTATAACATTCTTTTATAGATTATGGATTGCTTATCTTTTTGATTTTCTTAATCAAGCTATTTAATGTTTTAGCGTAGGTTTCATATTCCCTTGTGATAAATTCCTCGTTTCCTTCTTTGCCAGCAAGCTCGTGCTTTAGAGATAATTTTGAGAAGTTCTCTGCGCCAATGGTGCGGGAAGTACTTTTTATGGAGTGGGCTACTATAGCATAGTCCTTCCAGTTCTTGAAAGAATAGTGTTTCTCAAGAGAGGAGAGGTCTTTTTTTGCTTGAGTACAAAAATCAGCTAGAATTTCTTTGTAAAAATCCTCTGAGTTCATACAATAGCTGAGACCTGCTGCTTTATCAATTTCAAGGAGAGGGTCTTGGTCTTCCTCGGTCATACAAACCAATTCTTTTGGAAGATATCGCAAAATCAATTCATCCAATTTTGGTGCGATAACTGGCTTGGAGAAGTAATCATTGAAACCATGTTCCAAATACATCTCCTTGCAACCTGCAACTGCATTTGCTGTAAGAGCAATAATGATGGCATTCTTATTAGGGTTTGATTCATCATTACGGATGAGCTGTAAGGTTTCTATTCCGTCCATTTCTGGCATCATATGGTCCATAAAAATAATATCATAGGTTTTGCTCTTAGTGAGTTTAAGACATTCTTTTCCACTTTCCACAAGGTCAACTTGCATCTTGCTTCTTTTTAATAAGGCTTTCATCAATGTGAGATTCATTGAGTTATCATCCACTACAAGGATAGAAGCATCTGGAGCAGTGTATAGATTTTCAGAGGTAGTTTTCTTGCCCTCTTTTTTCTCTTTTTTAGTATCCACTTGAGCTTGGATAGGGGTGGCATCGATTACCTTCTGAGGTATGGTGACAGTAAATGTTGAACCTTTCTGGTACTCACTGTCAACTACTATAGTTCCTCCCATAAGGTCTATGAGCTGTTTGGTGATATTTAAGCCAAGTCCTGAACCCTGTATAGTTCGGTTTTTGTTAAGCTCTAGTCGCTTGAAGCTTGCAAAAAGCTGTGATAAGTCTTCCTCTTTTATACCAATGCCTGTATCCTTGATAGAAAAGGAAAGATTGATAGTCTCATCATCTGTTTTTTCAAAAAAGATTTTAAATGTGATGGAACCCTCATTTGTATATTTTGTGGCATTGGATATGAGATTAGCTAGAATCTGCTTTATTCTAAGCTCGTCACCGTACAATGCGGTAGGAAGATTAGGGTCCATCTCAACCTTTGTGGTAATAGGTTTATCACCGCTTCGGGTTTCTAGTATAAGTGTTTCGTCGTTTATCAATGTGGCCAGATTGTAGGTGTCCTCCACAAGCTCTAACTGTCCAGACTCTATCTTGGAGAAGTCAAGGATGTCGTTTATGAGTCCCAGGAGCATGTTGCTGGCATTTTTTATGTTTAATGCATAATTCTCTACAGAAGGATTATCATTTTCCCTGATAATCATCTCGTTCATACCTATGATGGCATTTATAGGTGTACGAATTTCATGAGACATATTGGCAAGAAATCTCGCCTGAGCTTCCTTGGCGGAGATTGCTTGTTGCTTTTTCTTTTCTGATATAAGTAAATCCTGACCGGTTTTTATAATTGCCATGACCAGTAGGAATAGCAAACCTATAGATAATACTGTACCTAGAGAAAGATTGGTTCCCACATAGTATAGAATCATCTCGCCGATAGCGGTGAGAATCATACCGTATATACCGATACCTACGAAGAGGTAATCCTTCAGCCTTTTTTTGAATGTATCTACAGTTATAGTGCCGATTACACATACTATGGAAAGAAGCAGTCCCATATGTATGAACTTGATTTGCTCCACAAACTGTACAATGTCAAAGACCTGAAGAATAGTTGACACAATCAAAATACCGACAGAGTAAGCCAATGGAAAGTAAAATATTTTCTTGTAACGTTCCCCTTGTATCTCATTCATAAATGTAAGCAGAGGTAGGGGAATTATCATAAGGCTCCAATATGTAAAGTAGGACAAAACAGATATATTTTTAAATATAATCTGTCTGAAGGAAATTTCTGATAGCATCCAAAATGCACAGAAAAATAGTGTCCATGCCAGATAATTCAGCGGTAAATACTTTTTGTAAACTACCTTTAGAATAAAGCAGACAATTATACAGAATATGCTCATCATAAGGAGGAAGATAGATATCAGTGTGTGTATGCCATTGTCATCCAAAAGATGTAGCCATATGCTCAGTCTGTCACCTATATATCCTTCTCGAATGTCACCGGCGTATTTGGAATAACTGGAGAATTGGTAGGACATAATCTTTCCTGAATCTTCGGAATTCACATCTATAAATACATATTTCATAGGACTGTTGGTTCCGAAAGGTCTAGAATCTTTGGTGTTGTAGTCAACTCTTAGCTCTCCGTCCACATATACGGTTACGTCCTGCCAAACGGGACGGAAGCAGATATATTCTCCATCGGTTATATTATCAGGGAGAGTAGTGATAAGTGTTACCACCTCTCCGTATTCTGCATCAATAACGGTAGGAGCTTCTACAGGTCGAGTGCTACCATCATCTAAAAGTTGCTGCCAGTCGGGATTATACTCTCTGCAATTTGTAGGTAGAACATCTCTTTCGTCTTTGCTTAAAATCTGCCCCAAAACTCCAAAAATAAAGAGTATGATAACCGCTACAGTAAAGAAAAATTTTATAAAAGTTTCAAAAGAAGAAAAATACTTTTTAATTTTCATATTCATTCCCATCCCCCCTGTAACAAATCTAAGATAATATTATCACTAAATGAGGCCATTATCAATGTACTAAAAA
This sequence comes from Lachnospiraceae bacterium, assembly GCA_017938485.1. Lineage (GTDB taxonomy): Bacteria > Bacillota > Clostridia > Lachnospirales > Lachnospiraceae > Coprococcus_C. The sequence goes on from JAGBBM010000062.1 coordinate 21,026, forward strand.
TCAAAATAGTAGCATTTTATTTTCTTAAATGGTAAAATCATAACAAAACATTATATGGGAGATTCATATGGCAGATAATAGATGTCCTATCTTAAAAAAATGTGGTGGTTGTCAGTACATCGGCAGGAACTACAAGGAAACACTTGATATAAAATTGAAAAATATGAGAAAGCTTCTTGGGGAATTTGGCAAGGTGGAGGATATTATGGGGATGGAGAATCCCTACCACTATCGCAACAAGGTCAATGTTGCATTTAAAAGAAAGAAGAATGGAGAGATTTTGGCAGGAACCTATGAAGAGGGGACTCACAATGTTCTTTCTAATCCTGACGGGGGGTGCTTTATAGAGGATAAGAAAGCCTATGCTATAATTGAGACTATTAAAAAACTTATTCCCTCTTTTAAGATTACAATACATAACGAGGATACAGGTTATGGATTGCTTAGGCACGTAATGGTAAGAACTGCCCATACAACAGATCAGGTTATGGTGGTTTTAGTTACTGCTTCACCGGTTTTTCCTTCGAAAAATAATTTTTCCAAGGCTCTTGTAAAGGCACACCCTGAGATTACCACCATAGTACAAAATATTAATATGAAGGATACCAGTATGGTGTTGGGGGATAGGAATCAGGTTATGTATGGCAAAGGGTATATTGATGATGTTCTTTACGGGAAAAAATTCCGTATATCTCCAAACAGCTTTTATCAGATAAATTCGCTCCAAACAGAAAAATTGTACGGTAAAGCCATAGAATACGCTGGACTTACAGGAGAGGAAGTCATTCTTGATGCTTATTGTGGAATTGGCACTATAGGAATTACAGCAAGTGATAGAGCTAAGGAAGTTATAGGTGTGGAACTTAATAAAGACGCTGTGAAAGATGCTATAAATAATGCTCGTTTAAATTCCTGCAAAAATGTGAGATTTTACAACAATGATGCTGGAAAATTTATGATAGACATGGCTGTAAAAGGCGAGAAAAAGGTGGATGTGGTATTTATGGACCCACCACGCTCGGGAAGCACAAAAGAATTTATGTCGTCAGTAATCAAATTGTCTCCTAAAAAAATAGTGTATATATCTTGCGGACCCGACACATTATTGAGAGACCTACGATATATAACAAAGAACTCAGATTACAAAGTTGAGAAGATGATAGCTTGTGATATGTTTTGCTGGACAGAGCATTGTGAGATGGTTGTACTACTATCGAGAAATGGGTAGTTAATATAATAATTAGGAGGAGATTCAAATATGTCTAACCCAAAGATGAAAAAAATACTTAGTGCAATATGTACCCTGCTTATTTTTGTGACAGGTATAGTAGTTTATCTAAATGTATCACCGGAAGGTGAAGATGGCGGTGAAAAGGATACTCAGACAGAGTATGATAACCAAGAAAATTATGAGACCTACGAATTCCGTAGCGAAGACTTGCTTGACCAGCACTTTGATAAGCATGGAGATGAGTTTGACTATGATTCCGTGGATGAGTATGTTCAGGGCGCAAACAGAGTTATAAATGATCCTAACAGTTTATTTAAAATTGAAGAAGAGGATGGAGATTATATCTACTATTTGGAAAGTACCAATGAATTTGTTGTAGTTTCTACAGATGGTTATATCAGAACATATTTCAAACCTACAGATGGAATTGACTATTTTAACAGACAGTAGGCAGTGTATAAACAAGGGTATGATGCATAATATGAATTGTGCATTATGCCCTTTATTTTTCTTGTTGTTTACACTAGAATGTGGTAAATTAGAAATAGATTATTTTATGTTGCGTGAGCTTAATAAGGAGGTTTGTGTATGAAAAAAAATCATTTCAGAATTATAGTTTTAAATATGATACTTGTTTTGACTATAGCCCTTGCTGGATGTGGTTCTTCCAAGGATAAGAAGGATGATGGGGCCACTGGTTCAGATGCAGAGATTGCCTCAAATGATATTGCACAGGTGGAGTCTACTGACGAAGTAACAGAGAAGACTGAGGAGAAAACTACAGAGGCTACTGAAAAAGAGACCACAGAGGTTACAACAGAGAAGCCAGAGAGTCAGTCAGGTGGTATAGATAATAATGGAGAGTCTGTTGATGACGTAGACACTCCAAGTAATAATAGTGGCAATAATTCAAATAATAACAATAATAGTAATAATAACAGTAATTCAAACAATAACAATAATAATGGTGGCGGAAATAGTGGTAGCCAATCACCATCTACCACACAGGCAACCACAGAAGCTACAACTGAGGCAACTACGCAAGCTACAACACAGGCGACAACAGAAGCCACCACACAGGCAACTACAGAAGCCACCACACAGGCGGCTGTTGAAGAAGGATACAGTGTTGATTATTCTCAAACAGTGTTAAATCTTGTTAATGAGCAAAGAAGAGCGGCGGGGCTTTCGGATTTACAGCTTGACTATACCCTTATGACTGCGGCACAGACTAGAGCTAAGGAGTGTTCAATAAGTTTTTCCCATACAAGACCAGATGGTAGTTCATGCTTTACAGCGTGGAATGTATCTTATTGGACTTGTGGAGAAAATATAGCAGCAGGATATTGGTCTGCTCAATCTGTAGTTGAAGGATGGATGAATTCCGAAGGACATAGAGCCAATATTTTAAATCCTGATTTTACTCATATGGCAGTAGGTTGTTATTATGATCCTAATTCTGTATATGGATATTATTGGGCTCAATGTTTTGTGGGTCGATAAAAATTTATTTATAGAAAGGCATTATTATGAAAAATCCATTTTCTAAAAGTGTACAGGGACTTAAGATAATTATCGTTGGATGTGGTAAGGTTGGAACTACGCTTGTGGAGAGACTTAGTAAAGAGAACCATCACATTACCATTATAGACCAGAGAGCAGATGTAGTACAACGTGTTGCTGCAACCTATGACGTTATGGGTATTACTGGTAATGGGGGTAGTTTTAGCGTTCAGATAGAGGCGGATATACAGTCAGCAGATTTGTTTATTGCGGTTACAGAATCCGATGAACTTAATCTTCTTTGCTGTACTATAGCTAAGAAAGTAGCTAATTGTGCAGCTATAGCCAGAGTGCGTAATCCAGATTACATTGACGAGTTGAGCTACTTAAGAGGACAGCTTGGTATTTCTCTTATAATTAATCCAGAGTGGGATACGGCTACGGAGATTGCCAGACTTCTTCGTCTTCCTACCGCTCTTGGTATCAATTCATTTGCCAAGGGGCATGCCGAACTTGTGAAGTTCCGTATACCAAAGAATAATGTGCTTTGTAATATGCCGATTTCTGGACTTAGAGATTTTAAGACAGATTTGCTTGTGTGTGGAATAGAACGAGAGGGCAAGCTTATTATCCCTGATGGTTTAGATGTATTTGCAGAGGGAGATGCGGTGTCTTTCTTAGCAACTCCGGTTAATACACAAAGCTTTTTCAAGCAGATAGGAGTTGACACCCATCAGGTTAGAAGCTGTATGATAATTGGTGGAGGAACTATGTCCTTCTACCTTGCTAAGCAGCTAGAGGACATGAATATCAATGTCAAACTCATTGAGATGGATCAGAAAAAATGTGAAGAATTAAGTTTACTTCTTCCAAAGACTCTTGTTATTCACGGTGACGGCAGTGATGAGGAGTTACTCTTAGAGGAAGGAATCGAAAGCATAGAATCCTTTGTACCTCTTACAGGTCTTGATGAGGAAAATATTCTTCTTACCCTGTTTGCAAAATCCTGTTCAAATACAAAGGTTATAACAAAGATTAATCGTACCACTTTCCACAATGTAATCGACAGTATGGATTTGGGAAGTGTTATATATCCTCGTTATGTTACAACGGAGGCTATCATAGGATATGTTAGAGCTATGCAGAATTCTATAGGAAGCAATATCGAAACCCTTTATCATATATTCGATAACAGGGCGGAAGCAATAGAGTTTAAGATAGAGAAGGATTCTACTGTGGTGGGAGTGCCTCTTATGGATCTTGCTCTTAAGGATGAACTCCTTGTGGCATGTATTAATAGAGATGGAAAGATTATGATCCCTCGTGGTGGAGATATGATTATGGCAGGAGACAGAGTGATTATTGTGACTACCCACACAGGATTTAAGGATATAAAAGACATATTAAAGTAGGGTTTAGTTATGAATTATTCGGTAGTTAGATATATATTAGGTTGGGTAATGATTATAGAGTCAGCTTTTATGCTGATGACTTGCGTCGTTGCTCTTATATATGGTGAAAGTGAGGGTTTTGCTTTCCTTTGGACTCTCCTTGGAGCTACGGCTTTAGGTGGGTTTATGGTTATTAAAAAACCTGATAATATGACCTTTTATGTAAAAGAAGGTTTTGTGACAGTAGCCCTTAGCTGGATAGTCTTATCTATTGTGGGATGTTTGCCCTTTGTGTTTAGTGGGGATATTCCTAATTTTACAGATGCACTTTTTGAGACTATATCAGGTTTTACAACAACAGGTGCATCAGTCCTTGTGGAAGTAGAGAGTATGTCCAGATGTGGACTTTTCTGGAGATGTTTTACTAACTGGATAGGTGGTATGGGAGTTCTTGTATTTTTGCTTGCCATAGTTCCTATGACTGGCGGAAGTCATATGAATCTTATGAGGGCGGAAAGCCCGGGGCCTTCTGTTGGAAAATTGGTACCTAAGGTTAAACATACAGCGACTATACTATATGCTATGTATATAGTGCTTACAGTTATGGAGGTTATCCTTCTTCTCTGTGGTGGTATGTCATTATATGAAGCTCTCACAACTTCCTTCAGTACAGCTGGTACAGGTGGTTTTGGTATATACAATGACAGTTTCGGCAGCGTGAGTCCATATATTCAGTGGGTAGTAGGTGTATTTTTAGTACTGTTTGGAGTTAATTTTGGAGTATATTTCCTACTCATTATGAGAAGATTTAAACAGGCTATAACTCATGAGGAAATGCGAGTATATTTTATAATTATAATTGCTGCAGTTTCTCTTGTTGTTATTGATATTAAAGATTATTTTGAAACTATAGGAGAATGTATAAGACACGCCTTTTTCCAAGTGGCATCCATTATGACCACAGCAGGTTTTTCTAGTACTGACTTTAATTTGTGGCCAGATACAGCCAAGACGGTTTTGGTGCTTCTTATGTTTATTGGAGCCTGTGCCGGAAGTACAGGTGGAGGTATAAAGGTTTCTCGTATAATCATTTTAGTTAAAACTATGTTTAAGGAGATAACTTCCTATTTACATCCTAGAAGTGTTAAGAAGATAAAGATAGAGGGGAAGGCTTTAGAGCATGAGACTTTGAGAGCTACCAATGTATTTTTTATCACTTATATGCTGATATTTTCAGTATCCGTCCTTCTTATCTCCTTTGAGGGAAAGGGTGTAGTTACAAACTTTACGGCAATTGCGGCCACATTGAATAATATTGGCCCGGGACTTGATGCAGTAGGTCCTATGTCTAATTTTGGACATTTTACAGTTTTTTCAAAATACATTTTAATGTTTAATATGATTGCAGGAAGATTAGAGTTATTCCCTATGCTTATGCTTTTCTGTCCTACTATTTGGAAACCTAAAAAAACTAATAAGGTTGAGGCATAATAAAAAGAGGAGTCCGATGGGGTTGACTCCTCTTTTCTTATCATATAAACGGATATGGTTATCCAAAAAAACTGGACAAGATTGATATAAGAATGAGTTTGGTTTATATGATGCTATAGTATAACTTATGAAAAAGAATAATTCAAGCAAAAATGATAATGGGAAAGGGGGTTATATCGTCTATGAAATTTGATATAAAAAAGGGTATTAATTACATAAAGGATAAGAACATAAATGATATATGGTCTATGATGAAATACAAGATGAGTGGCCCCGGACTTGCTTATAATGGCTGGTATAAAGAAAAACATGAGACGGATGAGGAGGAGCTTGCTAGACAGAGAGAGCATATATTTGGCTATTCCCCATTAATTAGTATATTGGTTCCAGTATATGTAACTCCAGAATTATTCCTCCGAGGAATGATAGAATCTGTAATAAAACAGACTTATACAAATTGGGAGCTTATACTAGTTGATGGAAGCAGAAAACCTGAAAATCCGGAAATAAAAGAAGACATATCAGTTTATGATAAGGTTTATAGTCTTGAAACTGAGAGAATCATTATGCAATATATGGAGACAGAACCTAGGATAAAATATAGACTTATGGAGGATAATTTAGGGGTTTCCGGCAATACCAATATAGCTCTTAGTATGTCAGAAGGTGAATATATGGCAGTGCTTAAGCATGATGATGTTTTGGCAGAGGATGCTTTATATCATATTGTTATGGCGTTGCAAGAGGATAACTACGAGCTTATATATGGGGATGAAGATAGAATGTCGGCAGATGGTAATAAGTTTTCTAACCCTATATTTAAACCGGATTACAGCCCTGACTTACTAAATTCCTACAACTATATATTCCATTTCCCTGTAGTTAAGATGTCTCTGGCCAGAGCTGTGGGAGGTTTTCACAGTGAATTTGACGGGGCTCAGGATTACGATTTCTTGCTTAGATGTGTGGAGAATTTAACTGGAAGAATAAAACATATACCACGGATATTATACCATTGGCGTAAAAATAATAATTCCAAGGAAGGTAAGCACGCAAAGGAATATGTGCAAGATATTGGAAAAAGGGCTTTGGTTGAGCATGTGAAACGCTTAGGACTATATGGAACAGTAGGGGATACGGATATACCTAGTGCCTATAAAATAGTGTATGAAACACCAGGAAATCCTCTGCTTTCTATTGTTATATCATCGGTTTCTACTACAGAGCATATAAAAAAGCTCATTTCCTCTTTCTTTGACGGAGTGAGATATAGCAATTTCGAGATAATTGTTGTAGAAAATAATGTGGAGGATGGAAGTAGACTCAATTATTATACAAAGATGGAGTCTATTCGAAGTAATCTTCATGTCTACATAGATGAAGATATTAAGACTTCTGCGGAGATGAGAAGATACGGCGCATCTTTTGCAAAAGGAAATTATCTTTTGTTTTTGGATAGCAATATGGCCATAAGAAATACATCTTCCCTAGGTTATATGCTTGGGGCGTGTATGCGAGAGGATGTGGGTATTGTAACGGGAACCCTTTACGGAGAAAATGAAACCATATATGAAAAAGGCCGTGTTTTAGGCATTAATGGATTGTATTCTCCTCTACATAAGGGTCTTAAGGAAAATGACTGGTCCTATATGTGGCTAAACAAAGTAAGTACAAATCACTGCATTGTTAGTCCTTCATGTATGATGGTTAAAAAATCTGTTTTTGATTCTGTGGGAGGTATATCTGACAAATTCAAGACGGACATAGGAATTATGGATTTTTGCCTTAAAGTCAATGAACTTAAGTTCAATACAGTCTGTTTGGCTGATGCTGTGTGGACCTACAAAGCATATGAACCTGTGGTGGACAAAGGTGAGCTTGCAAAAGACAAGGACCTTTTCTCCATCCTCTGGGGCAACCTATTAACTCAAGGAGACCCCTACTACAATAAAAACTTTACCCAGGAAGGCGATTTATTCGATATATAAACGAAAAATCCCCGCCCACCCCTGCTATAAATATATATGTTGTGCAAACTCGCTCTCGCTCTTTCCTCACGCAGGGGTACTAAGGCTCTTCCCCGGGATATAGATGGAAATATATAGGCATAAGAAAACCGTTTGAACACGCGGGCACTTAGCTAAAAAAGATAGGATGTAGATATCGATTTAAATCGAAGAATCTACATCCTATCTTTTTTGCTTAGTACCCTTGCGTAGTGAGACGAGCGAAAGCGTGTTTTCGATATGCCTATATATTTCCATCTATATCCCTGGGGAGAGCCTAAGGACCCGCGTTCGCAAACGGTTTGCTAACATATATATTTATAGCAAGGGCAGGCGGGGAGTTTTTCGTTTATATATCCTCCTCTAAGTCGGACTTGGTTAAAGTTTTTATCTGCTTGTCAGTAGGGTTTTCTATGCCTACAATACGGCTTGCCTGACGGGAGATGGTTCTTTCCATATAGTTTCGGACTTCTCGTGCGTTGGCAAAGTTTTCTAAGTGCATGTCTACAAGGTTGTTGAAATATTCTTTAACGTATTTCTTGCCCGGTTCATTTGGGATGTAATCCTGCTTTTTACACATGGACATAAATATATTGTAGAGCTGCTCGCCGGTATAGTCCTTGAAGAAAATGTACTTGTTGAAGCGGGACTTAAGACCAGGGTTGGAGTTTACAAACTCTTCCATAAGGTCTGTGTATCCTGCCACAATAACGATGAGGTTGTCTCTGTTATCTTCCATAAGTTTGAGAAGGGTATCTACAGCTTCTTGTCCAAAGTCTTTGCCATCTTTTCCTGCAGTTAATGTGTATGCCTCATCGATAAAGAGAACACCACCAAGAGCACTTTCAACAACTTCCTTAGTCTTTATAGCGGTTTGACCTACATAACCCTCTACGAGATTAGAACGGTCAACCTCTACCAAATGGCCTTCTGGTAAAACAGTGAGACACTTGTAAATTTTAGAAAGAAGTCTAGCGACAGTGGTTTTTCCTGTTCCCGGATTGCCGGAAAAAACCATGTGAAGGGTCATAGTTGGTTGCTTCATGCCTCTTTCTTCACGGAGTTTCTTAACTTTGAGGAGATTAATAAGACTCTTAATATCCTTCTTTACTTCCTCAAGGCCAACTAGTTCGTTTAATTCTGCCATAACCTCTTCTAAAGTAATATCTTCCTCTGCCACCTCATTTTTATTGAGATTGCCCTTCATACCTTCAAGGGTTGATTTTGTATTGTTTTTTGATTTGGCAGATGGCTTTGGTGCGTTGCTTGAAGCCTTGATAGGACCACTGCCTGGCTCGTAAAGATTGTATTTGCGAATATATTCTTCAATCATAAATGTGTAGTCAGTAAGACGTTTTAATTCCTCCTCAGTCACATCGCTATTGACGGATATGAATTCCTGACCTAATTGCTCGTACAGATTGAGAAGGTTTCTAGATTTAGAGAAGCCCTTTGTTGTATAAGCAGATTTGCCGGATAAGTCTGCTTCCGCAAAATAGGTAAATGAACGAGGTACCTCGGTGGAAAATTTATCATTTAACACTCTGTCAGAACGGAATCTGAGAAGTCGTTCTGCAGTGAAATATTCTCCAAGATACTGATGGAAGAAATTAATCTCCGGATAAAGATTAGTGTTAGATGAATCAAGAAGATATGCAAGAAACTGCAACAAGTCAAACTTAATCATCTCTCTCATAGTGATATCAGTTTTAGGTCCAAATCCCTGATGAGAGATAATTTCTCCATACATATAACAATCGTTTAATTCTTGTTTAAGATTATTAATCATAGTAGCCTTCCTTTTTTTATATAATGTAAAATTATAACATCAGTTTAGGGGTATCGTAAAGTGGGAAATAAAGTTGAATATGTTTTGATGTTGTGATACAATTACTTCGTATGTATTTTAGATTTTGAAAGCCTATTAATTGGAGGATAAAATGAGATTTCGACCATGTATAGACATACACAATGGTTCCGTGAAACAGATAGTCGGTGGTAGTCTTATGGATGAAGCGGATAGTGCCAAGGAGAATTTTGTATCGGAGCTAAAAGCGGATTTTTACGCTGATATGTACAAGAAGAGTAATATATCTGGTGGACATATCATTTTACTTAATCCAGCAAGCAGTCCTTATTATGAAGCTGACATTGAGCAGGCAAGGCTTGCCCTCTTGACCTATCCAGGAGGACTTCAGATAGGTGGGGGTATAAATCCTGACAATGCCAAAGATTTTCTTGATATGGGAGCTTCTCATGTTATAGTTACCTCTTATGTTTTTAAGGATGGAGAGATTAATTTTGACAACTTAAAAAAGATGAGAGATGCTGTAGGCAAAGATAAGCTGGTTCTTGATCTTAGTTGCAGAAAAAAAGGAGATACTTACTACATAGTTACAGATAGGTGGCAAAAGTTTACCAATGTACCCGTTTCCGAGGAAACCTTGGATTTACTTATGGAATACTGTGATGAATATCTGATACATGCAGTGGATGTTGAGGGTAAGGCATCTGGTATAGAAGAAGAGCTAGCTACAATGCTTGGAGCATGGGGGAAGATTCCTATGACCTATGCAGGTGGTGTTGGTTCATTTTCGGATTTATCCAAGCTAAAGGAGCTTGGCAAAGATAAATTAGATGTAACAGTTGGCAGTGCCTTGGATATCTTCGGTGGAGATATGATTTACCAGGACGTTATATCATTTTGTAACAATATATAAGGAGGAAGACGATGAGAAAATTTAAGAAAACTGCAGCTTATGTATTAGCTTTTTCTATGGCTTTATCTCTTGTGGGATGTGGTGAAAAAAAGGATAAGACAGAAGAGGCAGCCACACCAAATGATGCCACTGAGCAGGAAGTGGTTGAAGATGATTTTGATTGGGTTACAACTGAAGAACCATATGTAGAGGATGATAGATTCACTACAGTTGAGGGTGCTGATGTACTTGGAATTACATTTGACGACAATACAACCGAAGGATTCATCACATATGTTAATGGTGGTGAATTTGAGATGTATGCGGAGGATGGCCAGTTGGTTATGGATATAGCTAAAAATGGTACCGTAGAGCATGCCTGTCAGATTTATTATGATGGTTTCACTATGGCAAGGGGTTGTGTTTACACAGTTTCTTTTGATATTTCTTCAACTGTAGACAGAGTTGTTGAGTGGAGAGTACAGCTTAATGGTGGAGATTATCACGCATATGCTAGCGAGAAGGTTAATCTTACATCAGATATGCAGACAGTAACTATGGAGTTTACTATGGAGGATAACTCTGACCCAGCTCCTAGATTTGTTATTAATATGGGACACTACGAGGGTGAGGAACCACTTCCAGAGCATCAGATTCGTGTTGACAATATATCATTGTTTGTAACAGACAGTTCTAATGCGGAGAAGATTGAGGGTGCACCAACACCTATAAAGGTAAAGGTTAACCAGATTGGTTATGAGCCAGATGATATTAAAACAGTAATCGTAACATCTAAGGATGACGAGAAGTTTAAGATTGTTGATGCAGAGACTGAGGAAACAGTTTATGTAGGTGAGTATGACTCTACTCTTATGTTTGATCCAAATGTTGGCTCAAATATGCACAGAGGAGATTTCTCAGATTTCACTACTCCAGGAAGATATAAGATTATATCAAGTCCATCAGGTGCTTCTTATGAATTCAGCATAGGTGAGGACTTATATGATGACGTGTATAAAGATGTGGTACTTATGCTTTACAACCAGAGATGTGGTTGCGAGTTAGACAGCGCTATATCTGGCAATTTTGCTCACGGTGCTTGTCATATGCAGGAAGCAGTTATTTATGGAGATACATCTGGAAAGACTGTAGATGTATCAGGTGGATGGCATGACGCTGGAGACTATGGTAGATATGTAGTTCCAGGTGCTAAGACTATTCAGGATTTATTCCTTGCTTATGAGGATTACAACCAGAATTCAGATGATATGGGAATTCCAGAGAGTGGAAATGGTGTTCCAGACTTATTAGACGAAGCAAAATATGAGCTTGATTGGATGTTTAAGATGCAGGACGAGGCAACAGGTGGTGTATATCACAAGGTTACTGCTTTAGTTTTCCCAGAGACTGTTCTTGCGGAAGAAGAGACTGCGGAGATGGTTCTTGCACCTATATCTTATGCAGCTACTGCTGATTATGCTGCTGTTATGGCTAAGGCATCTGTATTATATGCAGATTTTGACGCAGATTATGCAGCTAAGTGCTTAGAGGCATCAAAGAAGGCTTATGATTTCCTTGTAGCAAATCCAGATATGGATGGATACAAGAATCCAGAAGAAATTGTAACAGGTGAATACCCTGACGGACATCTTGCAGATGAGCGTTTATGGGCATCAACAGAATTATATATTGCTACAGGAGAAACAGTATATCTTGATGCAATCAAAGAGGTTATGTCAGGTAACTATAAGACAGGATTTGGTTGGGCAAGCATTGGTTCATATGCATTGTACGATTTAGCTAAGGCTGAGGGTATAGATTCTGAGGTTCAGGCTCAGGCCAAGGAAAAACTTCTCACTATGGCAGATAAGCTTTTAGAGGAGTGTAAGGACGATGGTTTCTTCATGGGACTTTCATCTTACGCATGGGGAAGTAACAAGGACGTAGCTGACAATGGTATGCTTTTACTTATCGCTAATAAATTACAGCCAAATGCAGAGTATTTAGAGTATGTAGATAAGCATAGAGATTATATCTTTGGACTTAATGGTACAGGCTACTGTTATGTAACAGGTTACGGTACACTTACACCTGTATCAACACATCACAGACCTTCACAGGTTCTTGAGGAGACTATGCCAGGTATGCTTGTAGGCGGTCCTGATTCAGCACTTGAAGATCCATATGCACAGGCAGTGTTATATGGTTATAACGCAGCTCTTTGCTACGTTGATAATGAGCAGAGTTTCTCATGTAATGAGGTTACTATTTACTGGAACTCACCACTTATTTATCTTATGACTGGATTACTTTATCAATAGGAGTTTTAATGTAAATGTTAACCATGGTAAATAAACTTCTTGTCAACGACAAGGTTCGTTATTTAGTGGCAGGAGGTTGTACAACATTTGTCAATTTAATAACGTTTTTTATACTAAGATGTTTTACTTCTATAGATAGAAATTTATGCAATGTTATAGCCATTTCCATGGCTATAACATTTGCCTATTTTGCCAATAAATTTTTTGTTTTCAGAAGTAAAACCAAAGGCTTATTTAAGACCTTAAGTGAGGCTGCAACCTTTGTGGGAGCAAGACTTGTATCCATGGGTGTAGAGATTCTTGGATTTGCTATACTCTGTGATAGTTTTCGCTTGGGTGAGCTTTTTTCTAAGCTATTTGTGCAGGTATTAGTATTTGTATTGAACTATATGTTTAGTAATATATTTGTTTTTAATAAGGAACGTCGCAGTTTTGAAGAAAATATTAAGGCAAATTACTGTTACTATTTATCCTTTATAATTGTGGCAATTCTTATGATTGCCATATGTGTGGCAGAGCAAATAGTTCCTTTTGGAAACAATTCCCTAACTATAGTTGATAGTGTACATCAGTATCTTCCTTTTCTTGCAGAGCTTAGGGATAAGTTAGTTAACGAGGGAAGTCTTTTCTACACTTGGAATATAGCGATGGGTTCTAACTTTATGTCTCTATCGGCATACTATCTCAATAGCCCATTTAATTATTTGTTGCTCTTTTTTAGTAAAGACAATCTCATTTTGGGAATTAATTTTATACTTGCACTTAAAGTGTGTCTTTCTTCTACAACTATGGCATACTATCTTTCAAACAAGGATGGCAAGAAGAAAAATGATGCCTATATCGTAGCTATAGCTGTGGCATATGCTCTTAGCAATTATGTGGTTGGATATTGTTGGAATATAATGTGGATGGATTGTATTTTGATGTTCCCACTTCTTATGCTTGGCTTTGAAAAGCTTATGAGAGATAGAGATCCTAAGCTTTACACATTGGCACTGTTCTACTGCTTATATTGTAACTACTATATAGGTTTTATGATATGTATATTTTTGGTGCTTTGGTTCTTTGTTTACAAGCATCCAGGTATAAAGGACTTTTTCCTAAACGGAATTAGATTTGCGGTATGTTCTCTTTTGGGTGGAGGACTTGCCATGTTTTCTCTTGTTCCTGCCTACTTTGGCATAATGGCTACAGCAGCAGGCAATATGGAACTACCAAAGTGGAATTGGTATGGCAATATATTTGAAATTCTTAAGCAACAACTGTTTCTTACAGAAACCATAACCAATCAGACCTTTGATGGTGGAGCTAATATGTATTGTGGAATGTTTGCAGTATTTGCATTTTTCCTATACCTTTTTCACCTCAATGAAAAGTCCTTCGAAAAAATTAGAAAAATTCTGTTATTAATTATCCTCGTGGCAAGTTGCAATAACGAATTGCTAAATTATGTATGGCATGGTTTCCATAATCAGTACGGAATTCCTAACAGATTTACGTTCTTGTATGTATTTATACTGCTTGATATCAGCTATGAGGTATTGTGTGAACTTAAGAATACTAAACACTATGAAGTAATTATGGCAGCCATATGGGCTTTCGTGTTTGTGGTATTATGTAAGAATCAGATTCCTACTATTAGCACTAAAGTGGTAGTATGTTCCGTTATTTTAGTTGTGGTTTATGGAATATGGACTTTGCTTAGAGTATGTAAAAAAGTAAAAAAACAGACCTTTGCTTGGGTATTTACCTTTGTGTGTTGCGTGGAATTAGTTGTAAGTGGAACCTTTGGCTTCCTTGAGAATGGTTATGTTGGAATGGATGGCAAATACGATACAACAAAGGCTATAGCAGAAGCTTACTCAGATGTTCAGGATATGGCAAAGGAAGACAATGCCGGTTTTTACAGAGTTGAGCTCATGGATTCAACCGTATTAGATGAGGTGACCTGGCATCACCTTCCAAGTGTTGGTACATTTTGTTCTACTGTGCTTGGTGATATGGTTACAACTATGGGAAGACTTGGCTTTTACACAGGGGCGAATGAGTTCCTTTATATGGGATATACCCCATTTACCAATTCTATTTTTAATGTGAGATATCTCCTTGAAAGAGAGGGAGATTATAACAATTATGATTATAATTATGTGACTTCTGTTGATGATATAGGGATATATGAGAATCCATATCCGTTGTCTATAGGTTTTTGCGTAAATGATGAAGTTTTGGATTGGAATAGAGATGATGCCAGATATGAAACTGCTCAGAATAATCTCGCCTATAGTATGGTGGGACTTAGTAACTTCTTTTACAGTATCAAACCGGATTTCATTGTTGACAGTGATTCAGGGGATTTATTCCTTAGTGGTAGCAGAGTTACATTTACACCATATAATTCTGGAAGTGGAAGTTTTATAACCTCATTCTTTGTGGAATTTCCAGGAGATTACTATGTAAACGGAAGAGGCTCGGGACTTACCAAGATTAGATTCTATGTCAATGGTGAGGAGCTTACTTACGACAGATATCAGTCACAGCTATTCCATCTTGGACAGCTTAATGAAAATGATTATGTCACAGTTGAATTTTATTATAACAATGTTCAAAAAGACAAAGATTATACTGTAACACTTTCCACATCTATATTTGATAGGACTCAATATGAGGCGATTTATGATTTGTTAGATAACAACCTCTTAAATGTAACAGATAGTGATGATGGATATATTTATGGTGAGGTGGAGGCTTTGGAAGGCCAGGTATTATTTACATCTGTTCCGTATGATGAGGGATGGAAAGTCTTGGTTGATGGAAAGGAAACTCCATATGAAAAGGTTTGTGGCTCCTTCATAGCTATTCCACTTACAGAAGGGCGCCACACTATAGAGATGACATATATGCCTAAAGGTCTTGTTTTAGGTATATTCATATCTGTTATGTCATGTATAATATTTGTTGTAATTGTGGTTGCTGGCAATAGAAAAAAACATAGTAAAATACTAGAAGAAAATAGCAATAATGACATTGACCGAGAGATAAATATATAGTAAAATGATATATTATGACAAAGTATTTGTCGAAGGACTAAAAATATAGAATAGGGGTGTATCAATGGATAAGTTAAAAGAGCTTGGTTGGCAAAAACTGATAATTGTTGCAGCAGTAGCAGAGCTAGTGTTAGGTATTGTGTTTGGAGCTATATTTGGAGCAGTTCCTGCAGGTATTTTAACGGGTATTTTGTGTGCAGCGGTTACAGGATTTATCATTTTTGTATTATGTGGCAATGAGATAGGTGGTCATTCAAAGAATGATAAGTACAAGAAACTTTTTATGAATCTTCCTATTGGTTTTGCACAGGCAAAGATTATTACTGACTCTATGGGTAACGGAATTGGTTACTGTATAGAGAATGCAAATGAGAAGTTTGGTAATTACTTCAATTTAGATAGCACTGATTACGAAGGCAAGATTCTTGGAGAGAGTAAGATAGACGTTCTTCAGGATATCAACGCTTGGTTTACTGCTTATAACACTTCCGGAACAAAGGAAGGAGACTTCATGGATGTAGAGATTACCATGGAGAAGCTTGGCAAGGTATTTAACACAGTTATGTATAAGTCTGAGGCTGATTACATAAACATGGTAGTTATTGATATTACTGATCAGAAAGAAACAGAGAATAAGCTTTCTAAGGCAATTGAAGATGCCAATGCAGCATATAAGACTCAGGCAGAGTTCCTTGCAAATATGAGCCATGAAATTAGAACCCCTATAAATGGTATCTTAGGTATGCTCCAGCTCACTCTTATGGCTGATGATTTACAGGCAGATTATAGAGATAACCTTTTAACTGCAAAGAATTGTGCAGATAATCTTTTAAGACTTATCAATGATATCCTTGATATAAGTAAGCTTGAGGCAGGAAAGTATAACCTCAAGGAAGAGATATTTGATGTTAAGAGTGCAATTGAAGAAACTGTTGCTGCTCAGGTTCCAACAGCAACCAACAAGGGTCTTGCACTTGATTGTTCATTCGGTAACAACATTCCAAAGCTTGTTAAGGGTGATGGACAGAGAATTCAGCAGATTCTCAACTGTCTCCTTTCAAATGCTCTTAAGTTTACATCTGAAGGTAACGTAAGAGTAAAGGTTGCAGCTATTGATGCAGAGAAAGAAGCTATCACACTTAGAATTGCAGTTGCAGATTCAGGTATTGGTATATCAGAGAAGGATATGGACAAGCTCTTTATCAGATTCTCACAAGTAGATGCATCAGATACACGTAAGTATGGCGGTTCAGGACTTGGACTTGTTATTTCTAAACAGATTGCTGAGCTTATGGGCGGTACAATTAGTGTACAGAGCAAGGAAGGTATTGGTTCAACATTTATAGCTGAGATTCCACTCAAGGTAGTTAAGGCAGCTGAGGTAGAGGCTCAGAAGGAAGCAGAAGCTAAAAAGGATGATGCGGCTATCTTCTCTATTAATGCACACAGCAAGGCTAGAATCCTTGTTGCTGAGGATGAGCCAGTTAACCAGCAGGTTATCGGTAAGCTTCTCGGTATGGCAGGCTTCTCATATGATATAGCTGAGAATGGTGAGAAGGCAGTAGAGCTCTTCAAGCAGAAAGAGTATGACGCAGCCCTCTTTGATGTTCAGATGCCAGTTATGGATGGTATCGCTGCTACTCAGGAGATTCGTGATATAGAGAATAAGGAGCATAGAAAGAGACTTCCTATCATTGCTGTTACAGCAAGAGCTATGTTTGGTGATAAGGAACGTATCCTTGAGAATAAGCTTGATGATTACATCGCAAAGCCATACAACTTAAATACAGTTGTTGAAACTCTCAACAAATACATAGAAAAGAAAGACTAACTAATATATAGTGCTACGAGATATGATTTTCGTAGCACTATTTTTTTACGTTAAAATTTAATGAAATAAGTTGACTTTGTCACAACTAACTTATATACTTATGTTGGTTAACTTTTTTACTTTACTAGAAGATATGATTTGATTGTTTATTCAGTAATCTATGTAAAAAATTAATTAAAATATATTTTAGGAGGAATTTTACATGTCAACAAAAGCTTATTATCCAATTAGCGAAATCGGTGCTGGCAAGCCAGGTTTCTCTAAGACTCGTTCAATTATCGAGGCAGCTTTCTACGGAAACAACGTAGTAAAGGTTAACACTCTTAAGGAAGCTTATGAGTTAGCTAAGAACTCACCAGGAACTATCGTAACAGATATGCCTATTTTAAGAGGTGAGGAGTTCGGTCTTGAGGCTGATGCTAAGGTTTTATTATTCAACGATGGTGCTGTAACAGGACGTTACGCAACTGCTCGTAGAATTAAGGGTGAGCCAGGCGTAGATGACGCTAAGCTTGATAAGGTAATTATGGATGCTATCTATGAGACTCGTTGGAAGACTATGTACCATGCAGAGGTATATGTTGGTCTTGATCCAGAGTTCATGGCTAAGGCACATCTCTTAATTCCAGAAGGAGAAGAGAATCTCCTTTACAACTGGATGCTTAACTTCCAGTATATGTCAGATGAGTACGTAAAGATGTACAAGAAGTCACAGCCAATTGGTGGTGGTAACGAGCCAGATATCTATATCTTCTCAGACCCACAGTGGATTCCTGGAAACCGTCCAGACGTTGATTACAGCTGCTTAAGTGACCCACTTACTCTTTGCTACTTTGATACAAATGAGAACTGTGCTGCTATCCTTGGTATGAAGTACTTCGGTGAGCACAAGAAGGGTACACTTACTATGGCTTGGGCTCTTGCTAACAGAAATGGTTATGCTTCATGTCACGGTGGACAGAAGGAGTATACACTTGCTGATGGTTCTAAGTTCGTTGCTTCAGTTTACGGATTATCAGGATCAGGTAAGTCAACTCTTACTCACGCTAAGCATAACGGTAAGTACGAGATTAAGGTTCTTCATGATGATGCATTCATCATCAACACTGATACTTGTGCTTCTATCGCACTTGAGCCTACTTACTTCGATAAGACAGCTGATTACCCAACTGGTTGTGAGGATAACGCATACCTTCTTTCAGCTCAGAACTGTTCAGCTACTCTTGACGAGGATGGAAAGATTCAGTTAGTAACTGAGGATATTAGAAATGGTAACGGTCGTGCTATCAAGTCAAAGCTTTGGTCACCAAACCGTGTAGATAAGATTGATGCTCCTGTTAACGCTATCTTCTGGATTATGAAGGACCCAACAATTCCACCAGTAGTTAAGCTTAAGGGTGCAGCTCTTGCATCAGTTATGGGTGCAACTCTTGCAACAAAGACTTCTTCAGCTGAGCGTGTTGCTGCTGGAACAGATATGAATGCTATTCGTATCGTACCATATGCTAACCCATTCAGAACTTATCCACTCGTTAACGATTACGAGAAGTTCAAGAAGCTTGTTGAGGAGAAGGATGTAGATTGCTACATCATCAACACTGGAGATTTCATGGGCAAGAAGGTTCAGCCAAAGGATACTCTTGGAATCCTTGAGGCAATCGTTGAAGGCAAGGCTTCATTTGCTCAGTGGGGACCTTTCGAAGATATCGAGATTATGGATTGGGAAGGATTTACTCCTGATCTTAACGATGCGGCTTATAAGGCAGAGCTTAAGAGCTCAATGGCTACTCGTGTTAACGCTGTTGAAGGCTTCGCTAACAACAAGGGCGGATACGATAAGCTTCCAGATGAGGCTCTTGAGGCACTTAAGAAGCTTGTTAATGTATTATAATTAACATAAACAAATAAATAATCAAGGCTGTGGATTTAATCCACAGCCTTTTTTACTTATAGTCAAATATATCATTGCTAATGTGTTGAAATTATATTATAATTTTATATAAGGTATTATAAATTAGATACTATTTTTTTGAGGGAGGATACACATATGATATGTACTAAATGCGGTGCAGAAGTGGCAGATGGAATGCGCTTTTGTACAACTTGCGGCACACCAATAGCAGCGCCGGTAGAAGATGCGGGGGACAAAACTGTTTTAATTAGTCAGGATATGGATTTAAGTGTTCAACCAAACAACAATCCATTGGGACAGACAACAGCTCCTCAGAACACACAGTTTACTAATCAGCCACAGATGGCAGCACCATATACAGGTCAGCCAATGACACAGGGAATGAATACACAGTATACAGGTCAGCCAATGGCACAGGGGATGAATACACAGTATACAGGTCAACCACAGATGACACAAGGTATGAATACTCAGTACACAGGCCAGCCACAGATGGCAGCACCATATGCAGGCCAGCCAATGGCACAGGGAATGAACACACAGTATACAGGTCAACCACAGATGACACAGGGTATGTATACTCAGCAACCATATGGTCAGCCTAATATGATGTACAATCAGGCACCTAAGGCACCTAAGAAACCTCTTTCACCACAGGCTAAGAAAGGTTTAATTATTGGTGGTATTGCTGTAGCGGTTTTAGCAGTATTCTTTTTGGTTGTATGGCCAATTCTCACTCGTAGCAAACTTCAGGGAGAGTATAAGTGTAGAGATAGTTATTCAGTTAACACTATTATTTTTGACGATGGTTCATACGCAATCTATGATGAAGATGGAGAGGGTATAGAAGCAGGAACATATGTATTGAAGGATGACAAGATAAAGATGGTTTCCTTAAATGGAGTTGAAACCACTGGTACCTTTGATGCAAAAGAAAATGAAATCAAGCTTAAGTATCATTATTCAACATATAAGTATAAAAGCACAGACGAGAAAGAGACTTTAGGAATAAAGATTACTACAACTTATATTGAAGACTTAGAGGAGAAAGTAGCTGATGCTACAGAACAGATCTTAGGTGATTTAGATACTTATGATTACTATTATATAACTGATGATGATTTAGCAGATTCATATGGATTTGAAGAGGAATTAGCAAAAGCATTGAATTATGAGAATGACCCTACATTGCAGCTTCTTCTCGAGGATGAGTTTATGTCTATAAGTATTGAAGTATATTATGGCGACTTAGAAGTTGAAGTATATGCTTGGTACTAAAATTAGTTAAGTTTTATTAATAAAATAAGACACAGATTATTGTTTAATAAGATAATCTGTGTCTTGTTTTTTATTATATTAAAAGAATGTTAGTTTACACTTTCAATGTAGGCGTCAACCTTCTCCTCTAAGAGATAGAACTGACATGGACCTGCATCAAGAATAACCTTGTGGAAATCTTTCTCGTTAAAATCATCCCCTAAAGCATCCATAGCTTTATCTTTTAATTCTTCAAATTCAAGCCATCCCATACAATACATCTGGTAGTTGGCAGGTTCTGCAACAACGTAATCCATAACGTCCTGGGCAATTGATGAATTAAAGCCATTTTCAGAAAGATAATTCTCTGTATCTTCAAGAGTCCATCCCTCGTAGTTTACTCCTATTTCAATACGAGCACTAACAAGAAGGTTTAATTTATTGTTTATCTTTTCAAAATCGCCATAGCAATCATGAGTATAACCGTCGTAGTAGTCAAAAGACATCATTTCCACATATGTTGCCCAACCCTCTTGATAACCGTTAAAGCTAAGAACTGTTCTAATTGGTTCTGGGTCATTTGAGAGGAAGTAAACAAACTGATACATATGTCCAGGCACACCTTCATGGGCAAGTGTACTCCAAAGTGCGGATGTGTCACCATCACCAATGTTTGTGTAAATAGAATTGTTTTCATAGTCATCCATAGGAGGAGTCATATAAAATGCTGGACTTACAATATCCTCAAGAGATTCATGAACTGGCTGAACAGTGTAGTTTATAGCAGGAATCTCAGGGAATTTATCCATAGTTGCTTCGTGGAAGAAGTCTATGGTATCTCTTAAATCAAGTTCTTCATATAAGTTTTCTTCTTCGAAATATTCCAGATAAGCATCATAGTTACTCATAGCAACAACAGAATAATCAGACATAACCTCTTCTATAGCTTCGTCTAGGGCTGCGATTATTTCTTCTGGAGTTTTATCTGTTCCTACTTTTGTAGCGATAAGATATTCATAATATTCTTTACCACCATCTAAGTAGCATAAGCCTAAATCATTTTTGCCGGTTTTTTGAAGTGATTCGAAAGTTGTAATTACATTTTCGTAGGTTGGAATAATGTAATTCATAACAGCATCATAGTTGGCTTGCTTGTAGGCCACAATCTCTTCTTCAGTAAGACCTTCAACATCACCAATTCGGTCGTTAAAAGTAACGATAAGAAGATTTTCTTCTGGAACAGCGATGTATTCAGAACACTGTCTTATAACTTCATTTGCAGAATTAACGTTCATAAAAAATCCTCTGTTGGATTTTTCGTGTTCAAAGTCAAGCCATACCTGGAAGTAATCAGGAGTAAGCTCAAGAAGCTTCAAATAATCATCTACATCACCCTTATCATAGAAGGTATATTCTGAAAGGGTGATTGGTAGGTTGGAATGTAAACCGCTTGTATATGCAAATGGCTCGTAGAGATATATGTTATCGTAGAAACCTAAGTCTGTATAAATGTAGTTGTATATAATGTCATAAGTGAACTGCTGGTCTTTTGTGAGTAAATCATAGTCAAAGGCCGACATCTCGTCCAAGGTAGTTTGTGACTCTGCTAAGTCTTCCGCAATAGCCTCTTCACTTAAGTCGGTTTCACCGTAAGTAACTTCCGGTGGTGTTACACCATAGTTTTCAGGATGGGCTAAAGTATAGTGTAGTGATATAGTATCGCTGGTTACACTTTCTTCAAAGGATTCCCAAAGCCATTCGTCGAAGACCTGTTGCTCCTCTAAGGCCTCAGGTGAGGATGGGTCAACCTGAACAGTTTCGGTTGTTGGTTCGTCTTCGGTTGTGATATCCTCAGTGGTTTCTTCTGTTGTGGTAGCATCATCTAGGGCAGATAAAAATTCTTCCATGGATATACCAGAACCGCTAGAGGAAGACTCCTTTTTTTTGTCGCACCCACACATAGAGAGTGCCATACATAGTGACAAAGCAATAGCCACTATGGATTTCTTTTTAAATTTAATCATAATTCCCTCCAATATTTATTAGTCGTAATTGCTAATTATGGATAACATTATATACAGTATATCCCAAAAAATCAATTTAAGTATTTAAGTAGTGGAAGAATTCAAACTTTTTTCACAAGATTAGTGGCATATAATGTAAAAATTTGTAGGACGATTCTTTCATAAAATACATTTGTTATATGTTAAAGTTAAGATATTAAAAATGCACAAATACGGAGCAAAAAGGAGATATTTTTTTATGGAAGGAATTATGATAAAGGATGCAGCTAAAATGCTAGGAGTGGAATCTCACGTTTTAAGATACTGGGAGGAGGAGCTTGGCCTAGTAATAAAGAGGAATTCAATGGGGCACAGGTTTTATGACGAAAGGGATATCAAGCTTTTTACGGATGTAAAGGAATTAAAAAAGAGAGGACTTACATTAAAGGATATCAAATCGGGGATTGATAATAAGAAGAAGCTTGAGATGATGAAGAAAATTAAAGAGGAAAATAATTCCAAGGTGGAGCAAGAAGAGGAAAAAGAGATAATACATATAGAAGAGGATATAGTGTCTGATGATTCTAAGATAGTAGATTTTAAGATAGCTCAGATGCAGGCAACTATGAATAAAATTGTTGCAAATGCTCTAAGAGAGAACAAAGAAATTATAACCACCTCTATAAAAGCAGAGATAACCGCTGATGTTATGAGACAGTTTGATACAGTTATGAGGGAAAAGGAAGAAAAAGAGGAACTTAGGTTTAAAAAGCTGGACGAGACCTTAAGAAAAATGCAGCAAGTAAATGAGGAGGTAGCAGCAACTAAGATAAAAAAGAAGTTTAGGTGGAGAAAATGAATGATAATGTAACTCACCGTATTGAAATTTTGCCGTAAAGATGATATTCTAACAGTTGATTTAATATGTAAAGGTGAGGATATTATGAGATTAAACATCCTATATGAAGATGATGTTCTTCTTGCCTGCGTTAAGCCTTGCGGTGTTCCTTCTCAAGGGGACAAGTCAAATGATAAGGATATGATAACTCTTATTAAGGAATATCTTTTTGACAAGTCTGAATCTGATGAGGAGCCCTATGTAGCAGTCATTCATAGACTGGACAGACCTGTTGGTGGAGTTATGATATTTGCAAAAACTCCCGAGGTAGCTGCAAGACTTTCAGACGATATGCAGGAGGGCAATATAATAAAATATTATCAGGCAATCCTTACAGGAGAGCTTCCCGATGAGGCGGGTGAGCTTGTAGATTATTTGGCAAGAGACGGAAAGACCAATACCGCTAAAATTGCCAAAAAGGGTGAAAAAGGTGCTAAAAAGGCAATTCTTGATTACGAAGTTTTGGATGTGTTTGAGACAGACCAGGGTGTTCTTTCTTATGTTCTTATAGAGCTTATAACAGGGAGACATCACCAGATAAGAGCCCAGATGGCTGCCCGTGGTTGTGGAATATGGGGTGACACTAAGTACAATCCTATATTTGCAAGAACCAAAAGAAGATATATGCAGATTGGACTTTACTCTTCAAGAATAGAGCTTGACCATCCGGTGACTGGTGAACACATGGTATTTAAACATGAGCCGGAAGGCGAGGCATTTGACGTAATTGAGATGGATGAATTTGAATAAATAATAGTGAGGATATAATTATGGCTAAAGACAAGAAATTAGTAGAACAGATTACTTCCATGGAGGAAGATTTCGCACAATGGTATACAGATGTTGTAACTAAGGCAGGACTTATAGATTATACAAGTGTTAAGGGATGTATGGTTTTAAAGCCAGCAGGATATGCAATTTGGGAGCTTATTCAGAGCCAGCTTGATGCAAGATTTAAGGAGACTGGTGTTGAGAATGTTTACCTTCCAATGTTTATTCCAGAGAGTCTTCTTCAGAAGGAGAAGGACCACGTTGAAGGATTTGCTCCAGAGGTTGCCTGGGTAACTCACGGTGGACTTAACCCACTTCAGGAGAGAATGTGTGTAAGACCTACTTCAGAGACTCTTTTCTGTGATTTTTATGCAAAGGATATTCAGTCATATAGAGATTTACCAAAGGTATATAATCAGTGGTGTTCAGTAGTTAGATGGGAGAAGGAGACAAGACCTTTCCTTCGTTCAAGAGAGTTCTTGTGGCAGGAGGGCCACACTGCTCATGCTACAGCTGAGGATGCAGAGGCTAGAACTATTCAGATGCTCAACGTATATGCAGATTTTTGTGAGCAGGTGCTTGCTATGCCAGTTATTAAGGGTAGAAAGACTGACAAGGAGAAGTTTGCAGGCGCAGAGGCTACTTACACTATTGAAGCACTTATGCATGATGGTAAGGCACTTCAGTCAGGTACATCTCACAACTTTGGTGATGGATTTGCTAAGGCATTTGGTATTCAGTATACAGATAAGGAGAACAAGCTTCAGTATGTACATCAGACATCTTGGGGTATGACTACAAGACTTATCGGTGCTGTTATTATGGTTCACGGTGATGATTCAGGACTTGTACTTCCACCAAGAGTAGCTCCAACTCAGGTTATGATAGTTCCTATTATGCAGAAGAAGGAAGGAGTACTTGAGAAGGCAGCAGAGCTTAAAGATATGCTTAAGGCATATAGAGTTAAGGTTGACGATTCAGACAAGAATCCAGGCTTTAAGTTTGCTGAGCAGGAGATGCGTGGAATTCCTCTTAGAGTTGAGGTTGGTCCAAAGGATATTGAGGCAGGACAGGCAGTTGTTGTTCGCCGTGACACAAGAGAAAAATATGTGGTTCCATTTGCAGAGCTTGAA